>JAFGNZ010000172.1 GCA_016926755.1 Myxococcaceae bacterium | reverse complement strand
GTGAAGAAGGCGTTCGAACGGGCGAAGGTCAGGAACGTAGACTTCACGCCATTGGACCAATACGAGAGAGACTGGCAGCCCTGACGGCCACCTGGGGACACACGTGCTCGCGCCCTCACCTGGGCGCGACAGGCCTGCACAGCCGCGCCTCGCGCTCTGGTAGGCTGGACGTGTGAGGTCCTCCCGGAATGTCCCTACCCAGTACGGCGCTGCTCGTCTCCACCTGCCTGCTCTGGGCCGCCGCCACGGCCGCCCAGCCACGCCCACCTCCGCGCGAGAAGAAGGAGCGCCAGGCCACCCTCCCCCGTGACGCCTCCGAGTCGAAGCCCCAGGTGCGCGTGGCCGTGGGGGTCCTCACCTCCCTGCTCTTCGATGCCCCCCTGGCAACCGCCCAGGTGAAGGACCGCAAGCGCTTCACCCGCCTCGATGTGGGCCAGAGCGCCATCTACCTCGAACCCGCCCTGGCCCCTGCCGCCACGGAGCGCCTGGAGCTTCACGTCGTGTTCGCGGACGGCCGCGAGGCCGTGCTCCTGCTCGTCTCCCACCCCACCGAGGTGGACACGCGGGTGGACTTCGCCCACCCGGAGCGCTCCGCCACGGCGTGCGAGCGCGAGCTGGCCGCCACCCGCTCCCGCTGCGAGGCCCAGGCCCGGTGCGAGGACTCCGGCCCCGGCGCCCTGGCGCTATCTGGTGACCTCGAAGACGAGATTCAGCGGACCAACATCACTTGGAGGACGAACGCGGCCACGCTCACGCCCTCCACCGGCGATATGTACAAGTTGCCTCATTGGTGGGTGCTGACGGTGCCCGTGACGAACACGGGCCCTGCGCCCTGGACGCCCGCCAGTGCCCGCCTCGCCCCTTCCATCGCCCTGTCACCATGGGTGGTGCTCCCCTCAGGGACAGTCGTGGCCCCTGGTGAGAAAGTAAAATTCGCCGTCGAGCTGAAGCTGCCCATCAACGGTGCACCCCTCGCGCCAGACGCGAAGCATGTCCTGACGCTGTGTGACACCGCGGAGGAGCGCTGCCTGTCCGCGACGCTCGTGGTGTCCCCATGAACTGGAAATTCAGACGCGCGGAGGCCCGCCGCATGGGCGCAAGGCTGGATCCAACGAACCTCCCCCCCGGGACGCTCATCCAAGGCTACCGGGTGGTGCGGAAGCTCGGCCAGGGCTCCTACGGCGCGGTGTACCTGGTGGTGATCGAGGGCCGGTACTTCGCCCTGAAGCTGGCGCTCCACCGCGCTGGCAGCGGGGACGCGGCGCAAACGGACGCCCGCCTCCTTCGCGAGCTCACCTGCCTGACCCTGCTCCAGCACCCCCACATCGTCCGCGTGTGGGCTCACGGGCGCTGGCAGGATCCCCAGGAGGGCCTCCTCTTCATCGTGATGGACTACGTCGAGGGCTATACGCTGGCCGAGTGGATGGAGCACACCCACCCCACGTTTCGCGAGCTGCTGGGGCTCCTCGAGAAGGTGGCCGCCGCGCTGGAGGACTCGCACGCGCGCGGAGTGCTCCACCGCGATCTCAAGCCCTCCAACCTCCTGGTGCGCAAGCGTGACAACGCGCCCTTCCTCACGGACTACAGCGTGGGAGCTCACCCCCTGGCCGAGGAGCTGACGGAGGGCCCCCTGCCTCCAGGCACCCGGCGCTACCGCAGCCCGGAGGCCCTGAAGTTCGAGCGCCAGCACCGCCAGGAGCCAGAGGCCCGCTACGCCTTCCAGGTGACGGATGAGGTCTTCGCGCTCGGTGCCAGCCTGTATGACATGCTGACCGACCCGCGCCCCTCCAGCAAGCAACCGCGCCAGCCGCTCAACAGTGACGCGCTGCCACCACCCTCGCCCGCCACGCTCAACCCCAGGGTCCCCCCCGCCCTGAGCGACTTGACCATGGCCCTGCTCAACCCGGATCCCCGAGTACGCCCACCGACCGCTGGCGCCGTGAGCCGAATGCTAGGAGAGCTGAGAGCGGATCCGGACGGGGCCTGGGACGCGCTGGTGTACCCGCCCTCGGCCCGGCGCGCGGGGGCCTCCCCCACTCTCCGAATCCCCTGGAGTCAGCTCTGGCGACGGTGGCGCCTCGTCTCGGCGCTGGGAGCCGCGCTGCTGGCCCTGGCTCTCGCCGCCGCTGTGTTCAGCGCGCGCTGGGGCGGCGAGCTGCCACGGCTGCCCCAGGCGGAGCGCCCACCCCCGGTGAGGCCGTTGGAGCCGCCAGCCTCCCCCGCTCCAGAGGGCCCGCCCCCCGCTTCCTCCCCGCCTTCCTCTCAAAAGGAGCAACACCCCATGAGCCTCGCTCGGAGCACACCGGAAGCCTCTCCACCTCCATCCGCCGAGAAGAACTCCCCGGAGGCGCCTCTGTCTGCCCCACGTAAGCCGAGTTTCAAGAGATGTGCCGCGCTGATCGGGACGCTGACGTTCTTGGAAGTGGGGTGCGCCACCGTCCACCTGCGCCCTGAACCCGGCGCTTGCCCCGAGGAAGCCGTGAACGCGATGAGGAAGAGGCACTTCCCTTTCGGCGGCGGGCCTACCCTCATCATCAACCCGGACCGGCAGCAGTTGGGAGGGACTGACCTTGGTGTCTACGAGAACGGGCCCACGACCGGCATCATCTTCTGGGACGATTACCCGTTCCCTGAAGGCACCCTGCTGGACGGACACCTCTGGGTGAGCGCTCCGGGCAACCGGGTCTTCGGACGCTTCACCCTTGCTCGCCTGCCGGGTGGCGAGACCTTCCCCGTCTGCTTCGAGATCTGCTCGAGAGGTGATGAAGCTGGGCTGGGGTGGGAGAAGGTGGGGCCCGGCCCACGCCCAGGCACGGTCTTGATGATGCAGGCGGTTGGAGGCTGCCCTGTCGACCGGTGGCACTGAAGCACACTCTGTATACTTTCTTTACACCTCCAGCCGCCTTCGGCCACCCCCCTCGCGTTTCACACATGACCTGGGAAGTCGTTCCCTTCCGTCCTATGTTCCGGGTAGCCTGTGTCTCGTCAGCGCGCGGCATGCCGCCACGCGCGGGAGGCGCTCGTTCCCATGGCACACTCGAAAAGCCCCTGGCTCCCCGAGGGCGTCATCCTCTTCTCGCGGGGAGACCTGTCCTACGAGCTCCTCCGCGAGCTGGAGACCAGCCATCACGGCGAGTCCACGGTGCTCGCGCGCCAGCGGACGGCCCGCTCCATCGGCCGGCAGGTGGTGATCAAACGCCTGCCGCTCACCCAGGTGGACGGCGACACACGGGAGCGGATCCGCGCGCGCCTCGAAGAGGAGGTCCGCCTCGCCGCGTACCTCCAGCACCCGAACATCGCGCGGATCCACGGGCGCCACGAGGACGGAGCGCACCTCTTCGTCATCATGGACTTCGTGGAGGGCTGGAGCCTCAACACCCTGCTCACCGCGTCGATGATGTGCGGCGTGCGCCTCTCCGAGGCCTTCCTCCTCTACGTGGGCGCGGAGGTGGCCAGCGCCCTGCACCACGCCCACACCCGCCGGGACGAGCAGGGCCAGCCGCTCCACATCCTCCACCGGGACATCAACCCCACGCGCATCACCCTGGGGCCCCTGGGCGAGGTGCGGGTGACGGACTTCGGCCTGGCCCACTCCCGCCTCCCGAGCCGCCGGCCCACCACCCTGCCGCGCCCCCGCGGCAATGTCTTCTTCGCCGCGCCGGAGGCCCTGCTCGGTGAAGGCGTGGAGGCGCGCTCGGATCTCTTCTCGCTGGGCCTGGTCCTGCTGGAGCTGGCCACCTGGGAGCACCTCTACAACCTCGCCTCCGCGGACTGGGAGGAGCTGCTGGAGGCGCTCACCCCGCCCATCAAGGAGCAGGTGCTCGGCGCGCTCATCACCGCCGCCGAGGCGGAGCTGTCGGACGAGGTGGACGAGCTCATCCTCCGCGCCGCCACCTACGGCCCGGAGGAGGTGGAGCGAGTCACTCGGAAGCTGACCGAGCCCCTGCGCGGCCTCCTCCAGCGCCTGCTGCAACGCGATCCCGCCAGGCGCCCCGCGACGGCCGCGGAGCTGGAGGCGGAGCTGCGCGCGCGCCTCGCCGCGCTCGAAGCCCCGTATGGCGCCACCGAGGCCGCCGCGGAGGTCCGCCGCTCCCTGCTGGCGGCCCAGGCGAGACAGGATCGCATCACGGCCTCGGAGCCCGGCGTCTTCCCGGACTGCATCCCCCTGCCCAGCGACCTCATCACCACCGAGTCCGGCCGCGGCTGAAGCCGGCCGTCGTTCCCATGCCCAAGAAGCCACGAGCACCCTATACCCAGATCATCCGCAACGGCTCCCACGCTCCTGGCGCGCCGCCAGCCTCCCTCGAGCAGCTGCTCGCCCTGCTCGAGACACACCCGGTGGCGCCGTGGACGACCTGCCACCCGTTGAAGAAGACGCCCGGGGCGACCTTCTTCTGCGGAGAGTTCCGGACCTGCCGCCACCCCTTCAGCATCCTCAGCACCGAGCCGGCCGTCGTGCGCCGCCTCACCGAGGCCTTCCTGGCCAACTGCGACCGCTTCCAGGTGAGGGCCGAGGAACCCCGGACACGCAAGGCGCGGGAGCTGCGCGCGAAGCCCAGGCGCGGAGCCCGCGCGAGGTGATGCAGCGAGCCTCCGTCTGCCCGTCCGTTCTCCAAGCCCCTCACGCCGCTCCCCTCTTCCAGTCCCGCACTCCCGCAGTGCTTATCTCTACTCAGCGGGGATGCGCCCCCCGCGGGGCCTGTACCTGGGTGAGAGCGGCCCGTTCCCTCTCGGTCTCCCCGCTCGGAATACTCGCGTCCCCAGGAGAGACGAGCCTGTGGCGCATGCGAACGGTGACCTGTTCAAGCTCCTGCTGGAGGCCAGCCCCGACCCCCTGGTGGCCTGCAACGGTCAGGAGTGCATCGTGCACCTCACCCCGGCCGCGGAGCGGCTGCTCGGCTGGAAGCGTGAAGCGCTGCTGGGACAGCCCTTCACCGCCCTCGTCCCCCAGCGCCTCCATGACGTGGAGGGCAGCTCCCTGCTCCGCTACCTGCTCGGCCAGCACTCCGCCCAGGGAGGGCGCCCCATCCTCCTGCCCCTCCGGCGGCGGGGCGGCGAGGAGCTGCTGCTGGAGGCCACGGTAGGCCACGCCCGCGAAGGCGAGCGCGAGTGCATCCTCCTGTCGCTGCGGCGCATCCCGGAGGCGCCCAGCTTCGCCCCGGGGGGCCTCGAGCAGGACACGGCCATCCAGCTCTGGAAGTACGGGCACGCGGGCGCCTCGCACGAGCCCTCCACCGCGGCGCGCCTCTACCAGAGCATCTTCGAGAACGCGCCGCTCGGCATCTTCCACTTCAACAAGGTCCCCATCATCACCGCGTGCAATGACTACTTCGTCCGCATCATCGGCTCCTCGAAGCAGCTGCTCATCGGGCTGAACCTGCTGACGCTGCGGGACGAGCGCATCAAGCGCTGCATCCGCGCCACGCTCGCCGGCGAGCACACCCACTTCGAGGGGGACTACTCCTCCGTCACCGCCGACAAGGTGACGCCGGTGCGCGCCCACTTCGCGCCCTGCTGCAATGACACCGGCCAGGTGAGCGGCGGCGTGGGCATCATCGAGGACATCACCGAGCAGCGGCGCATCGAGGAGGAGCTCGCCATCGAGGCGGCGCTGGTGGACGCGTTCACGCGCGCCGCGCCCATCGGCCTCGCCTTCCTGGATCCGAGCCTGCGCTACGTGTACATCAATGACATGCTGGCGCGCGTCAACGGCAGGCCGGCCGAGGAGCACCTCGGCCGGCGGCCCTCGGAGGTGCTCGGCTCGCCAGGGGCCACGCTGGAGCGGATGCTCCAGGGGATCCTCGGCTCGGACAAGCCCCTGGAGAAGATAGAGCTGAGCGGCGCGGACCTCGGCCGTGAGCCCCCCCTCCGCTACTGGGCCTGCAGCTTCTACCCGGTGCACCGGAAGGACGGCCGGCTCCTGGGTGTCGGCGCGGTCGTGGAGGAGATCACCGCTCGCAAGCAGGCGGAGCAGGAGCGCGCCCGCCTCTTCCGCGAGGCCCAGGAGGCCGTGCGCGTGCGAGACGACTTCCTCACCATCGCCTCCCACGAGCTGAAGACGCCGCTCACGCCGCTCTCGCTGCGCCTGGCCAACCTCGAGCGCCGCCTGGAGCGCGGCGAGGCCGTGGATCCCTCGGCCCTGCGCCACGCGCGCCAACACCTGCTGCGCCTCACCGCCCTCATCAATGATCTGCTGGACGCCTCGCGCATCGAGGCAGGGGGGCTGGCCCTGCGCACCCAGCCCACGCGGCTGGACGTCCTCATCGAGCATGTCATCCGCGTGACGGAGGGCACCTCCGACGCCCAGCACCGCATCACCTTCCACCCCCCGTCCGCGCCCCTCCAGGTGCTGGGCGATCCGTACCGGCTGGAGCAGGTCATCGCCAACCTGCTGGAGAACGCGCTGAAGTACAGCCCGGGCGGCGGCGCCATCGACGTGTCCCTGGAGCCCCGGGGCGACGTGGCGCTGCTGGCGGTGAGGGATCCCGGCATTGGCATCCCCACTGATCAGCTGGAGCACCTCTTCGAGCGCTACTTCCGCGCGCGCAACGTCTCCACCCACTCCTATGGCGGGCTGGGGCTGGGGCTCTACATCTGCCGCGACATCGTCGAGCGCCACGGCGGCCGCATCTGGGTGGAGAGCGCCGTGGGCCACGGCTCCACATTCTATGTGGCCCTGCCGACACTCCAGGAGGCCTCGGTGTCGGGCGAGCACGCCGCGGCGCACGCCGTACACTGAAAGTCTTGCAGGCCGGTCTGCAAGAATGACAGCCCGGGTGTCGGATCGTGATCGCAGCACCCCGGCAACCGCCCGCAATCCCACGCTTCGCGCGCTGGCATGCCGGCTGCTTGGAGGAGTCGGAGGCCCCAACAAGGAATGAACCCCATGACGACCGACACCCCTACCCTGACCCGCGAGAAGGACGGCTGGCTCATCCGCGTGAAGATGGGCGGCCGCATCCAGGAAGTGCGCTGCGCCAACGAGGTCCAGGCGCGCTACTTCGCCGTCTGGCTGGCCATCAACCCGCTCAAGCCCACGCGCTTCCGGAACTGAGCGGGGAGCAGGCGGCGCTCAAGGCGAAGGCTCCTCGCTGGCGCGTGCGCCGACGAGGCTCTGGAGGAGCCGTCCCTCCAGCTCCGCATCGCTCGCCTGCTGCGCCCACTTCAGCCCGCGCAGCGCGTACTCGCGGGCCGCGGGCAGCTTGCGCTCGGCGGTGTACAGCTCCGCCAGCGCCTGCGCCATCTCCGCGCAGCGGTAGTCCAGCCCCAGCTGCTCGCACAGGGGCAGCGCGGCCTGCAGCGTCGATTCCGCCGGGTCCGGCTCCCCGGCGGCGCGTTGGGCCCTGGCCCGCTGCACCACGGCGCTCATCACGAACCAGGGATCGCCCACCTCGCGCGCCGCGGTCTCGTAGGCGTTCAGCCGCGCCGGGAGCTGCTGGAGCAGCGGGAGGGCGCCCAGGAGGATGTCCTTCTCGCCCGCGGCCTGGAGCTGGCGGATGAAGCCCTCGGCGGCGCTGGTGTCCAGCGAGCCCGCGAGCACCTGGGCGAAGGTGGCCGCCAGGGGCCCCCGCTGGGAGAAGTCCCGCCGCGCGGTGCGCACCAGGTACGGCTCGAGCACAGGGGGGGCATAGTGCGCATCCAGGGCCCGGGCCACGGGCAGCAGCGCGCGGACGCGCTCGGCGGAGGGCGCGGACCAGACGGCCTGGTACAGGGAGCGGCGGGCCAGTGACGGGGCCTCCCGCACCTGGCTCTCGGAGAGGGGCGTGCCCTGCTCCACCATGGCCTTGGCGGCGTCCGCCACGGCCTCCCACCGGCGCTGGAGCTCCAGCCCCTGCCGCTCCAGCGTGGCCTGGCGCTCACGGGCCTCTTCGCTCCAGCCGGGCTCGTTGAGCGCCGCCACCTTGCCGAAGCTCTCCGCGGCCAGCAGCTCCAGCCCCAGCTCGCGCAGCACGAGGCCCCGGTTCCACAGCGAAGGCGCGTGGTTCGGCGCCTTCCGCAGCGCGGACTCCAGGAGGACGAGCGCCTCTGCCAGCGCGCCCTTCGAGAGGGCCACCGCCGCGCGGTCGCTCTCCACGTCGGGGGAGGCGGAGAGCTTCTCCAGAGAGCCGGCCGCCTGCTCACGCTCGCCGCGCAGCAGGTAGCTGGTGGCCAGGCCATGGAGATCGCCGGCCTGCTCCAGCTTCGCCAGCGTCTCCAGGGGCACCATGTCCGGCGAGAGCCCGTTGCCCGAGCGCATCGGGCTGTAGGGCCGCCAGCCGCTGGCCCCCCCGTAGCTCAGCCGCGCCTCCAGGGAGCGCGAGGGCGCCAGCGCCAGCGCCTCGGGCCCCACCCCACCCGTGTCCACGCCCGGGCCGCGGAGGACGACCAGGGCGAAGGCCGCGGCCAGCGAGCCCCCCAGCACCACCGCGAGCGCGGTGCGCCGCCGGGCCCATGCGGGGCGAAAGGCGCGGGAAGGAGGTGGCTCCGCCGACCGGGCCGTCTCCGCGGGCGGAGCCAGCTCCACCGGCCGGACAGCCTCCGCCGGAGCCGCGGCCTGCTTCGCCTGCGTCGCGGCCAGCCGTCCGCTCAGCGCCTGGAGCTGGAGGATGTCGTCCAGCTCCGCCTGGCACCGCTGACAGGCGGCCAGGTGCTCCCGGAAGGCCTCGGCCTCGGCCGGCTCCAGCTCCCCATCCGCGAAGGCGTGGACGAGCTCATGGATGTCATCGCCCATATCGGACATGCCCCTCATGCCTCGGCTCCGGTGACGGTGGGCATCAGCAGCTCCTTGAGGCGGCGGCGCGCGCGGATGAGCCGCGTGCCCACGGTGGCCTTGGGGATGCCGAGCCGTTCAGCAATCTCGATATAGGAGCGCCCCTCCAGCGCGTGGAGCTGGTAGACGAGGCGGAACTCCTCGGGGATCTTCTCCAGCGCCTCGCGGAGCTGCTCGGGGCTGATCGCGGCCCAGGCGGGCTGCGCGTCGGCCTCGGGGGCGGCGACGCGCTCCTCCACCTCCTCGGCGGAGACATCCGCCCGGCGCTCCCGCGTGCGCGAGCGGCACCGGTCGATGAAGATGTGGTGGAGGATGGTGAGCAGCCACGCGCGGCCATCCGTGCCCGGCTTGAAGCGCTCCAGGCTGCGCAGCCCGCGCTCCAGGGTGTCCTGGACGAGATCCCTCGCGTCGGTGGCGTTGCCGCACAGCCGCAGCGCGGTGGCGTGGAGGGCGGGCTCGTGCTCGCGGACGAAGACGGCGAACCACCGGCTGTCGAGGGTGGGAGCTGGCAGAGACCGGGATTCCACGGAGGGCGCAGGCTGGTCCGCCCGCTCCCGGACAGTCAAGCACGGAGAGAAGAAGCGCCCGGTCCGCAGGCCGTGAGGGTGTAGGGCAGCAGCGTCCATTCAGCACAGCAACGCTGGGCGACGGAGATCTTCCCTAACGGGTATTTCCCCAGCATTTTCCAGGCTACCGATTGCGGCGGCCGAGCTCCGCGTTGAGCAGGCCGGCGAAGCACACCCAGCCCAGGTAGGGCGCCACGAGCGCCGCGGCGGGCCTGTCCACCCTCCGAGCGGCGGCGATGGAGGCGGCGAGGCTGGCTCCGAGCGCGCCAATGTCCACCAGCGAGGCCCCCAGCCGCCGCTTGCCGAAAAGGATGGGCTCCGCTGCAGGCTCGCTCCTCCTCGGTGACCGCCCCTTTCGCCCGCGCTCTCGGGAGAGCGGCCCCCTTCCGCGACGCTCTCCCGAGAGCGAGGCGCTACGGCGCGGGCACGCCGGCCGCCTCAGCCACCCGGGCCTCGCCGGTGACTCCGGCGGTGAGCCACCGCCGCACCAGCATCAGGTGCTCCGCCTCGATCGCCAGCGCCTGCTCGAACTGCTCGACGAGCTTGTCCTGGCCCAGCCCCTGGGCCAGCTGGATGAGCAGCTCCCAGCCGGCGTTGTCCGTCAGCTCGGCCACCAGCAGCGCCTCCAGGCACTGCACCAGGTTGGTGCGCGGATCGGTGATCACCGCGGGGATGCCCTTGGAGGCCACGGACACCAGGTCCGCCGAGGGCGTGAGCGCCGTCGGATCCGCGCCCAGCTTCTCCAGCACGTCGCGGACGAGGGCGAAGTGGGCCAGCTCCTCGCGCATGATCTTCTCCAGCTGCTCGCGCGAGGGGCCGCCGGGCCACGTGCCGTGGAGGTCGAACTTGCCCAGCACGGCCTCGTAGAGCCTCACCCCGGTGCGCTCGAAGCCGGCGCGCTCGCCCAGCTTGTCGATGAACACCGTGGGCTTGTTGCCCTTGAGCATCTCCTTGGCGATGGTGAACACGCCCTTGAACGTGGCTGGCACGGGCACGGTGCCCAGCCCGTCACTCTCCCGCGCGTAGATGTCACGCACCTCGAGGATGCCCCGCTCCGTCCCCGCCTGGCTCGGCAGTCCCTGCAGCGCGCCTTCGATGGCCTCCTTGCTGTCGAGCGGCGAGGTCTGGATCCCCGTCCGGTTGAGCCCCACATCACTGGATGTCTTCTTCATCACTGCAGCCTCCCTTCCGGCCCGACGCCAATGGCCTGCACCCGCCCCACCAGCTCGGTGCCTGGCTTCCACTGGTAGCCCGCGGCCGCGATCTCCGACGGCGAGCCCTCGGAGTTGAGCTGATCCCGGTAGAGGAGCGAGCGGTGCCCGGTGGGGATCTCCGCCTTGTCCACGAACTCCGTGCCCTTGGCCCGCAGGTCCACCTCCTGGGCCAGGGTGCGGCGGACGAACTCCCGGTGCGTCTTGAAGTCGACCAGGTCCGGCAGCGTGGCCGGCAGCACCTCGGCCGGATCCCGCCCCTCCAGCCGCTGGAACAGCTCCATCACGTGGTGGAGGTGGCCCAGCTCGTAGTCCACCATCCGCTGCCAGATCGCCTTGATGCGCGCGTTGCCCTCATACGCCAGGCACGAGTAGTAGCAGTACAGCTCCATCGCCTCGTGCAGCATCCACTGCTCCAGCAGCGTCTGGTCCGGATCGATCAGCGAGCCGTACTGGGTGACGTGCTGCTCCTCGATGGAGGCGATCTCCGCGTAGAGCTGCCGCGCCACCGGATCGCTGAACATCGGGCCGATGTTCATGTAGAAGTCGTGCGTCTGGAACTCGGCCGCGGTGATGAGCAGCGCGTGGATCTTCGACAGCGGGTGCGCCGTCCGCAGATCATACGGCCGCCGCAGATCATCCAGCGGGTGCCGGTGCTCCACCGAGGTGGGCCGCCCGGGCCGGATGTCGGAGTAGGACTGGATGAGGTAGTTCGGATCCTTGCCCTCGATCCGGTCGTACAGGGCCGAGTACCGGTACAGGTGATCGAAGTCCTCCAGCAGCCCGAAGCGATAGGCCTGGGCCAGGTAGGGATCCGGCTCCTTCTGGGCCACGCTGGCCGTCACCTCGATGGCGACCTGCTCGAAGCCGAGCGTCGTCTCGATCGGGCTCTGGTCCGATGGGTTGAGCCAGTTGATGAGCGTCTGCTGGTGGTGCTCCACGCGCCGGATGAGCGCGAGCGGCTCCCGGAGGTTCCGGCTCAAGCGGGCGGCGATGTGCTTGAAGCGCACGGCATCCGACTCGATGCCGTTCATGAGGATGACCCTCACGCGGGTGAAGGCGTCGTCATCCAGCTTGCTATAGGGGCGCTGCACGAGATCCTTCCAGGTGAACACCTGGCGATCCAGCGGCACCCCTTTCTCCTTGAAGAGCTCCAGGGCCACGTCTGACTCCTTTGAACGGAGGGGTGAACAAGTCGCCGCTAAAGCTCTGGCGCGCGCCGGCCTCCGGCAATGGCGCGAGGCCCCTCGCTCGCGACCCCACGAGGCACGGCGACGGCTCGTCTGGACGCTCGCCCGCCGAGGACTACCAGCGCACCCTCAGGGTCGCCAGGCGGCCCTCCTCGGAGAGGAGGCTGGGGCTGATGTTTCCGGTGCTGACGCCGCACTCGTCGAAGAGGATGCGCAGCGTGCCCTCCCAGGCGGCCCAGGAGGCGGCGCTCAGGGGAGTGGAGGAGCGGATCTGCAGCACCCCGGCGCGGGCCCCCTCGGGGGTGAACTGGAAGTCGAGCCCCTGGAAGAAGGGGCGACAGATGGAGCTCAGCCGGGAGAAGAGCGCGTCCGGGCTGCGGCCGTGCTTGGTCAGCGTGAGCTGCATCAGCGGCTTGAGGAAGCGGCCCGTGGTGCCGCTCGTCGCCGCGTACCCCAGCTCCCGCATGCCGTGCAGCCCTTGCAGCTTCAGCACGGCGTTGAAGAGGAGCGGCAGCTCGTCTCCCTCCAGCCACGCGGTGGCCGGCGGCGGGTGGTCCATCATCCGCTGCACCCGCGCGGGCACCATCGCGCGGACCACGGCGCGCAGGCCCATCGCCTCCAGCCCGTTGAGGTAGGCCCGGAAGGTGTTGCCAGAGAACTTCTCGCGCCCCTGCTTCTCGGAATCCACGCCCGCCCTCGCTCGCTGATACATGTTTTAATGCACAGGGGCATCGCTTTGCATGCCCACCTCGGAGCGCTGCTTTCCTCAGGAAGTAGGAGTTGTGCCCCCACCCCCTTGGCCCCCGGGTGCAGAACACCCCGGGAGGTGGCATAGAGTCCTCGGGAGCGAGGCAACGGCACATGGCGAGTGACACCTGGAAGGTCCTACGGCTACGCCTGCGCAACCACCTGCCGTTGATGCTGGGATTGGCGGTGCTGTCCACGGCGGCGGCGGCGGGGTGCTGGCGCATGGGCTGGCTGTGGCTGCCCAACGCGGAGCGCGCGCTCTATGACAGCGCGCTCACCACCTTCACCGGCAACCGAGGCCTGTCACCCAACATCGTCGTGGTGGCCATTGATCAGCAGAGCCTCGACGGCGTCCGCCAGAACCCCTCGTACGCGCGCAACTTCGGCACGTACCCATGGACGCGCAGCCTGTGGTCGCGCGTGCTGGAGGAGCTGGCGCAGCGGGGCGCTCGCGCCGTGCTGTTCGACATGGTGATGGACGAGCGCTACACCGACCCGAGCGCGGATCTCGACTTCGCCCGGGTGCTGCGCGACACGGGCCTGCCGGTATACCTGGGGGTGGCCTCCCACCCGCGTGCCCCTCATCTGTCCGAAGAGGAGCCCTCCCACGCCCCGCTGGCACCCGCCGTGACGGCCCCCTCGGCGGAGCCTGTCGCCGCGGCGGGGGAGGAGGAGGTCATTGCCGAGGCGCCTGCCGGAGAGGGCGAGGACTTCGTGGAGGTGGAGGAGGAGCAGGTCCACCCGGCCGCTGATCCGCGGGCGGTGGCGCGGGCGCTGGCCTTCCCGGTGAGGACGGACGGGCGCGCGCTGCCGTTCCTGGAGTCCGAGCCCACACCGGGCCGGGTGGAGCGCAACTACGTGGTGCCTCCCATCCCGGCGCTGCTGGCGGAGGCGGATGGCTTCGGGCTGGTGGAGGTGGAGCCGGATCCGGACGGGAGCATGCGGCGCACCCGCTTCGCCTACACGGATGGAGAGGACACCTATGTCACCCTCCCGGTGACGCTGGCGGCGGACCTCTTCGGCGCGACGGAGCTCGTGTTCTCCGGACGGACCCTGCGGCTGGGCTCGCGAGAGTTCGCCGTGAACCCGGACGGCAGCGCGGAGATCGACTTCGGCGGCACGCTTCACGAGCGCTTCCACGTGCTCCCCGTCCTGGCGCTGCTGGACGCCTGGGCGCTGCGCAAGGACGGCAAGCCCACGGGGCTCTCGGACGAGCTGTTCCGTGGCCGGATCGTCGTCGTCGGTGGCACGGCGCTGGGGCTGGGGGACAACAAGGCCACGCCGTTCGGGGCGTCCACGCCGGGGGTGAGCAAGCAGCTCGCGGTGCTGGAGAACCTCCTCGCCGGGCGCTTCATCACGGAGGCCCCCTACTGGGTGAGCCTGCTGTTCGGGCTGGGGCTCGCGGTGCTGTCCGCGGTGCTCCTGATGACGGTGCGCTCGCCGGCGCTGGGCCTGGCGTGGCTGCTGGGGGCGGTGGGCCCCATCGTCTTCCTGGTGCTGGGCGCCTCGCTGGCGCTGGGGCAGGTGCACGTGCTCGCGGCGCTGCCCATGGCGGCCGGGGTGCTGTCCAGCGCGGGGGCGATGGCCTCCAACCTCCTCTTCGCCCGCCGCGAGGCCGTGTTCATCCGCCAGGCGTTCAGCCGCTACATGGAGCCCCGGCTGATCGAGCAGATGATCGAGGAGAACCAGCTGCCTCGACTGGACGGCGAGGAGCGGGAGATCACCGCCTTCTTCAGCGACATCCGCGGCTTCTCCACCTTCTCCGAGAGCTTCAAGGACGACCCGCGCGCGCTGGTCCGCGTGCTCAACCTGTACCTGACGCGGGTGAGCTCGGCGCTGCTGCACGAGGGTGGCTGCCTGGACAAGTACATCGGCGACGCGGTGGTGTGCCTCTTCGGCGCGCCTGTCAACCACGCGGATCACGCGGTGCGCGCCTGCCGGGGCGCCCTGGCGGCGCAAGCGGAGGTGGCCCGGCTGCGCGAGGAGTTCCGAAAGCAGGGCCTGCCGGACGTGTACACGCGCATCGGCCTCAACAGCGCGCGGCTCTTCGTGGGGAACTTCGGCAGCGATCAGCTCTTCGACTACACGGCCATGGGGGATGGGATGAACCTGGCGGCGCGGCTCGAGGGCGCGAACAAGGCCTACGGCTCGCTGATCATGATCGGCGCGCACACCCATGAGCTGGCGCGGGAGCACATCGAGGTGCGCGAGCTGGACCGCGTGCGCGTGGCGGGCAAGCAGGAGGCGGTGACGGTGTATGAGCTGCTGGCCCTCAAGGGCGAGCTGCCCGCGGAGAAGCGCGAGACGGTGGAGCGCTACCACGAGGCGCTCGCGCTATACCGGCGGGCGCGCTTCACGGAGGCGGCGGCCGTGCTGGAGGCGCGCCTGGCGAAGGATCCGGCGGACGGCCCCACAGCCGCGCTGCTCGCGCGCTGCCGGAAGTACGAGCAGAACCCTCCCACCCCTCCCTTCGACGGGGTGGCGAACCTGGACAAGTGAGAGGAACCGATGCACGCGAGAGGAAGATGGCTGGTGGCCACCCTGGTGCTGTTCGCCACGGGGACGGCCCTGGCGGTGAAGCCGGGAGGCATCCTGTACGTGAAGGCGCGCAACACGCGGCTGATGGCCAGCGCCAGCCCCACGGCTGACGTGGTGGCCATCCTCCAGCCCGGACAGCAAGTCACCTGGCGGGGCGCGGATCCGAAGAACAAGCAGTGGCACCGCGTGGAGGTGAGGGGCAGGAAGGGGGTAGTCTTCCAGTCCAACCTGGCCACGAAGCCGCCGAACATGGAGCTCGTCGCCGAGGACGGCACGCGCAAGGTGGATCCAGTGGCCTTCGCCAACTCCGGCGCGGCGGTGAAGGGCCTGAGCGACGGCGCCATCCAGTATGGAAGGAAGAAGGGGCAGAAGACGCTGAGCTACTCGCAGGCCGTGGATCAGATCCTGGCCCTCGAGGCAGAGGCCAAGAAGATCAAGCCCAAGGACATCTCCGCGCACGCGAGCAGAAGCCAGCTCTTCCCGGTGGTAGGCGCGCAGGAGACAACCTCGCGAGGTGTCAAGTGAGTCCCCGCTTCGTGCTGCACTCCGCGGCGGGGCTTGGCGCGCTGGCGCTCTCGTGTGGTGGCATGCGGCTGCCGTCCATGCCGGGCACTCCCGATGGGTTGCTCCAGGCGGCGGAGACGACCGTCAAGGGTCTCCACGACACCTCCGAGTGCGACAAGTTGGACGTCGACGTCTCCATCAAGGAGGAGTACGCGCTGGGCGGTGCGCTGGCCATCAACTGGGTGCAGCAGGGCGGCGGGCTGATGCCCCTGGAGCCCGCGGGAAACAAGGCGCTCATCCGCTACCTCAACATCGTGGGGAGGAACCTGGGCGCCCAGTCTCCTCGCCCCTCGCTGGAGTGGACCTTCGGCGTCCTCCAGAACGGACAGTCCATCGACGCGGTGTCCGCGCCGGGTGGGTATGTCTTCGTCACCCGAGCCCTGCTCCAGGCCGTGGAGAACGAGGCCCAGCTGGCAGGGGTCCTCGCGCACGAGATCGCTCACGTCACGAGCAAGCACGCCCTGGCACGCTACCGGCAGGTCAAGGTGACCCAATGCAGGTTCTCGATTGGCAAGAAGGCAGGAGGCGAGCTCGGGACGCAGACAGGCGTGGATCTCACGCCCGACGGGCTGGACTTCCTGATCGGCGCCTTGGGAGAGGTGGGCAGCGAACTGGACCTGGACCTCCACGTCGACCTGCTGGAGAACCTCGCGGACTCGAGCGTGGATACCATCGTCGAGAACGGCTTCGGCAAGGACGACGAGTTCGCCGCGGACGAGCTGGCGGTCCGGCTGCTCGTCTCCGCGGGCTATGATCCGCGGGAGTACATCGAGTTCCTCTCCAAGATCCCCGACAGCCGAAGTGGCTTCGACAATCACCCGCGCAAGGTGGACCGCGTGAAGAGGCTCGTCGCGCTGCTCAACGCCGGCAAGGAGACCACCGCGGACTTCCCCGAGCTGCCCTCCGCCACCGCGGGGCTGGTACAGCCCCCCCTGCCGCCCGAGTTCTCCGCCTTGAGGCACCCCGTGGCCCGCGACAAGCCGTAGCTCACCCGCGTGCGGGGAGGAGGCGCAGGATCCGCCCCTCCCGCTCGTCGGTGACGACGTGGACCGCCCCGCTTGGATCGACCTTCACGTCGCGGATGCGCGCGCCGAGGTCGATCCACTCCTCGGCGGTGACCCGCTCCCCGTCCAGGACCAGCCGGACGACTCCTTCGCTGATGAGGCCTCCGATCAGGATGTTCCCCCGCCACCCGGGGATCCGATCGCTGTAATAGAACGCCATGCCCGACGGCGCGATCACCGGATCCCAGTAATAGAGCGGCTGCTCCATCCCCTCGCGCGCCGTGATGCCCTCGCCCACCGGCTGCCCCGAGTACTCGATTCCATAGGTGATGACCGGCCAGCCGTAGTTCACACCCGCCTGGGGGCGGTTCAGCTCGTCACCGCCACGCGGGCCGTGCTCCACGATCCACAGCCGCCCCTGCGAGTCGATCGCGGCGGACTGGATGTTGCGGTGACCGTACGACCAGATCTCCGGCCGGGCGTTCTCTCGCCCCACGAAGGGGTTGTCCTTCGGAACCGAGCCATCCGGATGGATGCGGACCACCTTGCCGAGGGTGTTGTCGAGCGCCTGTGCCTTCACCCGGGACTGGGGAAAGGAGCGCTCGCCAAGGGTGATGAAGAGCGTGCCGTCCGGCGCGAAGCACAGCCGCGAGCCGAAGTGCAGGCTGGACTGGAAGGTGGGCTGCTGACGGAAGATCACCTGGACGTTCTCGACCCGCGGCTCGCCGCCCGTGAGCAGCCGGCCGCGAGCGACCGCGGTGCCGTTTCCACCCTGGCGTGGCTCGGAGTAGCTCCAGTAGATCAGGCCGTTCTTCGTGTAGTCCGGATCCAGGGCCACGTCGAGCAGGCCGCCCTGCCCTGCGTCCACGACCTCCGGCAGGCCGCGCACCGGCTCCGAGAGGCGGCCGTTCGCGGCGACGATGCGCATCCGCCCCTGCTTCTCGGTCACCAGCATGCGCCCGTCGGGCAGGAACTCCAGCGCCCAGGGCTCGACGAGCCCCTCCGCGACGGTCTCGGTCTGCAGCCGGGTGGGCTGCGCTGGCTGCGGCGCGCGGGTCTGCCCGGGGAATGCGGGCTTCTGGTCGCGACCGTTGGGGGGCCGGGTCTCCACGGGCTCGCCCGCCGGGGCGGCGCGGCGCCCCTGAGCACTGGCCTCGGAGGCGGCGACCGCCAGCACGAAGGCGGCCGCGAATACACGAGTCACGCGCATGGTCCTCTCCCGTTCAAGCCTGTCGAGAGAACTTCGGCGCACGAAACGGCGAGGGCAAGCGCTTTGCGGGTGTCCGCTCGCCGGAGCGCGCGCTGTTGGACCCACCGCCTGCTCGCCCGCCCCCATCAGAAGCGGCGGCGTCGGTCCTCGCGCCGCGCGCGCCTGCTCCTGCTCCTCGGCCGCTCCCTTCCCTGGAGTGGGAGCGTGAAGCGCCGCGCCGTCAGCGGGCCGAGGCCTGGCTGAGCGCCCGGTGCACCGCCTCCAGCGCCTTGCGCGCCTCGAGCAGCTCCGCGCGCTCGGCGGTGAGCGCGGCCACCTGCTGGGCCAGCACGTCTCGCTCGCCCTGGAGCGCGTCCACCGCGCGCCGCAGCAAAGCCGCCTCGTCCTTGGCGCCCTCCAGCTCGGTGGCGAGCCGCTCCTCCTCGGAGAGGCTGTCCGCCAGCGCCTTCTTGCCCTGGGCCACCTGCGTCTCCAGCTCCGCGCGCTCCGTGGCGGCCGCCTGCAACGCCTGCCGGGACTCCTGGAGGGACAGGAGCGCCTCGTCGCGCTCGCCCTCCAGCGCCGCCAGCTCGCGCTCCAGGTCGCCCAGCAGCTTCACCCGGGCCTCCACCTCCCCCGCCAGCCGGCGCGCCTCGTCCATCCGCAGGCGCGCCTCCTCCGTGGCCTTCTCGGCCTGGCGCCGCGCCGCCTCCAGATCCTGCGTCAGCGTCAGGTTGAGCGCCTTCACCCGGTTCAGCTCGACCTGCAGGCCGTTGATGCGCTCCACCGCGCGCAGCCCCGCCTCCGCCACCGAGGCCGGCAGCGGCTCCGGGCGCGGGTTCTCGCGCACCGCCTTCAGGCGCTCCTTGAGCCGCTCGCGGCGAGCCTCCGGATCCAGCTCCTCCGCCGGCGCGGGCGGCGTCTGCACCTCCACCTCCGTCGCGGGCGCGTTCCCGTGGGCCATGGGCGTCACCGGCGCGGCAGCCACCATCACCTCGGCCGGCGCGGCGAGCGCGGCGGCGAGCACGGGCTCGGGCTCCACGGCCGTCACTCGGGGGACGACCGCCTCGGGCTCCGGGAGAAAGGCCTCGGCGTGCACGGGGGCCGCGGGCGCCTCGCTCTGGGACAGGGGCGCGCGCAGGGCGGTGCTCAGGGCCTCGGCGGCGGAGGGGCGCGGAGCGCGAGCGCGCTCGATCCGGGCGCGCACCTCGGAGGAGAGATCGGCGCTGGCGGGCGCGGGAGCGGGCTCGGCCGCGGGAGCGGGCTCGGCCGCGGCCTCCGTGGTCTCCAGGAGACCCGTCAGCGCGCCGAGGCGGACACGCGGCTTGGCGCGGGACACATTCTGTTCGAAGGCTTTCTTCATGGGCGGGAGGGCGGTGGCGAGGAGGAAGAGAGGAGGTCAGCTGGCCTTCGTGGCCTTGGAGCCCGCCTGGGGCGTGGCGACCATGAGCGGGAGGATGTGATCAATCAAGGCCTGGATGTCGGTGGCGCCCTTGGAGGTCGGGTCGGCGACGAACACGGGGCGGCCCTCGCTGGAGGCCTGCGCGAACTTGGTGCACTGCCGGATGATGGTGGGCAGCAGGTACTCGGGGTAGTGCGTCTGGAGCGCCTCGAGCGCCTCCTTCGCCAGCTTGAAGGTGGCGTTGAAGGCGTTCACCACGATGTAGACGTGGTCCAGCACGTGGTTGAGGTCCTCCTCCAGGCTCTGCACCGTCTCGAAGAGCAGCTTCAGGCCGTGGAAGGACAGGAAGTCGGCGAGCACCGGGACGAACAAGTCGTTCGCCGCCATCAGCGCGTTCAGGTTGAGCAGGCCGAAGGAGGGCGGCGCGTCGAAGACGATGACGTCGTACTGGGCCTCCACCTCGCGCAGCGCGTTGCGCAGCTTGAACTCGCGGCCGGCCATGGGCATCAGCGCCAGGTCCACCGTGGACATGCTCAGGTTGGAGGGCACGAAGTCCAGGTTGGGCAGGGTGGACTTCTGGATGACCTGGGCCAGGGGCGTCTTGCGCACCAGCACG
Organism: Myxococcaceae bacterium; assembly: GCA_016926755.1. Taxonomy (GTDB): domain Bacteria; phylum Myxococcota; class Myxococcia; order Myxococcales; family Myxococcaceae; genus Hyalangium. The sequence goes on along the minus strand of JAFGNZ010000172.1, from coordinate 98,837 downwards.
TCCTGGAGCGTCTTCGTGAACTCCTCGCCCTCGTAGCCCAGGCACTTGGTGGAGTGGCCCTGGCTGTCCAGGTCGATGAGGAGCACGGCGTAGCCCAGCTCGGCCAGCCGCCACGCGTAGGAGGTGGACAGGGACGTCTTCCCGGTGCCTCCCTTGAAGTTGAGGAAGAGCTGGCGGCGGTGGCTGATGAGCGCCGGGTACTTCTGGAGCGTGGCGCGCAGCTCCCACAGATCGTCGGGGGTGTACGACTCCTTCTTCAGCGTCTCGGAGAGCTCCTTCGAGGACACGCCGAGCATCTCGGCTACCTGCTTGGCGGTGTAGTTCGGAGCTTCCATCGAGAACCCTTGGTCTGAACCAGCGAGGCGCGGAGCATGCCTCACGCGGCGAAGTATTTGTGCCCCCGCCGTACCACAGCCCCCCGGGCGAGCAGGAGCGTCAGGGCCTCCTGGGCCAGCTCCACCGGAGCCGCGAGCGCGGCCGTCAGCTCACCGAGCGAGCGTCCCCGGATGGCCGTGCGGATGTCTCCCATGAGGGAGGAGCACATCGCCTCCACCGGCGAGGGGCCTGGGCGGGCCGCGGGGGCTCTCGGCTCGGGCGCGGGCTGGGAGGCGGGCGCGGAGCCCATGATGGCCAGGGCCGTGCGAACGGAGCCGGAGCGCTCGGGGGCGGAGGACGGGACGGAGCGCGCGAGCGTCGCGGCCGGGGCCGGGGCCGGAGCCGACGACGCGGGCATGGCGCTGGAGGCCACCGGAGCCTTCACGGCGGCGGCGACAGCAGCCACGGCCTGAGCCACGGGGGCGGGCTCCACGGGAGCGGCACGCGACACCGTGGGCGCCACGAGCGGAGTCCGCACGGGGTGCGCGGGCAGCGTCGCCAGCCGGCGGACCTCGCGCCGGCGCTGCGGCTCATCGAGCCCCACCATGGAGGAGACATCGTGGCCGAGGATGCGCGAGAGGCTCTGCGCGGCGGCCTTGCGCACGCGCAGCTCGCCATCCAGGAGCGCCGCCAGCAGCAGCTTCCGGGCACCCTCGCCGCTGGCGGCACCGAGGGCCAGGGCGGCCAGGCTCCGCACCTCCGGATCCGCGTCGTGGATGGCCTCCTCGCCCAGCCTGCGCGCCGCCTCTCCCTCCAACCCCAGCGCCAGCAGCGACGCCCGCCGACGCACCGCGCGGTCCGGATCCTTCATCGCCTGGGCGAGGTGAGGCGCGGCGTCATCGGGCGCCAGCGAGAGCAGGGCCTTGAGCGCGGAGATGCGGACCTCCGCCACCGGCGAGGCCAGCAGCGGCGAGACGACGGACGCGCCCTCTCCCCGGCACAGCCCGGCGAAGGCCTGGATGAGGGCCACCTGCACGGCCGGGTCCGTCTCCGCATGCAGCGCGGTGGCCAGCGCGGGCGCGGCGGCCGGCTGGGCCAGGGCCTTGAGGCGCTCGGCGGCGCGGACGCGCGCGGCGGTGTCCGGAGCGGAGAGCTCGCGCACGGAGAAGCCGAAGAGCGTCTCGTCCGCGCTGCTCGCCGGCCCCACGTGCCCGGACAGCTCGGCGAGCTGCTGGGCGCTCACGCCGAGCCGCCCCTCGAGGAGCAGGCGCTGCGCCTGCTGCACCACGGGCGAGGCGGCCACCACCGAGGCCACCTTGGGCGCCACCGCCATCGCCACGGCGAACCCCGGCAGATCCGCGGAGAACAGGGGCTCGTCCCCGTCCGGCACGGGCGGGGGTGGCCTCTCGGCGAACGCCTTCGCGACCACCGGCGCGGCCGCTGACTCCGAGCGGTCCAGCGCCTCGCTGCGCAGCTGCGAGATGAAGGACGCCAGGTCGATGCCGAGGTCATCGTCCAGGTCATCCCGCACCTGGTCCGAGGTGTGGATGCGGGTGGCGTCGAGCAGCTTGCCCATGAGCTGGGTGCGCTCGCCGCGCAGCGCCTGGTTCACGCGGGTGAGCTCGTCGCGCTCGGCGTTGGCGCGGTTGCCGCGCACCTCCAGCTCCGCCAGCTCTCGCCGCAGGACGATCTCGCGCTGCCCCGTCTCGGCCAGCTCGCGCTTGAGCCGCTCGACTTCCTGGCGGGCCGCGCTCAGCTCGTGGTGGAGCTGATCCGCACGGGCCTCGAAGTAGACGATCTTTTCGAGTGCGCTCTTGAGCAGCGCGTCCGGACGCTCGTCGCTCACGACCTGAATAGCCCTCCACCGTCAAAGCGCTGGGAGGCCCCGGGTGGAGCTGTCCTCCCGCGGACACCTGACCACACCGGGCATCGCGGCGGAGACCTTATGTCAGACCCGCATGACAGGTAAACCCCCGAAATAGTTGGGGCTTTTCCCTGATCGGGCCTCAAGACCATTGACAACGCCGCTGGAGCCGATTTTTCGGCCTCCGGCGCGAACGGGAGCCGTGTGAGCGCGGGCCAGTATCCGGTCCCCCGCCCCCCCGGTCCCTCCGCCAGCTCCGCTTCCAGGAGACTTCGCCGGAGCCCTTCGGCGAGCCTGAGCACCCACCGTGGTGGAGCGGGTGGCGCGCGCATTCCGAGGCGCTCGCCATGCTGGCTGGCCGTCCTACTGGGCAGGGTTGATCATTTCCAATCTCGCCCTCAGCTTTGCTCTGAGAAATCGCTCTGGGGCCGGAAAATCGGCCTCGGAAGGGATCCATGATGGAATGCGTTGATCCACCGCAGAGTTGATCCGGGCCGAGAAACCGGCCTCGGAACACGTTTCCAACGCAACGGGTTGATCTTCACGCAGGCTGATCAGGAGCCGAGAAATCGGCCTCGACGCCTGTTCACCACGGCACAGGTTGGTGCCTGTGCGGTGCGTCACCGTGACGGCACGGGTGTGCGCGAGTGGTGAGTGCGGAAGGTCCTCCTGGGGCACCTACTCGGACCCAGAGATGTCAGACGCCCTCCGTAATGTCCCTCCCACGCCGTCGCTCACAGCGAGCGACGACTCCCTCGACGACGCGTGTCGCGAAAGCGGGGGTCAACGCCCTTCTTCGCAGGTGTCGGAAGCCATGGAACAGCGACTGGCAACCATCATTGGAGCGTCCGTGCGAGCAGCACGGCAACGCCTGGATCTCACCCAAGCCGACGTCGCGGAACGCGTCGGCATCGCCACGGAAGTGTACGGACGGCTCGAGCGAGGCCACATGTTGCCGAGCGTGAAGACGCTGCGGCGGTTGTGCCTGGTGCTCAACTGCTCCTCGGACGTGCTGCTCGGCGTCGCCTCGGCTGAGAAGCCGATGGCGGTGGCCGAGGATCCGCCCGAGTACGGCGAGCGCCCCGAGGTGCGTCGCGTGCTGCGCGCGCTGCGGCGCCTCGAGCCCGCGCAGCTCCGGCTCATCAGCCAGGTGGCTGGAGCCATCCACCGCTGAAGCAGCAGGCGCCGGCGGCACAGGCCGGCGCCAGCGGTGGGGCTCGCAAAGACGCCACTTCCCGCGCGCCGAGGCTTTCGCCTTTTCGCAACTGCTTGGCGCGAGGAGAGAAGCGACCTGGGGCGGCGGGGGCTTACATCGCGCCCCCATGCGCCCCCCCCAGACGAAGTCCCCGGCCATCGATCTGCCCAGCCTCGCGGTGCACGCGTTGTGGTGGGGCTGGTTCCCCGCCCTCGTGGTGAGCTGGAGCCACCTCTCGTGGGCGGGCCGCGGGGGGATGCTGGTGGCGGGCTGGGCGGTGCTGTTCTGGAACTACGCGGTGCTGCACAACCACATGCACGTGCCCATCGTGAAGCCCTCGTGGCCGCGGTGGGTGGTGTCCCGGACGCTGGGGCTGGCATGTGGCTTCCCGTACCGGGGCTACTACCTGTTCCACTTCAACCATCACAAGTACAACGACGGGCCGGGCGACTGGGGGCAGCGCCTGCCGGGCGAGAGCGTGCCGCACTACCTGGCGCGCCTGACGCTGCGGGCGTGGTTCTGGCCGTGGGAGCTGGTGGCCAACGTGTGGCGGGCGACGAAGACGCGCGCCCAGCGCCTGGAGCTGGTGATGGACTTCGTCCTGGTGGACGGCACCCTGCTGGGGCTCCTCTTCTGGGAGCCGCTCATGGGGCTGGGGTTCTGGGGCATGGTGATGGTGGGGCACGTCAGCATCTACTGGCTCAACCTGGCCGCCCACTTCGGGTCGGACCCCAGCCGCAAGGACTCGCTGGGCGTCACCTCCACCTCCAGGCTCTATAACTTCTTCTTCTTCAACGCCGGCTTCCATCAGGCCCACCACTACTGGCCCCAAGTCCCCTGGCAGGAGCTGCCGGCGGCCACCCGGGAGCTGGCGGCCTCGGCCCGCGTTCGTCCAACACTGCAAACCTCGCAGGCCCCGATCAATCCCTTTTGGGTAGTGCGGGTGATCCGGAGCTATTCTGCGGAGCCGTGCGACCGGCAGACGGCGTCGACGATTACCTCCGGGACCCCATCGGCCGTTACCTGATCAGGGAAGGTTTCCTGCACTGGTACGCCACGGCGGAGCTGTGCGGGTTCATCGTGTGGCAGCGCGCGGACGAGCCGTTCATCCGGCGCCTCGTGGAGGTGCTGGACGTGGAGCGGACGCCGAACGCGCCCCATGCCTCGCTGGTGGACCTGCGCCGGCTGGAGTCCCCGGACCCCTCGGCCTTTGGCCTCTTCGTGAACTACATGCAGTCGCGGGAGCGGGACTTCGCCGTCTCGGTGAAGCGGCAGGCGCTGGTGCGGCCGGAGGGCATCATCGGCGCGGTGGTGGGCGGGTTCTACCGCCTGCTGCGCCCCTCCTACCCCAATGAAGTGTTCACGGACTCGCTGCAGGCGATGGCGTGGCTGGGCCTGCCGGAGGTGCGCGCGGCGCAGCTGCTGGCGGAGCTCAACGCCCTGGTCTCCGAGGCCACCGGGCAGTCGCCGCTGCTGCAGCTGCTGCACCAGGTGCTGCGCCTGAGGCTGGTGGACGCGAGCCTCTCGGACACGGCCCGGGAGATGGGCATGTCCGAGCGCACGCTCCAGCGGCGCCTCAAGGAGGCGGGCACCTCCTTCCAGGCGGAGCTGAACGCGGTGCAGGTGCGCACGGCCCAGCAGCTCCTGCTGGAGACGGACATGAAGCTGACGGCGGTGGCGGTGGAGGTGGGCTGCGCCTCGCTGCAGCACTTCAGCAGCCTGTTCCGCAAGCTGGTGGGCGAGTCGCCCAGCACCTGGAGGGATCAGCACCGCCGGGTGTCCTCGCCGCAGGCGCCCGCGAGCTCGAACGCGGACGCGAAGGAGTAGGGCGCCGGGCCGTGCTCAGCGCCGGAGCCGCCGCGAGTGGCCCAGGCGGACCGCTTGCGCCCGTTGCTTCGTGGGCCCCACGTCCTTCGCGGGCAGGATCGGATCCGGGCAGACCTGCCGCAGCCGGCACCCCCGGCACTCCGCGCCGCTCCACACCGCCTCGTAGAGCGCCGTCACCCGGTCGATGACGTCGAAGTCCTCGGTGCCGAAGCCCAGCTCGAAGTTGCGCGTGTCCTCGCCCTTGGCGCCCAGGCCCGCGCCGGTGAGGTTGGCGCTGCCCAGGTACGCCCAGGCCCCGTCCACCACCACCGCCTTGAAGTGCACGCGCGGGCACACCTTGAGCTCCAGCCCGCCGCGCACCAGCCGGGCGTGCGCGTCGAAGGACTCCCGGAAGGGCCGGCTCGGCAGCTCGGCGTGCAGCAGCCGCAGCGCCACCCCGCGCGCCGCCAGCGTGTCGAACAGCTCCAGCACCGGCGCGAACCGGCCGCCCTGCTCCACGAACATCGCCTTCACGTTCGCGGTGGCGATCCACACCGACTCGCGCGCGTGCGCCAGCTTGCCCAGCACCACCTCGCGGTAGAGCGCGCGGCCCTGGAGCAGCTCCGCCTGAAGGGTCCGCATCATCCACCCACACTATCGCACACCCACCCCTCGCCGCGAGTTCACCGCCCGGGCGCGAAAATGACCGAGGGTCATTGACAGACACCTCCGTGGTCCTTATTAATGACTCATGGTCAGCAACGGAACGGCGAAGGCGAAGCGGGCGCTGCCCTTGAGAGCGCGCAGGGACGAGGACAAGGAGGCGCGGCGGCGGCTCATCCTTCAAGAGGCGCTGGGGCTCTACACCGCCACCTCCTACGCGGAGGTGAAGATGGCGGACGTGGCGGAGCGGTCGCGGCTGGCGAAGGGGACGGTGTTCCTCTACTTCCCGACGAAGGAGGCGCTCTTCCTGGCGCTGCTGGAGGCGCTGCTCTTCGCCTGGTTCGAGAAGCTGGAGGGGCTGCTGAGCAGCGGTGCGGGCCGGTGGACGGGGGAGCGGGTGGCGCGCACGGTGGCCGAGTCGCTGGAGGGGCAGGAGCCGCTGACCCGGCTGCTGGCGCTGCTGCAGACGGTGCTGGAGCAGAACGTGACCCCGGCGCAGGCGCGGGGCTTCAAGGAGCGGCTGCTGGAGGCCCTGGGGCGCACGGGGGCGCTGCTGGAGGAGCGGCTGGCGTTCCTCGGGCCGGGCGAAGGGGGACGGTTCCTGCTGCACCTGCACGCGCTGGTGACGGGGCTGCGGCAGATGGCGGACGTGGCGCCGGTGACGCGCGAGGTGCTGGAGCTGCCCCACATGGCGCCGCTGCGCGTGGACTTCACGCGCGAGCTGACCGAGGCGCTGACCACCCTCTTGCGCGGGCTCGAGGCCCGCTGACCTCCCCACCCTTCACTCACAGGAGACACTCATGACGACGCAGACACAGAAGAAGACGGCCCTGATCACCGGCGCCTCTAGCGGCATCGGCCTGGACTTCGCCCGGCTGTTCGCCGAGAGCGGCCACGACGTGGTGCTGGTGGCGCGCACCGAGCCCAAGCTGAGGGAGCTGGCCCAGGAGCTGTCCTCCAAGCACGGCGTGCGCGCGCTGGTGGTGGCGGAGGATCTGGCGGATCCGGCGGCCCCGGGCCGGCTGATGGAGCGGCTGAAGGCGGAGGGCGCGCAGGTGGACGTGCTCGTGAACAACGCGGGCTATGGCGGCTATGGCGCGTTCGCGGAGACGGACCTGGACGCGGAGCTGAAGATGATCCAGGTGAACATCTCGGCGCTCACGGCGCTGACGAAGGCGGTGCTGCCGGGGATGCTGGCGCGCAAGAGCGGCCGCATCCTCAACGTGGCCTCCACGGCGGCCTTCCAGCCCGGGCCGCTGATGGCGGTGTACTACGCCACCAAGGCCTACGTGCTCTCCTTCTCCGAGGCGCTGTCCAACGAGACGCTGGACACCGGCGTCACCGTCACGTGCCTCTGCCCGGGGCCGACGAAGACGGGCTTCCAGCAGCAGGCGAAGATGGAGGAGTCCAAGCTGGTGAAGGGCAAGGAGATGATGGACTCGCTCACGGTAGCGCGCGCAGGCTACGAGGCGCTGCACCGGGGACAAGCGGTCGTCATCCCGGGGTTCATGAACAAGATGATGGCGCAGAGCGTGCGCTTCCTGCCGCGCAGCGCTATCACCCATATCGTCCGCAAGGTCCAGGAGCGCGCCCATGCTTGAGAACGTGAAGACCACACACCCCGCCGAGCCCCGGCCCGAGGGCACCGTGCCCGAGCAGCCCGGGAGTGCCCCCGCCTCGCCGAGCGTGGCCCCCGTGCCCGAGGACTTCGTGGACCTGACGCGGGTGCGCGCGGTGTTCGAGGCGCAGCGCGCGCAGCGCTGGACGATGGCGCGCACCTCGGCGGCCGAGCGCATCGCCCGGCTGAAGAAGCTGAAGGCGGCCATCCTCGCGCGGCGCGAGGCGGTGGCGGCGGCGCTCCACGCGGACTTCCGCAAGCCCCAGGCGGAGGTGGAGCTGACGGAGGTGCGCGCCGTGATGGAGGAGCTCAACCACACGATGAAGCACCTGAAGTCCTGGATGAAGCCCACCCGGGTGGGCACGCCGCTGCTGATGGCGGGGACGAAGAGCGTGGTGCGCTACGAGCCCAAGGGCGTGGTGCTGGTGGTGGCGCCGTGGAACTACCCGTTCGCGCTGATGATCAACCCGCTGATCGCGGCGCTGGCGGCGGGCAACTGCGTGGTGCTCAAGCCCAGCGAGAAGACGCCGCACACCGCGGCCCTCCTGGAGGCGCTGGTGCGCGACGTCTTCGACGAGCGAGAGGTGGCGCTGCTGCGCGGCGGCGCGGCGCTGGGAGACGCGCTGCTGGAGCTGCCGTTCGATCACTTCTTCTTCACGGGCAGCCCGCGCATCGGCCAGAAGGTGATGGCGGCGGCGGCGCGGCACCTGGCGGGGGTGACGCTGGAGCTGGGCGGCAAGTCCCCGGTCATCATCGACGCCTCGGCGGACGTGAGGGCCGCGGCCGAGCGCGTCATGTGGGGCAAGTTCATCAACGCGGGGCAGACGTGCATCGCGCCGGACTACGTCTTCGTCCACGCGTCGCGGGAGCGGGAGTTCCTGGACCACGCCAAGAAGACGCTGGCGTCCTTCTATGGCGAGACGGAGGCGGCACGGCGGGAGTGCCCCTCCTTCGCACGGCTGGTGGACGACGGGGCCTTCCGGCGAGTCCGCGATCTGGTCGATCGCTCGGTGAGCGCGGGGGCCAGGGTGGAGGTGGGTGGGCAGGCTGATCCAGCGACACGATACCTGGCGCCCACCCTCCTCTCGGGCGTGCGGCCGGACATGGCCGTCATGGAGGGGGAGATCTTCGGGCCGGTGCTGCCGGTGATGACGTTCGAGCGGCTCCAGGAGGTGTACGCCCACATCAACGCGGGAGGCAAGCCGCTGGCCCTGTACGTCTTCAGCGAGGACCCGCGGATGGTGGAGGACGTCTTCCAGAGCACCACCTCTGGCGGGGCGGTGGTGAACCACGTGCTGCTGCACATCGCCAACCCGAACCTGCCCTTCGGCGGGGTGGGAATGAGTGGGCTGGGCCACTATCACGGCCCCTATGGCTTCAAGACGTTCAGCCATGAGCGCGCGGTGGTGGTGCAGCAGCTGCCCTCGCCTGCCCACGTGTTCTTCCCGCCGTATGACGGAAAAGGACTGAAGGGGCTTGCCGCCCGGCTGACTCGTTGGCTTGAGTAGCAGGCGCTCACGGGAAGACGGGGAGCCCTCCGGGCGTTGGGGGCTCCCAAAAAGGAAAGGCCCGCCATGCGCCTCGTCAGGACGGAAGAAGTCTCGGAGATGCACCGTCCACTGCTGGAAGCCTTCGATCGTCTCCGGGCGCGCCGGTGGGAGCTGGCCCAGACGACCGCCAAGGAGCGGCTCGCGCGGCTGGAGCGGCTGAAGGCGAACCTCCTCGCCCGCCGCGAGGCGCTGGCGGAGGCCCTCTACGCGGACTTCCGCAAGCCCCAGGCCGAGGCGGAGAGCACCGAGGTGCTGCCGGTGCTGCTGGAGCTGGTGCACACGGCGAAGCACCTGAAGGCCTGGATGAAGCCCCGGAAGGCGGAGACGCCGCTGGTGATGGCGGGCACCCGCAGCGAGGTGCGCTACGAGCCCAAGGGCGTGGTGCTGGTGATGGCGCCGTGGAACTACCCGTTCGCGCTGGCCATCGCCCCGCTCATCACGGCGCTGGCGGCGGGCAACTGCGTGATGCTCAAGCCCAGCGAGAAGACGCCGCACACCGCGGCCTTCCTCGCGTCGCTCGTGCAGGACACCTTTGATCCCGCCGAGGTGACGGTGGTGCAGGGCGGCCCGGACGTGGGAGAGGCATTGCTGCGGCTGCCGTTCGATCACTTCTTCTTCACGGGCGGGCCGCGCGTGGGCCAGAAGGTGATGGCGGCGGCGGCGCAGCACCTGGCGGGGGTGACGCTGGAGCTGGGCGGCAAGTCCCCGGTCATCATCGACGCCTCGGCGGACGTGAAGGCCGCGGCCGAGCGCGTCGTCTGGGGGAAGTTCCTCAACGCGGGGCAGACGTGCATCGCGCCGGACTACGTCTTCGTCCATGCCTCGAAGGAGGAGGCGTTCCTCTCCGCGGCGAAGGAGGCGCTGGAGCGCTTCTACGGGAAGACGGAGGAGACGCGGCGGGCGAGCCCGGATCTGTGCAGGCTCGTGGATGCCGGGGCCTTCAAGCGGGTGTGCGGACTGCTGGACCGGACGGTGAAGGCGGGCGGGCGGGTGGTGGCGGGGGGCGTGGTGGACGAGGCCAGCCGGTACATCGCGCCCACGCTGCTGGCGGACGTGACGGCGGAGGCACCGGTGATGGAGGAGGAGATCTTCGGGCCGCTGCTGCCGGTGCTGCGCTTCGAGCAGCTCGAGGCGGTGGTGGAGACCATCCGCTCCGGGGGCAAACCGCTGGCCATGTACATCTTCAGCCAGGACGAAGAGGTGGTGGAGCGGCTGCTGCGGCAGACGTCGGCGGGCGGGACGGTGGTGAACAACGTGATCATCCACTTCATCAACCCGAACCTGCCCTTCGGGGGCGTGGGCCAGAGCGGGCTGGGCGCCTACCACGGCGAGGTGGGCTTCCGGGAGCTGAGCCACGCGCGAGCGGTGGTGCGGCAGGGGCGCGCGGCGCTGGCGCAGTTCTTCTTCCCGCCCTACACGGGCAAGGCGCAGCAGCTCGCGCGGCTCGCGAGCCGCCTCTTCGAGTAGCCGGGCGAGGTAGAGTCCCGTCCGTGCTGACCGTCGATCCCCACCCCCTGCTGGATGCCCTGGCCTTCACCACCACCTTCCCGGGGCCACTCTCCTCCCTCCCCTCCCTGGAGTGGCTGACCGCGCTGCTCAAGCCGGGCGCCTCCGCTCCCCTCACCAGCGATGACGCCGTGCGCGGCGTGGTTCGAGACCTGCTGCGCCACGGCGGCTACAAGCCCACCGGCCGCGGCAAGCCTGCCTCGGAGTACCTCGTACGCGCCTCCGGGGATGGCTCGCTCGGCTCCATCAACGCCGCGGTGGATGCGTGCAACGCCGTCTCCCTCCACAGCGGCCTGCCCATCAGCGTGGTGGATCTGGACCGCGCGAAGGCGCCGTTCCGCCTCGGCATCGCCCCCGAGGGCGCGCAGTACGTCTTCAACGCCTCCGGGCAGACCATCGACCTGGCCGGGCTGCTGTGCCTCTTCGACGCGGAGGGCCCCTGCGCCAACGCGGTGAAGGACGCGCAGCGCACGAAGACGAACGCGGACACCCACCGCACCCTCACCATCCTGTGGGGCGCCAAGGCGCTGGGAGATCGAACCCAGCGCGCCTTCGCGTGGTACCGCGAGCTGCTCGAGCGCATGGGCGCCACCGTGGAGCGAGTGCCCTGAAAACCTTGAACCTGGAGCTGCTGCTGGCCGACGGCGCCCGGGCGCTCTCCACCCTATGGGGACGCCCCGTGCTCCTCACCAAACCGGAGGTGCTCCGCTCCGAGTCACGCAGCGACGTGGTGCGAGCCCGAGCGATCGGCGGGGAGGTGCCCAGCGTCGTGCTCAAGCACTTCCGCGAGGACCCGATCTGCTGGCTGGACGACTGGGCGGGGACCCTGTTCCTCACCCTCCAGGGCCTGGGCATGGGGCCACACCTCCTCACCGGGAGCGAGGAGGCGCGCCTCTTCATCATGGAGGACCTCGGCCAGGGACAGAGCCTCGAGGATCTGCTGAACGGCGACGACGCTCGCGCCGCCGAGTCGGCCCTGCTGGCCATCGTGCGGCTCACCGCCCAGATGCACGTGAGCACCCTGGGCGCCCAGGCCGAGTATGACGCCATCCGCCAGTCGGTGGAGCCTCGCCAGCAGCAGGTGCGCATCGAGAACGCGCTCCACCTCCTGGACAACGCCGGCCAGCTGCGGCGGTGGGTGACGGCGGTCGGCGCGGAGGAGGCGCCAGGGACGGAGGCGGAGCTGGAGCAGCTCGCGCGCACGCTGGCCGATCCGGGCCCCTTCCTCGCCTTCACCCATGGGGACCTGGCGCCGGGCAACACGCACTTCACGCGCGCGGGCCCGCACCTCGTGGACTTCGAGTACGCGGGGATGCGCCACGCCCTCCACGACGCGCTCATGTGGCTGCTCACCGTGCCGCTGCCGAGCGCGCTCATCGCCCGCGCGGACATCGCCTACCGCGCCGTGCTGAGCCAGGGCTGCCAGGCGGCGCAGGTGGACTCGCAGTACGTGCGCGCCCGCGCCATGGTGGCCGCCGCGCGCACGGTGAACCTCCTCCAGTGGCTCCCCCCCACGGTGCTGGAGAAAGACTACGAGTGGGCGCCGGCCTTCACCGCGCGCGCCGCGCTGCTGCGCCACCTCGAGCGCTGCCGGATGCTGCTGGAGCCGCTCGATCCGATCCCCGCGCTCGCGCGCACCCTGGGCTCACTGGAGGCGCGCCTGCGCGAGCGGTGGACGGTCGCGCCCTTCGTCTGGCCCGCGTTCAGGTGAGCCCTGGGGAGCCCGTCCGCGGCGAGAGCCCGAGCCTGGCGCGGATCTCCGCGACCACCTCGTCCGGGCCCGGCGTCACCTCCACCGCCAGCGCCTCCTCGGGCACCTCCAGCGTCGCCAGCTGGCTCTCCAGCAGGCTCAGCGGCATGAAGTGGCCCGTGCGCCTCGCCAGTCGGCTGGCGATCAGCTCCGGCGGCGCCCACAGGTACACCCACCGCACCCGCGCCGGATCCACCGTGAGCAGCCGCCGGTAGCGCTCCTTGAGCGCCGAGCACGACAGCACCACGTCCGCCCCCTGCGCCAGCGCCTCCTCGATGAGCCCGCGCAGCCGCGCCAGCCAGGGCGCGCGATCCTCGTCCGTCAGCGCCACCCCCGCCGCCATCTTCGCCACGTTGGCCGGGGGGTGGAAGTCGTCCCCCTCCACGAAGCGCCACCCGAGCACCGCCGCCAGCCGCTCCCCGATGGCCGTCTTCCCCACCCCGGCCACTCCCATGACGATGATCACCAAGTGGCGCGCTCCCGGCATGCCTCGTTCTCACGCAGGGTGCGGCACTTCTCCGCCCGCCGCTACTCCCGAGGACGGCAACCGTTCACCCTCCCTCGGAAGTCCTCCGTCCATGTCAGACCTGAGGGATACGATTCTGTTCGTCGCCGCGAGGAACTCGCGGCGTTGTGAGGGGAAGAACGCGTGGCCGATATCCCAGATGGCGGGCAGCTCGAAGTCCAAGGCTCGGGCGCAAAGCCGTACGTCCTGAAGAACACCGGCGGTGTCTACTCGTGCTCGTGCCCGGCGTGGCGCAACCAGTCCGTGCCCATCGAGCGGCGCACCTGCAAGCACCTGCGCAAGGTCCGCGGTGACGAGGCCGAAGAGGCCCGCCTCGGCGCGGCGGCCTCCCGCGCCGGGGCCCCCGCTCCCAACCGCGCCTCGTCCAGCACGCGCGCCAGCGCCGCGGCCAGCGCCGGCAAGGCTCCCCCCATCCTCCTGGCCCACTCGTGGCAGAACGACACGGATCTCACCGGCTGGTGGATGAGCGAGAAGCTGGACGGCGTGCGCGCGTACTGGGACGGGAGCCGGTTCCTCTCGCGCCAGGGCAACCCCTTCTACGCGCCGGGCTGGTTCACCGAGAGGCTGCCGGACTACCCGCTGGATGGGGAGCTGTTCGGCGGGCGCAAGAAGTTCCAGACGACGGTGAGCATCGTGCGGCGGCAGGATCAGAGCGACGACTGGAAGCAGCTGGCCTTCGTCCTCTTCGACGCGCCCGGGCTGGACGCGCCCTTCGAGGAGCGCATCGCCCACTGCGAGCAGTACGTGGAGGACGTGGCGCCGCCCTACGCCGAGTGGCTGCCTCATGAGCCCTGCCAGGGTGTGCCGCACCTGCGCAAGGAGCTGGCGCGGGTGGAGGGGCTCGGGGGCGAGGGGCTGATGCTGCGCCAGCCCGGCTCGCGCTACGAGGCGGGCCGCTCCTACACGCTGTTGAAGGTGAAGAGCTTCCACGACGACGAGGCGCGGGTGATCGGTCACCAGCCGGGCGCGGGCCGGCACCGGGGGCGGCTGGGCGCGCTCGAGGTGGAGCTGCGCAACGGCACCCGCTTCTCGGTGGGCACCGGCCTGTCCGACGCGGAGCGGGAGAGCCCGCCGCCCCTCGGCAGCATCATCACCTTCCGCTACCAGGAGCTCTCCAACGACGGCGTGCCGCGCTTCCCCTCTTATGTGGGCGTGCGCATTGACGCCGAGCCCTGGGCCGGGGCGTCGCGAAGAGAATGAAAAGAATGACCGGCCCTGTTGAACGAAATGAGAAACGCTCTCCGTCTCACTTCGAGCGACAGGGTAGGCCTGTGCACTGATCAGCACTGCAACGCCGCGTACTGGCGCGCGGCGCGCCGTGGCCTCCTCGCGGAGTGAAGGTTTCGTGCGCCCGGCGACAGTGCACATGTCTTGCAGGGCATGGGAGGAACCCCCTCACCAGGTTGCAGGCCCCATGCGCTGTGAACTGTGTCTCTCCGAACATGCCGATGACGAGCTGTGCGGCAACGTGCACTGGAGCCACTCGGTCCAGCTCACCTCGCCAGCCCCACAGCCGCGGCCTGTCTCCCCTCCTCCTTCGCCGCAGCGGGAGCTGGAGACTCCCGTGGATCTGGTGGGGCAGGTGCTCGGGCGCTATCGCGTGCTGAAGCGGCTGGGCTCGGGCGGCATGGGCACGGTGTACCTGGCGGAGCAGACGCGCATCGGCGCGCGGGTGGCGCTCAAGGTGCTGCACCCGCACCTGAGCCAGGACGCGGCCCTGCGCGCGCGCTTCTACGCCGAGGCGAAGACGGTGAATGTGGTGGGGCACCCCAACATCGTCCGCATCTTCGACATCAGCGAGGCCCCCGGCGGCCTCCACTTCTTCGTGATGGAGTACCTGGACGGGGTGCCACTGTCGCAGCTGCCCAGGCCGGTGGAGCCGGCGCTGCTCACGCACCTGCTGGCGCAGGCCTGCGAGGCGCTGGAGGCCGCGCACGAGGCCGGGGTGGTGCACCGCGACCTCAAGCCGGACAACCTCTTCCTGGTGCGGCGGGAGGGCAAGAGGCGCCCCTGGCTGAAGGTGCTGGACTTCGGCGTGGCCAAGGCGCGCGGCCCCATCACCCAGCCGCCCATCACGCAGGCGGGCACGGTGCTGGGTACGCCGGCGTACATGTCTCCGGAGCAGTGGACGGCGCAGCCCGTGGACGGGCGCGCGGACATCTATGCGCTGGGGGTGACGGCGTACCTGATGGCCGCCGGGCGGCTGCCCTACCCGCGCGGGCAGATCGCGGAGCTCCTGCTGTCTCCCACCGCGGCGGGGCCGGTGCCGCCCCACCTGCTCAACCCCCGCATCCCCGTGGAGCTCTCGGAGGCGATCCTGCGCGCGCTGGCGCGGCGGCCGGAGGAGCGCTTCTCCCGCGCGCTCGACTTCAAGCAGGCCCTGGAGGCGGCGATGGGCTGCGCTGCCGGAGGGCCCTTCACGCCCGAGCCCGTGCAAGGCATGACGCCGGTGCCCTCCCCCACCGTGTCCCTGCGGGCTCCTCGGGCGCACCTGTCGCGCCCCAGCCCCCAGGCCCCTCAGCACTGGAGGGCCCGCGTGCACCGCCGCGACGGCGTGGGCGAGGTGGAGGTGAAGTGCACCGAGCTGAGCCGCGGTGGCCTCTTCATGTGCTGCGCGGATCCCTTCCCTCAGCTCTTCACGCGGCTCGAGTTCACCCTGCTGCTGGAGGGCGTGCCGGTGGAGTGCGTGGGCGAGGTGGTGCGGCACGTGGACTCGGCGCAGGCCCGGACCTGGGGCATGTCACCGGGCGTGGGCCTCCAGTTCATCAACCCCTCGGCCCAGCTGCGCGAGTACGTGCGCCGGCTGCGCCCCTCCCGCTCGGTGCCGGCCGCGCCCGTGGCCGTGCCCCAGGACTGCACCCTCCTGTAACGGAG
This sequence comes from Myxococcaceae bacterium, assembly GCA_016926755.1. Taxonomy (GTDB): domain Bacteria; phylum Myxococcota; class Myxococcia; order Myxococcales; family Myxococcaceae; genus Hyalangium. Next base: position 83,170 of record JAFGNZ010000172.1, on the reverse strand, counting down.
TTACTGTCGGCTGCTGGGCCAGCTCCGCGCGGGAGAACGTCGCCTTCCCAACGGTGAACCTCCCCCGGCTCGGCTCTCCCACCAGCGCTCCTCGGTACACCGCTAGCGTGAAGACGCCATGAAACCGAAACGCAAAGCGAGCACGGCGGTGGGGTGGGCCGGGCGCCTTTGCGGGATGGGGCTGCTGGGGTGGGGCGTGTTGCTCGGCGCATGCCGGGATCCCGCCGGGACGGCGCTCTACGTCACCATCGACTTTCCTCCTTCGTTGACGATGGATCAGCTCCGCGTCTCCGGGGCGGTGGCGGGGAGCGCCATTGGCCCCCAGCTCCTGCCGGAGCAGCCCGAGCGGACGCTCGCCCAGGAGGAGACGTTCCGCATCCTGCTGCCCTCCGCGCCGGACAAGGCGGAGGCGCAGCTGCAGGTGGAGGGGCTGCGCCTGGGGACTCGGGTGGCGCTCGGCACGAGCCAGGTGCGGGTCCAGGAAGGCAGCGAGGTGGACATCACCGTGCGGCTGGAGCCCACCTCGATCGATGGCTTCTGCCTCGACTGCCCGGAGGGCTGCTGCAAGTCCGGGATCTGCACCACCTCCACCTTCAACACCTGCGGCACCGGCGGCATCGCCTGCGTGACGTGCGATCGGAGCACGGCGGACTCCTGTGGCCCCGAGGGCTCCTGCGTCTGCGGGACCGCGGGCGCGTGCGATCCGCTCACCACGGATGCGTGTGACAACGGCCAGTGCAAGTGCGGCACCGGAGGCCCGTGCGGCGCGGGCCAGGAGTGCGTCGGGGGCCGGTGCGTGTGCACGCCCGCCTCGTGCGCCAACGGGTGCTGCGCCTTCAATGCCTGCCTGCCCGGCACCTCGATCAACGCCTGCGGACAGGGCGGGGCGGTTTGCGCGAAGTGCGCCAGCCGGGAGACGTGCGGCAACGGGAGCTGCAACTGAGCGACGCGGCGCGCGCCTGGCGCCTCACTGCACGGTGAACTCGCGGGAGCCGCCGATGTAGCGGCGCACCTTGCCGTCCCACCCCGACTTCCAGTCGCCGCCGTGCAGGAGGCGGTAGGTGCCCGCCGGGGTGCTCTCGGGGATGCTCCACTCCACGGTGATGTGCGAGCAGGCCAGGGTGGGCACGCAGGCCACGCGCTTCCAGTGGTACTTCGTCTCCCAGCTCCAGTCGTACGCCACGTCCTTCCACCTGTCGCCCTCGCGCCGCTGGACTCGCAGGAAGGTGTCGTGGATGCGCAGGTTGTTCTTCGGGTGGCCGCCCCAGAAGGTGACGCGCACCGTCTCGCCGCGCGTGTAGCCAGGCCGCGCGTCCTGGCCGCGCACCACGCCGCCGAAGGTGGCCCACAGCACCTTGTCGTCGAACACCACCCCGGGCTGCAGGCCGATGACCGCGTCTCGGAGATCCCTCGGGACAGGCCCCGGCGGCACGGGCGCGTTGGCCGCGAGCGCCTCGGCCAGCCGGGCGAACTCCTGCTGCAGCGCCGCCAGCGTCCACGGCCCGAAGTGGGTGGAGGCCCCCTCGTAGTCCTGCCGCTCGTACTCCTCGCGCGTGGCCACGTAGCCGGCGTACGCGTTGGACAGGCCGGCGATGACGACCTCGGTGACGCCGGCCGGCGCGAGCCGCTCGCGCACCGTCTCGCGCAGGCGCCGCCCGGACATGGTGGTCAGCTCGAAGGGCACGGCGACCAGGGCCAGGTTGCCCAGGGTGACGATCTGCAGGGGCAGCACCTCCGGGCTCCAGGGGTACGGCTTCATCCGGCCCATCTCCAGGATGATGGGCTTCACCCCCTGGCACTCCGTGCGCGAGAAGGTGCACACGAAGCCGCCGAACAGATCCCGGATGGTGGCGCAGGAGACGCCCTCGCGGCCATAGGCAGGCCCATCCTCCGCGCCCGCCAGCATGGACACGCCGATGGCGGCGGGGCACGTGCCGCGCGCCTGGCCATCCGCGAACCGGGGCTCCACCTGCACCTGGTCCATCTTCACGTGCATGTGCCGGTAGTCCACGCCGCCGGTGAGCGAGGCGGTGGCGCCCGCGTAGAGCTCCTCGGCCCGCGCGTACTGCTTGCGCGCCGAGAGGGAGGTGTCCTCGAAGTCGTCGGCGCCGCCGCCGTCGGTGCCGCCGAGGATGTTGGGCGTCACGTCCCCCTCGTTGCTCTGGGCGAAGGCGGCCACGAAGGTGTCCTTGCGCGTGTAGAGCGTGCCGCGCGCCTGCTCGAAGAGGGTGGAGGCGGAGCCCTTGTTGTCGCTGCTGATGAGGTGGTTCGTGTTGCCCATGGACGTGCCGTGCACGGCGAACCAGTTGATGAGGCCGATCTCCCTGCCCCCCTCCTGGGTGAAGCGCACCAGCGTCATGCGGTTGTCGGTGTCCTGCGTGTAGCGCGCGCGCTCCTCGGCGGGGTTGAGCTCGTACGCCTCCCGGGAGCGGTTGCGGCTGGCGCCCGACAGCTCCCCCGCCGCCATGCGCAGGGTACCCTCACGCAGGTTCTCGTGGGCGCGGACGACGGACTGGACGATGCCCGCGACGATGGCCTCGAAGTTCTGCGGGATGAACCCCAGGGTCGTCAGATCATAGAGCGCATAGTGGGAGTAGCCCCCGGGGCCGGAGTGCGTGTGCGTGGCGCTCAGCAGCACGTTCGCGTCCGAGTAGAGGTCGCCGTAGCGGGCGCGCAGCCGCTCCACCACCTGCTGCTTCACGGCCTGGAACAGCTGGCCGAGATCCGCGCTCACGAAGACCACGCGCTTGTCGTTGCACGACGAGTGGATGACGAAGGCGCGCGAGCGCAGGCGCAGGTGGAGCCCCTCCGTCTGCTGCGTCAGCGAGCCGTAGCCCATCATCCCCACCTCGGCCGCCGGTCCGGTGATGTCATGGATGCCGCTGCCGATGAGGAAGCGCTGGTTGCCCGCGCACGCGCCTCCCAGGCCCGGCCCCCCCGGCTCCGTGAGCTCCGGAGAAGGAGGCGGCGGCTTGGGCGAGCTCCAGGGCCAGCACCCTCCCAGGAAGGCGAGCGCCAGCGCGATCACCAGGGTAAGGCGGGGGCAGGCACGGCGCATGATCTCTCCAGACGAACGAGCAGCGAGGCGGCGGAGGATTATCATCCCTGGGAGTGGCGGAGGCGAGCCTTCGCCGGGAGCGCCGCTACTGCACCGCCGGCGCCGGCTCCACGGTGAAGTGGCAGCGCTCGCGCTCCGCGGCGATGGCCTCCGCGTCGTCGGCCCCCGGGGCTCGGCGGGACACCATGTCGTCGGCCTCCCAGGCATAGGGCTGGCCGTTGAGCCGCACGCGCCCCTCCGTCACCAGGCGGGTGGCCTCCAGCAGCGGCACGTGCGCCAGGTCCCGCATCAGGGCCTCGAAGCGCCCCTGCCGCGCCGGATCGAGGAAGCGGAAGCGAGCGCGGGCCACCACCGCCAGGTGGAACCACATGGGCCGGAAGGCGACGCCCGCCAGGTTGACCCGCTCCGCCATGAGCATGAGCATCTCCCCTGCCTCGCGTGACATCCCCAATCCTGGCACCTCCTGGCCCGGGAGTTGAGGGCGCAAGCTGCTGAACTGCGCGCGCGGGTGGCGCAGCGTAAGCCAGTGGACGAAGAGATAATCCTCCTGCTCGATCCGGCGTCGCTCCAGGATGCAGTCCACGAGCAGGTGCTCCGTCCCGCCTGACTGTCCCAGCAGCTGGATGCGCTCGCCCATCCCCGTGGGGCCAATCTCTACCCGCAGCCGGCCATAGCCCAGCCGCTCCAGGTGCTGCAGCAGGCCATAGCGGAAGAGCGCGTACTCGATGGACTGCGCGTTGAAGTAGCCCAGCACCCGGGGCGCTCTCGAGGTGCCGTGTCCCAGCGCGCCCTCGAGATCCTCCTGGGTGATGGGCTCCCAGTCCGAGTTCGCCTCTCGCGACAGCAGCCGCGAGATGCTGCGGAACCGCGCGCTGAGCGGATCGAACCGCGCCTGGATGGGCTGGTGCCCGCGGCCGCCCACCACCAGCACCGAGCCGGCGAAGACCTTCCAGGACTCCTCGTGGTAGCCGCCCCCGGGCAGCCATACGGACGGGCAGCCTCGGAGCGCGCGCGCCACGGCGAGATCGCGCCTTCGCGCTCCCTTCAGCGTGAGGCCCAGGAGGCCGAAGCGATCCCCGCGCAGCACATCTCCCCCGGCGATGACGAAGGCGAGCTGCGCGCGGGGCATGCGGCCCAGCAGCGCCTCCAGCGCCGCGAGGTACTCCGCGTCACCGCAGCCGGGCGGCAGCAGCACCTCGTCCACGCCCGGCACGCGCCCCCAGTCGCTGCCGGAGAGCGAGCCGATCCACACCTTCGGATCTCCGGCGAAGCACTCGGCGGTGCCGTCCGGCGGGTGGGCGTCGAGATCCACCACCACGGTGGAGCCATCAAAGCCGTCCGCGCGCAGGGCCGCGAGGGCCACGGCGATGTCATTGAGGGCGCAGAAGCCTCCGCCGTGCCCCGGCGCGGCGTGGTGGAAGCCGCCCGCCAGGTTGGCCACCGGGCGCTTGTCCGCCAGCGCCATCCGGGCCGCCTCCACCGTGCCGCCGCAGACGCGGCGCACCGTGTCCAACACCGTATCCACCGGCACGTCGAACGGGTCCACCGCGTAGATCCTCGCGAGCGTCTCCGGGCGCCCCAGGGACTCCAGGTAGGCCACGTCATGCACGCGGGCGAGCTGCTCGTAGGAGCAGGGCTCCGGGCGGTGCACGTCCTCGGCGCGCGTCACCCCCGTCTCCAGCAGGTACCAGGTGGTGAAGTCCACCCGCCGCGTCTCGTAGCCGGTGGAGAGCTCGAGGCCGGTGAACGGCATCCGATAGGACTCGTCGTAGAAGACGGGCACCCGGGCATGCTCGGGGCGCAGCCGCGCCCACCATTCCTCCAGCCAACTTCTCATCCGCGGGCGCACCCTACGCCCGGAGGCACCCAGGCGGTGGATTTTTTCTCGCGCCTTCCCTCAGCTGCCGGCAGAGGGGGTGTGCTCGGGCTCGTCCGCGCCCGTGCGCACCTCCTCCCGCAGCGCCGGGCTGCGCCGCTTCACCGCGCGGACCAGCAGCGCCGTGAAGAGCGCCCAGGCCAGGCCCGCCATCCATCCCCCCAGGACGTCCGTGAGGTAGTGCACCCCCAGGAACACCCGCGTCAGCCCCACCAGGAAGCTCAGCAGCACCGCCACGCCCAGCACGTACGCCTTGAGCCGACGACGCTCGATGAGCTGCGCCAGCATCGCGCCCAGCGTGAGGTACACGATGGCCGAGAGCATCGCGTGGCCGCTGGGGAAGCTCGGCGCGTAGGCCTCGGCCAGGTGCGGCACCACCGTCGGCCGCGGCCGGGCGAAGAACGCCTTGAGCACGGCGTTCAGCACCGCGCCGCCGAGGGTGGACCCCGCCACCAGCAGCATCGAGCGGTAGTGCCGCACCAGCGCCAGGAAGCCGCACACCGCCAGCGTGATGAGCGCCAGCACCGGCGCTCCCCCCAGCGCCGTCACGTCCAGCGCCGCCTGCCGCAGCCAGTCAGGCCCGATGGGGAGCGAGGGGTCCTCCGCCCGACGCAGCGCGCGCACCACGGCCTCGTCGAAGCCCTGCGTCTCCTGCTCGAGGATCTCGTCGGCCAGGAGCACGAAGCCCAGGCCGCTGCCCACGAGCGCCAGCAGCAGCCCGAGCAGTCGGATCCCGTCGGCGCTCGCCAACGCGAGCCCCCTCTCGACGAAGCGCCGCACCATGGGCACCACCCTATGCCCTGTCGCCACACCGGCAACGCTCGGGCCATGACGCCGCATGGTAGTGCACAGAACCCCAGGAGGCCGTCGGCTCCCGTGCTCTCGGACAGGCCCGTCAGGACGCCGCCAGCGCCGGGCCTGGGGCGTGCGCCCATGAACGCCCCCCCCACCAGCACCATTGTCCTCTCCTGGCAGGCTGCTATCACTGCGCCCCGGGAGGGACGCACGTGGCCATCGCGACCATCGATCCGACGAACGGCAGGACGCTCCGCACCTTCACGCCTCACACGCCCGAGGAGCTGGAGGCACGGCTGCGGCTCGCTGAAGAGACATTCCGCACCTACCGGCACACGCCGCTGGCGGACCGGAAGCGCTGGCTCGCCCGCGCCGCCGAGCTGCTGGACACCGAGGCCGACCACTACGGGCGGATAATGACGCAGGAGATGGGCAAGCCCTTCGAGGCCGCCAAGGCCGAGTCGAAGAAGTGCGCCACCGCCTGCCGCTACTACGTGGAGCACGGCGAGGCGTACCTGCGCGACGAGCCGATCGACACCGGCGGAGACCGCAGCTACGTGCGCTACCAGCCCCTGGGGCCGGTGCTGGCCATCATGCCGTGGAACTTCCCCTTCTGGCAGGTGATCCGCTTCGCCGCGCCGGCGCTGATGGGCGGCAACGTGGGGCTGCTCAAGCACGCGCATAACGTGCCGCAGTGCGCGCTGGCGCTGGAGGAGCTGTTCCTGCGCGCGGGCTTCCCCAAGGGCGCCTTCCAGACGCTGCTGATCGAGACGGGGGACATCCCCCGCGTCATCGAGGATCCGCGCGTGAAGGCCGTCACCCTCACCGGCAGCGAGGGGGCGGGGCGCGCGGTGGGCAGCCAGGCGGGCCGAGCCCTGAAGAAGGTGGTGCTGGAGCTGGGCGGCAGCGATCCGTTCATCGTCATGCCCAGCGCGAAGCTGGAGGACGCGGTGGAGACGGCGGTGAAGGCGCGGCTGATCAACAACGGCCAGTCGTGCATCGCGGCCAAGCGCTTCATCGTCCACGAGTCCATCTACCCGGAGTTCGAGCGGCGCTTCGTGGAGCGGATGGGCCGCGCGGTGATGGGCGATCCGATGGACGCGAAGACGGAGGTGGGCCCACTGGCCACCGAGGGCATCCGCCAGGGGCTGCACGCGCAGGTGGAGAAGAGCCTCGCCGCGGGGACGAAGCTGCTGGTGGGCGGCAAGCCGCCGACGGGCGCTGGGTTCTACTACCCGCCCACGGTGCTCGCGGACGCGGCCCCGGGCTCTCCCGCCGCGTGCGAGGAGATGTTCGGTCCGGTGGCCGTGCTCTTCCGGGCCAGGGACGTGGAGCACGCGATTGAGCTCGCCAACGACTCGCCCTTCGGCCTGGGCGCGAGCGTCTGGACCCAGGACGAGGCGGAGCTGCGCCGGCTCGTCGACGGCATCGAGTCGGGCATGGTGTTCGTCAACCAGATGGTGGCCTCGGATCCGCGGCTGCCGTTCGGCGGGGTGAAGAACTCGGGGCACGGGCGCGAGCTGGCGCTGCACGGCCTGCGCGAGTTCCTCAACGCGAAGACGGTGCGCATCACCTCCGGCAAGCTGGCGCCGCCCACCCAGGCCTCGGCTAACGAGTAGGCACCCGGGTGTCGGGGGCGCGGTGGACCTCCTCCAGCGCCTCCGTCACCGCCTCCATCTCCGCGCCGAGCTGCTCCACGCTGTGGCGCAGGCCCGCGCCGGCCACGTCCTCGGAGGCCGCATCCGCCGTGCGCACCCGCAGCACCTGCGTGTAGAGGTTCTCCAGCGTGTAGTACAGCCGCAGGTGCTCCGCCTCCAGGCGCGAGGCCGCCGTGGCCAGCTCCGCGCGCTGGCGCTGCTGCTCCTCCAGCACCGCCTGGGCCGAGGCGAGGCGCTCCTTCACCACTGCGTCCTTCTCCGCCTCCACGCGGGAAGCCAGCGTGGCGTGCTCCTCCGCCAGCCGGCGCTCATCCTCGGGCGTGGACAGGGCGCGCAGCTCGCGCTCGCGCCGGGCCAGCTCGTGACAGCTCCGCCGCAGCGCCTCCACCGTCTGCTCCGGCGCGCGCACCACCTCTCGCAGCAGCGTGGGCCCCGCGCGCACCTCCGCCAATAGCCTGGCGCACAGCGCATCCAGCCGGGCCATCCGCGCGTCCGCGACCTCCTCCTCCTGCCGAGGCTCTGGGAGCGATGCCGTCTCCCGAGCATCCGGCAGCGGCTCCGCGCGGCCTCTCCGCGGAATCAGGTGGCGGGCCGCCATCTGCCCGAAGACGAAGACGGCGATGAAGATGAGCCACCACATGCGCGGGTAGCGCAGGGCGATCAACAGCGTCACCAGCGCGCCCGCCGCGGAGATCCAGCCCAGCGTCGGGTTGCGAGCGGCCTCTGCACGAGCCTGGTGCTCGGCACGTCTCGCCTGGCGCTCCGCGCGCTTCGCCTCCCGCCTTGCCTGCTTGCGCGAGCGCCTCTCCCACTCGCGGCGCTCCTTCCGATCGGGCAGGCGCCCCGTCCGCCGCACCCACTCTTCCATCATCTGCGCCTGGCGCTCCTGGCCCTCGGCCAGCGCCTGCTCCAGCCGGCTCACACGGTCCTGGAGCAGGGACGAAGAGGAGGTCGGGTCGGCGGGTTTCCGCGGCATGGAAAGAGGCTAACCACTTCACCGGGTGCCGTCTGGCACCTGTTGCCGGCCTCCAGGGTGTCTGCACACGGAGGCGCAGCGCAACGCGACCCTCGAGGTAAGGTGTCTCTCTCCTCCTTCCGCCAGGGACAGTGGTGGGAGCCTGACGCGGGGTGGCCTGGGCGGGCCCGCGGCATCCACGGCGCCCTCAAGCTCGCTCTGCCCCAAGCAACTACCCGTTTTTACTCAAGATTCTCCGGGTGGCGGCCGTGGCTCGGGTTGAATTCCAAGAGGCCGAGAAAATCGGGCGCAACTCCGCAGCGGATGTCGCGACAATGTCTACAGGAGACCTACATGTCCACCTATCGCATACATCAAGGCGACACCCTCTCGGCTCTCGCCGCTCGTTTCAACACCAGCGTCTCGGCGCTGGCTCGCGCCAACAACATTGCCAACCCGAACCTCATCTACGCAGGCAAGACCCTGCGCATCCCCGGCCACAGCCAGACCGACAGCTTCGAGCCTGCCAAGGGCGGCGGCGCCCGCGGCGGCAGCGGCCCGCAGGTTTCCGGTGGCGCGGGGGGCAGCGGGCAGGTCGGTGAGAGCCGTGGCGCGGGTGGCCCGGTCCAGGCGACTGCCGCGATGCGCAAGCTCGCGGACGCGGGCCGTGCGGCCGCGATGAGCATGGGCGGGTACAACAGCCAGGGCCTGTGCGCCACCGGCGTGAGCAAGGCCATCCAGAACGCCTACGGCGTCAAGGTCTGGGGCAACGGCAACCAGATCGACAACAACCTGCCGCGCGACAAGTTCAAGCAGGTCGACATGTCGCTCGAGGAGGCGCTGAAGATTCCGGGCCTCGTCCTCACCTGGGAGAAGACCTCGTCGCGCCTGGGCAGCATCTACGGCCACACCGCCATCACCACTGGCGATGGCCGCTCGTCGGTGAGCGACTTCATCGAGCGCAACACGCTCGGTGCCGGTGGCCGCAGCGGGCTGAAGATCTTCATGCCGATCTAGCTCCCGCCGCACGCTCGAAGTGCCCACGCCCTGTCCGCCGTGTTGACCCGACTCACTCGGGCAGCCGGGCAACGGGGCTGGGATGAACCTGTCTGATTCTGAGGCCCTGTTGCGGGGTGAGGCCCTGGGCCCGGGGGGGAAGGAGGGCTGGTGCCGGGTGCCACCGGCGGCGTGCGCCGAGCTTACATGGAGCTCGCAGGGCGCGCCGCACCTGCTCTGCACCACTCCGACAGGGGCAGTCAGTACGCCAGCGGGGACTACCAAGGGCGGCTGGCCGAGCGCGGCATCACCTGCTCGATGAGCCGCAAGGGCGACTGCTGGGATAATGCCGTCGTCGAGAGCTTCTTCAGCAGCTTGAAGATGGAACTCGTCCACACCCGCAGCTTCCGGACGCGTGCGGAGGCGAAGCTGGCGCTGTTCGAGTACATGGAGGTGTTCTACAACCACAAGCGCCGTCACTCTTCACTCGGCTACATCAGCCCGGCCGAGTACGAGCGAACGGCTGAGGCACCAAGACAGGCAGCGTAGTCAACCTGTCCACCGAGTCGGGGGAGGCTCAGGCGGAGGCTCACCCGAGTAGTGGGTGTCTCCTCGACTGCCCGTCCACCCGGCTTGGCTTGCGCCCATGGTTATGGGTGAGCAAGGTTTCGATGGGTGGCAGGGAGACATTATGCGAGGAGATCAGGCGCGAGAGGGAGCGACGGCATCGAACTTCGCGCAGGCGACCACGGCGGTGAGGGCACTGGCCAACGGCGCCGGGCATGACGGGACCGCCCTCACCATCAACACGACGCTCGACGCGCTGATGCTCTTCGGAGTGTCGGATGCGCACCGGCGGAAGGCCGAACGGTACGAGGCGCTCCAGCTGAGACCGGGCCGGACGCGAGAGGCGGCGCTGCTCAACGACCGCTACAACGACGCTGGCCTGAGCGCGCTCGCCGCCGCGCGCGAGACGTTTGGCAGGCTCGCCGCGGAGCCGGGGGCCGACGCACCGCTCGAGTCTGGGATGGCTGACGAGATGCTCGGCTCCTTCCGTGAGGAGCTGGCAGATCTGGACCTCCACGCCGACGAGATCCTTCGCATCGACAGCTACGTGACCGAACTCCTGCAGAGCGCGCGCCAGGGCGGCGCAATCGCCCTCATTCGCCGCGCCGACGCCGCGATCGTGGAGCTCGACGAAATGCGACGGCGTCCTGACCGGGGTGGGAACCCCTGGTGGAAGGGACTCGGGTTCATCATCGGCGCCGCGGCAGTCTTCACGTACTTTACGTTGTGCCGGAACATGCCGCAGTACTGCCCGCCGTGGCTCGCCATGCTGATCGCGCTGGTGGGGTTGGCGGGCGCCGTGGCCGCGCTGCTCTGCTGAGGGTCGCGAGCAGCACCCCGCGTGAAGAGTTTCTTGGCGCCGACTCGCCGACAAAACCTGGACCTATACGACCCCCTCCCAGCAGGCGGCTCAGGCGTCAACGACCGCTTGACTGGCGCTCCGACTCGGCCCGCGCATTGGCCTCGTCAGTGCGAGATCACCGACGACGTTATCCGGTCGAACGCGAGGTGCTCGAGGTTGAGGAGCATGTTGAGGCCGAAGAGCCAAGCGCTCCGTCCGCCGAACCAGTTGTGCTCATGCAGGATGTTGAGTCCGAATACGCGTGCGCTTCGAGCCCTGTTGTCCCAACCGGCCCAGCCCAGGACCGGCCAGTAGCCACTCCCGACGGGGAGGAAGCTCGTGCGGGGGTCCTCCGGTCCACCCTGTGGCGGCTCGCGCTCGATTCGCCGGTCCCACAAAAGGATCGGGTCGAAGATCGACGGCGTAAGGGGCGTACGCTCGATCATCGCGAGGCGGATGACCTCTTCGTCGTTGGGCTTCAGATTTCGAAGGTTCGCAAACGCGCGGAAGGTATCACGCGCTCGCTTGAGCGCCAGCGTCTGCATCTGCTGGATCCACGGCTCGTTCGCGCGTTGCGGGAGGACGTCGCGCTTCAGTGTCGCGAAGACCCGATCGACTCGTTCGGCCACCGGTGAGCCCTTGGCCCAGCGGCGGAACTGTCTCTGGTCGGTGAAGACGCGCACCAGCTCAGCGTCGTCGGTCGCCTCTTGGCCGACGATCACGACCTCGAAGCTCGCGAGATCCTCTTGTTTGCGCGTTCCACCGCGCTGGTCGACGTAGCTGAATTTCACGCTGACCTCCCCGGAGCGAGCGCTCCCAAGTGCAGGTCGGCACCGAGGATCTCCCGTCTCGGGCGACTCTCTGCGCCTCCCAGGCCAAGTCCGAGGTAATCTGGGTCGGCGCATCCGGTGATTCAATCCCTATACATTGGCAACAAAGACGACGCAGCCCAGGTTGGCGCTGGGGCAATCGGATGAGGCTGCGCTTCTCCGTTCGCCAAGTGCCTTTCTTGGTCGTGCCCCCATCGGGTACCCAGCCAGACTTTGGGCCGGCCCTACCTCCAGGGCATCTCCGCGCTCCGGCACGGGGAGGCCGCCAGCCTTCGCTGGAAGCACTACGACCCGAATACCCGCATCTTGGCGCGGCTCGTCATCGCCACCTCCTACGATAAGGGGCACACCAAGACGAAGCGGACGCGGTACATGCCCGTGCATCCCACGCTGGCGGCCCTGCTGGCGGAGTGGAAGCTCCAGGGCTGGCCCGAGCTGATGGGCCGCACCCCGTCGGGTGCCGTCACCTATGAGAGCACCCGGCGCCGCCCTCCACTCCTCACGCAGGCCAAGACGTCCAGCGCGTAAGTCCGGCGCAGCAACCCGGCCCACTCCACTCGCGGCGTGCACTCCTTCTTCCTTCGCTTCCGCCTTCGCCGCTGCCTCAGGCGCTGGGCTCGCCTCTTGTGGCTTCGGCCCTGCCCACGCGTGGGGGATCATCGCGGTACTTTCCCACCACCAACTGGGCCAGCAGGCCCAGCCCCGACAGCGCCCCAGGCAGTGGAGTCTCCGAGGGGGCGCAAATACGACGCCCCGCTTGCACTTGGCACACGAAAGAACAGATTTGAATGAGAGCTGTGGCCTGCCTCGCCATGGCGTCTGGTTGAGTTCAGTGTCGGGATTCCATGCCTGCCGAGGAGGAGCGAAGTGTCATTCCCATTAAAGAACAGTGCTTCTTTCGCCCTATCAGCCACCCTCTTGGGGTTTCTCCTGGGAGGATGCATTCACCCCCGGCCTGAGCAACATTCCCATGAAATACCGGGTAAAATCAACTACATTCCAGACAACCCGACCACCAGGGCCATCGCCAAAGCTCCTGAACCGGTGGCCCCGACGCCAGAGCAACTCAGAGAGACTCTGGAGGCGGGTTCGCGCCAATCCTTGATCAACCTGACTCCGGATGTCCCCAGGCAATTAGAACCTTCTGGCCCAGCGAGTGCCCAGACTGAATCTCCTGACCTAGCGAGAGCCCATACTGGCACAACCTGCATTATCAACTTCAACGATCCCTATGCCCTGGCTTTGGATCTCGACCACAGCTACGATTCCTTCGCGTACTGGTACATCCCATACTGCGGTAACAACCAATGGGCTTATGTCCAACCCACTGGCTATACTCATTTCCACCTCTCCTTCGAATCGTCCGCATACTGCTTTGGAACGGTGCCTGGAAAAGTAGGCGTGATGCAGAATGGCCAATGCGTCCAGACTGGCCTTGATGCGGCGAACGTACCCCGGAATTTGTCCCCCCATAGCAACACGGAGCGGGTCAAATTCTATGTCCAGAAAAGATATGAGGGCATCAGGCCGTTCAATCTGAATGCGATTTACATACCCAGGATTTCAGACAATCCTCAGTATGGTCATATCCAGGTCTGGATAAGGAAGGTGGATGGCTCCTGGCGGTATTGGCCTGATCTAGCTCCCGGATATAACTGGTACTTTCCTTTGGATTCAGGTGAAGGCATTACTGAACTCCAAATCACGTCCCCGGGAAATTACGGCTGGACGATTGATGACACTACGATCACCATCCCCCAATGAGCTCGCGGACTTCCCCTCGTACTGGGGTGCAGCCAACTGCGCAGGCCGCGTGGGCAACTCCAGTTGCTTCAAAATGGCGCCTACCCCGTCGGGTGCCGTCACGGCGAAACCCTGGCAAGTGGCAAGTTCCTCAGGCGGCCCGAAATACCATGGCGTTCCCCGCGTTCGAGGGGTCGATACGCAGGCCGTACACGGCGCGGTCTTACACAACCGGTCTTTGGCCTATGCGGGACAGGTGTCCGTGGCCCGCTTGGTCGAATCGCCGTAGCAGTTCGTCCCGGCCCTTCTTACCGTGCTCCAGGAGGTAGGCCAGCTCCGTCGGCAGCAGCGCCTTGACGGTGACGAGCCGCACCTCCCCAGACGGCATGGTGAAGCTCCGGGGGAGCGCGCTCGGCTCCATGCCCAGCAGCACACCCACCCTGCCCTCCTGGGTGACGAGCGGCTGGGGCATGCCCTTGCCGGAGACCTCCATGGACATCAAGCCCGTCTTCACCTTCTCGCGCACCCGCTCGTGCTCCGCCACCTCGTCCGCCACCCGCTCCAGGAGCAGCAGGGGCCAGCTCTTCTCAGCCTCCTTGAGGGGCTCGTCCGTCTCCAGGGCCAACTCCAGGCCGAAGCCCACGGACGGCTCCGCGCGGTCCACGAAGAAGTCCGAGAGTCCGTCCGTCACCAGCAGGGTGCGCCCACCCGGGCGATGGATGATGCGCCAGACCTGGCGCCGAGCGGGCCATGAGCCGCCCACGACGATAGGGATGATGGCTTCCTCATCCAACCTTCCCAAAGTGCGCCAGAAGGCTGAACGGGCAGCGTCAGTCTGCTCCCTCAACGCGATGAGCCGCTGGTTCCGGTCGCGCTCCTCCGGACTCATAGAACTCGGACCGGTGACCTCCTTGAACCTCACGCCCGCGGCCCCGATGTGCTCCAGCGCCTCCTTGATCTCCTCAGAGACGATGCGGGCCACCGTCCAGCCCCAGGGGCGGAACACTTTGGCGTCCCCCACCTTCGAGGGGTCGATGCGCATGCCATACACGGCGCGGTACTGTCCTGCCTTCTCTGGCCGACCGTCCTCCGGCCTCCAGTACCGAACCTCTTCAGAGGCCTTGTCATCAATGCAACGGACAATGCGGGTGGCGTTCAGGATGCAAAACTGATCCGGTTGCCCGTTGATCCCCACGGGGATGATCTCCACGTCGTTCGGAGCCATCTCCGCGAGAAGAGATGCCACCCTGACGTGGACGACGGGGATACTGAAGGCTGCGTGCGAGAAGCCGAGGGGAGTGCCGGGTTTCTTGATCGGAATCTGAACATGGCCCTTGAACCGGGCAGGCTCTCCCACCCTGAACTGCCAGGGGTCTTCGAGCTGATGGCCGTTCTGATCAAGGGGATGGCCCAGTTCCCAACGCCCCGGCAGGTACACATCGTCCGCCAGATCGAAGTACCGCTTCGGCATGGCTCCCTCATACCGTCATAGGCTCCGGGTGACCAGCCGGTTGAGCCGTGTACCCGCGGTGGAGATCTCCTCGGCCAACGCGCGAAGCTCTGCTTCCAGCGCCTGCCTGCACCTCTGATAATCAGTGCCAGGAGTGCAGGCCGAGGAGACGCTCCCCGATCCCCTGCCAGGGCAAGCGCGGCCCGATGCGAAGGGACGATGCCCTCACCCGCAACAACTCCCCATCAACGGAGGATGTTGGGTGAAGTTGGAGCCCGAGAAGTGTGAGGCCCTCAAGAACAGCGCCTACAGCGGGTACATGCTGAAGAGTGCTACGTGCCCGTCCTCCCACGCGCACGCCAGCCCACCTCCCACCCCGTGCGCGACCCGTGATGCACGCCTCTGTGCCCGAGCAGAGCACTCTCGGCAGCTGGCACCGGACATCCCTGCTGTCGGGCGCGCCAGGCAACCTGTCTGACAAGCAGACAGGTTCAGGGAGGGCGCCTCCGCCAGGTATCCGCTCGCGCAAACAGGCGCGGGCCCTCTTCTCTGAGGGGCAGTAGCCGCAGGGGCCTCGGGCCTGGCTCCATGCTGGGCAAGCGCTACATCCTGTGCGTGCCTGTGCCTGCCCAACACCCTCTTAGCCACTCTGGACTGTTCGGAGAGGTCGGGGCTTTTCGCGCCCAAAACCCCCGACATCTCCGAACAGTGAGCCATCAAGCACGGTCCGACCCTCGGGAGGAGGTGCGCCGTTGCCGTGGCCATGCGCGCCCCCCTCTGCTTCGACCGCTCGCTTCGGCTCGACAGCCCCCATGGGCCTGGGCGCGTCAGAGCAGCGGGGACGTGGCGCAGTTCAAGTAGGTGTAGAAGCAGCACAAGGCCTGGGTGAACCGACTGAGCCCGCCGGTGGCGTCATCCAGCTCGGAGTCTTCGAGCTCCGTGAGCGGTCTCCCGGAGGGATTCTCCGGGAGGGCTGCTCGCTGCTCGGGAAGCAGGGCTGCGCGGTACGCCGGATCCTTCCACGCCTGGACGATCATTGCAGGGTTCATGGTGTCTCCTGGGGGCCTGAGTCGGGGAGGAGGCCCACCCCGAGGGAGTTCCCGGGCGTGAGGTTGTGACGCGGGTCGCGACACCTGCCCCGCCCCTGGCACCAGGCTCAAGGAATTCCCCACGCGCCGTCCCAGCGCGTCACCACCTCCAGCAGGGGCTGCCACCGAGGATGCAGCTCCACTACCCGCGAGCTTCCCGCCGACACGTCCACATGCTGCTGGTGCACCTCGAGTCTGTCTCGGTGGATGCGCCAGGCCATGAGCGTGTGAGGCCCAGCCGGCAGCACCGGGAAGCGGACGAAGGAGGGCTCGCCGTACTCCTGGATGTAAGGGCGGCTGCGCAATGCCCGCACGCGGAGCTCCGCCAGCGAGGCCGGTGGCGGGTGGCGGCCCGGCACCAGTCGGATCTCGTCCACGTCTCGCGAGTGCCGTACCTCCAGCAGGCTGCCCTGCGTCTCCGCCACGAAGTCGAGCTGCACCACTCCCGTCCCCGGCACCCGCACCTCCTGCCACGGGAAGGAGGCCGCCACTTCATCGGGGCTGTGGACACGCGCCACATAGTGGCCCTCCGCCACTCCCTGCCGCGAGTGCCAGCCCTCGCGCACGTCCAGCGAGTACCTCGACACGCCTGCTTCGTCGTACAGATACACCCGGGCGAGGGCCACCGGCCCCTGTGCGTTGCGCATCCAACCTTGCACCGTCGCGCCCGGGTGCAGCGCCACCGTCAACTCCTCCTGCTCGGGCGCGAGTGACGCGCGTGCCTCCAGGTGCTGCGCGCTCCGCACCACCACCGTCAGCGGCCGTCGCTCCACGGCCTCCAGCAGCAGCACGCCATCCCTCCCGGTGCTGTTGCCCCACACGCCCGCCGAAGAGCTGACTCCGTCCTGCTCGCTCAGCAACACAGCCGCGTGCACGGGCCCGCCCGTCTCCGCATCCACCACCCGAAACAGCACCGGACGGCCCTCCGACAGCACCACGTCCCCCAGGTCCACCTGCTGCCCTGGCGTCGCCTTCACCTGCCGCCACGTGGTTGCCAACCCCGGCGCCCCGAACGCCAGCCGCACCCGCGGGCCTTTCTCCTCCAGCGCCACCGTGAACCTGCCATCCTCGCTCTCCACCTCGCGCGCGTCGATGGTGAAGGACTTCAGCGGCCCACCTCCCTGCCGCACCACGCGACCGCTGATCACCCCCCGCCACGCCAGCACCAGTCGCACCGGGCCTCCCCCTTCTGGCACCCTCAGCCCCGTGGACTGCCCGTCCACCTCCACCGCGCTGCCCGTGGCCTCGGCGTCCAGCTTGTATCCGAGCATGGACACATTGACCCGATACGCCCGCGGCAGCAGGTGCTTCAGCACGAAGCGGCCGTCCGCCCCCGTGCGCACCGCGCTCCCCGCCTTGCCGCTCCACTCGTCCAGCAGCCTCCTGTTGTGGTTCAACACGGGCCACTCCTCGCGGCTCCAGGTATCCATGGGCTGCAGCACGAGGTCCGGCACGGCCCGCACCGTGGCGCCCGCCACGGGCTTGCCCTCCGAGTCCACCACCACGCCCTGGAGCCCCCAGCCCGCGGGGAGCCGCAGCCGCACCCGCCTCCGCTCCTGTCCCCGCAGCTCCAGCTTCTGGGCCACCACGCGATAGGGCTCGCGCTCCGAGGTGTTGGCCGCCAGCGCGTAGCGCCCCTCCCGCACCGCTTCGTACACGGCTCGGCCGTGCTCATCCGTCCACTGCTTCCATCCCTCCGCTATCCACGCGCCGTCCGGCGAGAGCTGGCACTCGGCGCCGGCCACGGGGCGCCCCTGCTCGTCCTCCACCTCCACCTCCAGCACGGCGCCCCTCGCCAGCACGAGCTTCACCCCACTGGCGGGTGCCTTCACCCCTTCCTCGAGTGCCCCCAGGTAGCCGCGATGGAAGGCGGAGACATGCCAGGGGCCCACGTCCGGCGCATCCAGCACGAAGCGCCCGTCCTCACCGCTCCGCTCCCGAGAGAGCGTGCCGAACTCCTCGTACTCTTCGGAAGTGTCCCATTCGCCAGCGCCCGGCGGCATGGCGAGCTTCACCTGTGCTCCGGAGATGGGCTGCCCCTGTTCGTCGACAACCCGCCCCTCGACGAGCAACGCGGGCTCCAGCACCACGTCCAGTGTCCCCGAGGCGGTCAGCGCGTGATCACTGACGCGGTTTGCCAGGTAGCGCCGCGCGAAGAACGAGACGTCATAGAGCCCCGGCGGCAGGGGCGCGAGGCGGTAGCGGCCCTCGACGTCGGTGGTGGTCTCCTCGGGGGAGTCGAGCGAGGTGAGCGCCTTGGGACGCAGGAGGACCCTCACGTTCTCAATCGGCTGCCCCTGCTCGTCGGTGACACGGCCGCTCAGCTCGAGCGTGCCGGCGGCCTCGCGCGCCTGGGCGTCCACCCCAGGCTGCCTGGCGGAGCGCAATCCAGACGCTCCAGGGCTCTTCACGGAAGAGGGCGAGCCGGTCCGTGTCGCGGCCTGGAGTCGCGCGTCGGCCTCGATGGATCCTTCCCGCGCGCTCTGGAGGGCCACAGTCCCCCACGTCCCCATGCCTGCGAGGACGGCGAGGAGCGCGCAGGCCAGCAGCGAGCGCTTCCAGCCAGAGCGGCGGGGAGGCGTGGACGTCATGGAGGAACATCCTGCCTCAAGCCTCGCGGACCCGGGAGCACCTCGCGCCATACCGGGACCGGGCTTACGAAGCTGGGTGCCCGAAACCTCTGTCAGCGGCCAGGCAGCGGAACGCAGGAAGGAGCGCACGCGGCGGGAGGGGGCCTGGGCAAAAAAAACGCGTCGCGGGAGAGGGTGCCCTGAAGGCCACCCACGCCCGCGACGCGAAGGGGAACATCTCCATGTTCAATCTGCTGAAGCCTGCGACCGTGAGCCAGCAGGGGGACCCCAGCTCACGGCCGCCTCGGGATTGTTGACCTGGAATCCCAAGACACCGGGTTCGTCAGGCCCGGTGTTGTCAGGGCGTAGAGCATCCGGCGTGCCAGGGGCTCGGGACGCCCAGCGCAGCGCCTAACCCCCCATAGACTCAAGGAATCCACCGGCGAGCCTGCTTCGGGGCAGCTCGCTCCCCGCCCTCCTCCCCGAGGCACCGTCTCGTTTGCTGGACGGGCGTCCGAATCCGTGGACGGTCGCACCGGAGAACCCCTACCGGGCCTGATGAGGGGCAGTGGCAGGCGTGGAGGCACGGAGCGGAGGGAGGAGGCGCCAGGCGCCGAAGTGCGTTAGGGAGGAGCCCTCCGCCCGCTGGGATCGACGCACCGATGACCTTTCCCGCCTCCTCTCGCCGCTTCCAGGTCTTCAGCTACGCCGTGCTCGCCTACACGCTGGCCGTGGTGCTGTGGGGCGCCTTCGTGCGCGCCACGGGCTCCGGGGCCGGGTGCGGAGAGCACTGGCCCGTGTGCAACGGGGTGGTCATCCCGCGTGAGCCCACAGTGGCCACGATCATCGAGTACACGCACCGGGTGACGAGCGGGCTGGCCATGGTGCTCGCGGTGGCGCTGTGCGTGTGGGGCCTGCGCGCGCACGCGAAGGGGCACCCGGTACGGCGCGCGTCGGTGTTCGCGCTCGTCTTCATGCTGACGGAGGCGGCCGTCGGCGCGGGGCTGGTGCTCCTCCAGTATGTGGCGCACAACCAGTCCATCGGGCGGGCGTTCTGGATGGCGGTGCACCTGCTCAACACGTTCCTGCTGATCGGCGCGCAGGGGTTGACGGCGTGGTTCGCGGGGGGCCGCTCGCGGCTGGCGCTGCGGGGACAGGGGCTGGCGGGGACACTGGTGGGAGTGGCGGTGGCGGGGGTGATGGTGCTGGGGGTGAGCGGGGCGATCGCCGCGCTGGGGGACACGCTCTTCCCGGCCTCCAGCCTGTCGGAGGGCTTCCAGCAGGACCTCTCGCCGACGGCACACATGCTGGTGCGGTTGCGCGTACTGCACCCGCTGCTGGCCGTGGGCGTGGGCGCGCTGCTGGTGGTGCTGGCCACCCTCATCGCCCGGCTGCGGCCGTCGGCGGAGGTGAAGCGGGGCGCGGCGCTGCTGGGCGTGCTGTACGCGGTGCAGCTCGCCTCGGGGCTCATCAACCTGGTGCTGCTGGCGCCGGTGTGGATGCAGCTCGTCCACCTGCTGCTGGCGGACCTGGTGTGGCTCTCCCTCGTGCGGCTGAGCGCGGCGGCGCTGGCGGAGGACGCGCCGAGCGCGGAGCCACGCTCGAGCCCTGCACCCCTCCCTGCTCCTTATGGGGGCGGGACGAAGTAGGAGCGGACAGCCGCAGTGATTGTCCGGGTAGCTCCCCACCCGATCGCCACGCGCCTCACGCCGTGCGCCCCTGGGACACGCGCAGCCCGCGAGGCACCATGAGCCGCTCCAGGCCCTCGAACAGCGCGCTCACGGCGAGCGCCAGCAGCGCGGCGGGCACGGCGCCCTCCAGGATGAGCCCCGTGTCGTCCAGGCGGATGCCCGTGAGGATCGGCTGTCCGTAGCCACCGGCCCCGATCAGGGCCCCCAGCGTCGCCGTGCCCACGTTGATGACGGCGGCCGTCTGGATGCCCGCGAGGATGGACGGCGAGGCCAGCGGCAGCTCGATGCGCCACAGCCGCGCACCCGGGGGCAGCCCCAGGGCCTCGGCGGACTCCCGCAGATCGCCCGGGATTCCGGCGAGCCCCGCGGCCGTGTTCCGCACGATGGGCAGCAGCCCATAGAGGAACAGCGCCACGATCGCCGGCCGCGAGCCGATGCCCAGCAGCGGGATCATCACCACCAGCAGCGCCAGCGAGGGCACCGTCTGGATGATGCCCGCCAGCCCCAGCACCACCCGCCCCACCCGCGCCCGCTTCGCCGCGAGCACCCCCAGCGGCACGGCCACCGCCACCGCCCCGAGCAGCGACACGAGCACCAGGAACAGGTGCTCCCGCGTGCGGCGCCAGAGCCGCGAGCCCAGGCTGTCCGACCGCACGCCCGCCTCCAGCCCCAGCTCCCGCGCGAGGAACTCCGAGGCCACCTGAGGCTCGGGGACACGCTCCAGCCGGGCCCGCGCGTTGAGCGCCACCATCTCCCGCTCGGAGAGCAGCCCCTCCATGCGCAGGATGGCCGCGAGCACCTGCTCGTTCCTCCGCGCCCACTCCTCCCGGTAGAGCAGCACGGCGTCATAGGCCGGGAAGTGCCTCAGGTCATCCTCCAGCACGCGCAGGCCGTAGGCGGCGATCTCCGCGTCGGTGGAGTACAGATCCGTCACCTGGATGGCGCCGCTCTCCAGCCCCCGGTAGGCGAGATCATGATCCAGCCCGCGCACCTCCCGCTGCGGCAGCTGGTAGCGCTCCCTCAGGGCCGGCCAGCCATCGGCGCGATCCATGAACTCGTTGCTGAAGCCGAGGCGCAGCTCCGGGTGCGCGCGCAGCTGCGAGATGCGGCGCAGGCCCAGGCGCTCGGCCTCCGCCTCCTTCATGCCCAGCGCGTAGGTGTTGTTGAAGCCCAGCGGCGCGCTCATCCTCAGGCCCTCGGCGGCCAAGGCCTCGCGCAGCGCCGCGTCGTCTCGCAGGTTGCGCCCGGCGAGCAGCTCCTGGCGCAGCGTGCCGGTGTACTCGGGGTACACGTCCAGCTCCCCCCGCCGCAGCGCCTCCCAGAGCACGGTGGTGCCGCCCAGCTCGCGCCGGTGCACCGCGCGCGCGCCCGCCTCCCGGCCCAGCCTCGCCACCAGCTCCCCGAGGATGACGGACTCGGTGAACTTCTTGGAGCCCACGCGCACCTCGGGCGCCGCGCCCGTCGCCTGGGGCGCGCAGGCCGTGAGCCAGGGCAGCGCCAGCAGCACGCCCGCGAGCAACGCCCTCACGCGCTCCCCTCCACCGGCCGCCGCTGCGCCTGGATGAAGCGGGTGACGAACGCCTCGGCGGGGCGCGCCTCCAGCTCGGCGAGCGTCCCCTCCTGCACCACGCCCCCATCGCGCAGCAGCACGACGTGCTGGCCGAGGAAGGCCGCCTCCGCCAGGTCATGCGTGACGAGCACCACCGTCTTGCCCAGCCGCGCGAAGATGGCGCGCAGATCCGCCTGCAGCTCGGAGCGCACCATCGGATCCAGCGCCCCCAGCGGCTCGTCGAGCAGCAGCACGTCCGGCTCCAGCATCAGCGCGCGCATGAGCCCCACCCGCTGGCGCTGGCCGCCGGAGAGCTCCGCGGGGAACCGCCCCAGCGCCTCCCCCGGGAAGCGCGTCAGCTCCACCAGCGCCTCCAGCCGGGCGCGGATCCGCGCCTCGGGCCACCGCAGGTAGCGGGCCATGAGGTCCACGTTCTGCCCCGCGGTGAGGTGCGGAAAGAGGCCGCCCCCCTGGAGCGCGTAGCCCATGCGCTGGCGCACCGCGAGCACCGCCGCCTCCTCCGACGGCAGCGGCTGGCCGTCGAAGAGCACCCGGCCGCTGTCCGGGCGCAGCAGCCCGTTCATCAGCCGCAGCAGGGTGGACTTGCCACACCCGCTCGGGCCGATCAGCACGGTGGTGCGCCCCGGCGCCAGCCGCAGGTCCATGGGCCGCAGCGCCTGCGTGGCGCCGAACCGCTTGGATATCCCCTCCAGCTCGAACACCGGGACACGTCCTTGCCGGCCACCGGCGCCGAGCGGTGGCCTATCCCTTGACAATATAGACGCAGGACCTGTTGCCCCGCTTGCGGCAGGGGTGGGTCTCGTCGTGGAGGATGGCTCCCACCGCGTGGAGCCGGCGCAGGCCGCCGAACAGCAGCCCCTTGTCGAAGGCACAGGGGTACGGGTTGTCGCTCTCCACCTCCACGGAGCCATC
This sequence comes from Myxococcaceae bacterium, assembly GCA_016926755.1. Lineage (GTDB taxonomy): Bacteria > Myxococcota > Myxococcia > Myxococcales > Myxococcaceae > Hyalangium. Next base: position 60,570 of record JAFGNZ010000172.1, on the reverse strand, counting down.
CGGCCGCGGCTTCCACCGGTAGTGCCCGATGCCCTCCTTGATGCGGCCCGTCGCCGGATCCCACATCGGCCGCCCGTTCTTGCGGTGATGCAGGTGATAGCCCGCGTCCATGGACTCCATCATCGTCTTGACGTCCTTGATGCTGGGCAGCCACTCCACGTTCTTCATCACCGACACGCCGATCTGGTGCAGCACCGAGTCCCCCATGTGCTGGCTGGCGCGCGCGAAGGCCCGCAGGAACGCGTCGAAGGGGTACCAGGACTCCGGCTGGACGATGACCAGCCCGTCCGGCCCCTTCTGGCCAAGCCCCTCCGCCAGCAGGATCTGACTGGCGATGGACTTGAACTGGCCGAACGCCTGGACGAGCCCCAGCACGTTGCGGCCCGACACCTCGATGCCCTTGAACTCGTCGAACGGAATCATGGCGGGGAGGGTTCCCTGGACTGCCCGGAGCACCGCCGACGAAGCCTGGGGGCCGGGCCTCCCGATGATGGCACGCCTGCTCTCTCCCCCAACACCCCTCGCTGCGGCACGCCCTCCCTGGCAGCTCCCATGCGGTTGATTTCAAAGACTGCTCAATAGTTCAAGACAGGTGTAAGCCGTGCCACGGCCGAGCGATGGTGGCGTTGGAAACTTCCGCCACTCCTCTCCCGGGAAAACCCGTTGAGGTACGCGCACTTACGTGATGTTTGAAGTTGCTGGGTCCTTACGAGCTACATTAGCCTCTGGAATAGATGGGCCAATCCCAGACATCGGGGTTGACCCAGAACCACCCGTTCGCGGACACCCGGGGGAAGGTGGTGGGCCGTTCGCCATCACGGCAGTGTACTCCCGAGTGGGGTGGGTAGTGAGCAGCGGGCCTGCCCTTCTGCATCCTCGGGGGATGGTGCAGAGGGGGGCCCGCTGCGGTTTTTTCCCCGCGCGTGAGTTGTCTCGAATCCCGCGCTCGGCCGGCCAGGGTGGGGAGGGTTCGACGGTTCAGTGCTATCTGGACTCTTTCGACTCTCGCGCTCCCTGAACGTGGCCCCTTCCCTCTCCTCCAACCGCTCCGCGCTGGCGCCGCTCGCCGTGCTCGCCGCCTCGCTCCTGCTGACGGCCGGCAGCACGGCCTTCTTCTTCGTGAGCGCCCGGAGCCGGGACACCGCCCGGTTCGACAGTCGGATCCAGTTGATGCGGGATCGGATCCACGGCCACCTGGACGCGGACATCACCCTGCTGCGAGGTGCCGCGGGCTTCTTCACCGCCAGCGAGCTCGTCACCGCCGAGGAGTTCCGCCTCTACGTCGAGCGGCTCGATCTGGAGCGGTACGATCCGGGCGTCCAGGGGCTCGGCTTCAGCCAGCGCATCCCCGCGAGCCAGAAGGAGGCCTGGAGCGAGCGGATCCGCGCGAACGGTGTGCCGTCCTTCCGCATCTGGCCCGAGGAGCCCCGCGAGGAGTACCACGCCATCATCTACCTGCAGCCCCAGGATGCGCGGAACCGCGAGTTGTTGGGCTACGACATGTTCACGGAGCCCATCCGCCGGGAGGCGATGGAGCGGGCCTGGCTGTCCGGCGAGCCCTCCCTCTCGGGCAAGCTCGGCCTTCACGATGGGCCCGCCCAGGCGGGGTTTCTGCTGTACGTGCCCGTGTACCAGGGCAGCGCCCTCCCGCTCACGGAGGCGGAGCGCCGACAACGGCTGGAGGGGTTCGTCTACAGCGCCTTCCGGGCGAGGGAGCTGTTCGAGGGCATCTTCCCCCACGCGAGCCAGCTGCAGGTCTCCCTCCGCGTCTACGACGGCATGGAGGCGCGGCCGGAGCAGCTGCTCTACGACTCGGCCTCCCCCGAGGAAGAGCGCCCCCAGGCGCCGCGCTTCACCAGCACCCTGCCGCTGGAGGTGGCCGAGCGGCCGTGGGCCCTGGTCTTCACCTCGTCGCGCGCCTTCGAGCGGACCTTGCTGACGCCCTGGGTGCCCGTCATCGGAATGATGGGCCTGCTGCTCAGCCTCCTGATGTTCGCCATCGCCCGGTCCCAGCTCAGCGCCCGGCAGCGCGCCGAGGCCAGCGAGGCGGAGCGGGCCCGGTTCCTGGCGCGCGAGCAGGAGGCCCATGCCGAGGCGGAGGCCCAGCGCACCTATCTCCGTGAGCTCTTCATGCAGGCGCCCGCCCTGATCTTCATCCTGCGTGGGCGCCAGCTCGTCTTCGAGTTCACCAACTCCGCCTTCCAGGAGCTGATGGGCCACCGGGAGCTGCTCGGCAGGCCCATCCTGGAGGCCCTGCCCGACCTGTCACCGGACATCGTGGCGATGCTCGACAGCGCCTTCGTGAGCGAGCGGCCCCAGTTCGGCAGAGAGGTCCTCATCCCGATCGCCTACGCCACCGGGCACGTCGAGGAGAGGGTCTGGAACTTCGTCTGCCAGCCCCGCAGGAACCCGGAGGGGAAGGTGGACGGAGTGATGCTCTTCGCCTTCGAGGTCACCGAGCAGGTGCGGGCGCGCCAGGAGGCGGAGGTGCTCGCCCAGGAGCTGCGCCAGGCTGTCCAGGCGCGTGACGAGTTCCTGTCCGTCGCCAGCCATGAGCTGAAGACGCCGCTGACGCCCTTGAGCCTGAAGCTCCAGACGCTCGCCCGCGAGGCGGCGGCCCAGCCGGACTCGCCCTTCGCGCTGAAGGTCCGCGCGCACGTGGAGGCGGGGCGCAAGCAGCTCAAGCGGCTGTCGGACCTGATCGGGGATCTGCTGGACGTGTCGCGGATCAGCTCCGGGCAGATGAAGCTCTACTGGGAGCCGGTGGACTTCGCCGCCGTGGTCCGGGAGGTGGCCGCACGGCTGGAGCCCGAGGCCGCCAAGGCGCAGTCCCTGCTCACGGTGGAAGTCCCCGAGGCGGTGCCGGGCAGCTCGGACCGCATGCGGCTGGAGCAGATCGTGGAGAACCTGCTGACGAACGCCATCAAGTACGGCGCCGGCAAGCCCATCCAGGTCCGGCTGGAGGCCCGCTCCGAGCGCGTGACGCTCACCGTGAAGGATCAGGGCATCGGCATCGCGCCCGAGGACCAGGCGCGCATCTTCGAGCGGTTCGAGCGCGCCGTGTCCGGGCGGAACTACGGAGGACTGGGGCTGGGGCTCTACATCACGCGGACCATCGTGGAGGCCCTGGGCGGCACCCTCCGCGTCCAGAGCCAGCTCGATCAGGGCGCCTGCTTCACCGTGGAGCTGCCGCGCGAGCGCTCGGCGCCGTAGGCGCGCTCGAGGAGCTCCTCGCTGCGCAGGCCGCTGGCCTTCGCGGCCTCCACGTCCAGCCCCTCGCCGTGGCCCCGGCCCCGCCCCTCGAAGACGAGGTCCGCGCCGTCGAAGGAGGCCACGCGCGGGCAGGACGGGAGCTTCAGCGCCGAGCGCAGCACCTCACACGGCAGGGACTCGGTGGTGTCGAACGTCGCCCCGGCCTCCTGCTGCGCACGGACAAAGGAGACCCGCCCCGCCTCGAAGCGCAGCGCCGCCAGCCCCTGGCCCAGCAGCCCCTCCACCCGCGCCCGAGGGCGCACCTGGCGCCAGGGCTCCTCGCCGCCCTGGGAGAAGAGCAGCCACTGCCTCCAACGGAGCGGTGAAAGCCCCAGCGCCTTCTCCTCCTCCGGCCGCACGCGCACGGTGCCGCGGAAGGCCTGGCAGTGCGTCGTGTCGCAGAGGGGGCGGTCCCCATGTCGGCTCTGGGCGTTGCGCTCGTTGTGCGCCACCACGCGCGCCAGCGCTACCCGCGCCTCTCCTTTCAGCGAGGCGTCCTCGGCGGCCACTACGCCCGCCGTGTACTGCAGGCGCGTGGTGCGGAAGAGGAAGTCCGAGCCCCGCCGCGCGCTGCGCTCGCGCTCGGTGGTGGGCACGCCGGGCGGCGGCCGGTACGGCGGCGGAGAGGACCACGAGAAGCTCCCCGCATAGTCCCGCCCCTCCGAGGGCAGCCCCGGGACACGCACCCGCCAGGGGCTCCCCAGGCAGAGCGCGGGGCCGCGCGCCACCAGCTCCCTCAGCCGAGAGAAGCCCTGGGGCGCCACGCGCGGCACGCCCTGCTCCACCGCGAAGCCCGCCCCTCGGCAGCCTGCCTCCACCTCCGAGGCCGACGCCAGCCCCAGCACCTGCACCCGCGCCGCCTCCAGGCCCGGGCGCTGGCGGGCCCGCGCCAGCACCTTCGGCACCTCGCCCGCGAAGCTGCGCGGCATCTTCCCGGGCCGCATCACCACCGCCACCACGTCCTCGTCCACCGCGACGATCCACCCGTACTGCGGCCGGCTCGCCGCGTCCCTCACCGTGCCCGTCTTGGTGGCCACGCCCGCGTACGCCGGCGAGGCCGGGAGCTCCGACAGCGTGCCTCGCGCGGCGTTGTCCTTCATCAGCTCGACGAGCTCCGGGCGCGCCTCCGCCAGCAGCCGATACGCCTGCGCCATGCCCCACGGGGAGAGCGCCAGCGTGGAGCGCAGGCCGATGGCGTCCGCCATGTCCGCCGGCTTCCCCGTCAGCCCCACCGCGGCCAGCACCGCGCCCCACGGGCCGAAGTCCGCCGCGGCACCGCCCCGCGCCTCCCAGTCCAGGAAGTACCCGTTGCACGAGCGCAGCAGCGCCGTGCGCCCGTCCACCTGCTTCGGCAGCCGCTCGCCGCACGCCCACTCCGGCACGCCCGCGCGCGGCGCCAGCACCGGCGGCGGCGCGGGGCTCCCGGCGAGGATGAAGGGCTTCAGCGTGGAGCCGTAGGGCAGCGCGCGCTGGACCTCTCCCTCGGAGAGGAGCACCTCGCCCGAGTGGCGGCTCACCACCACCGCGGCGGCGGTGGCCGCCCTCACCGTCACGTCCGCCAGCTCGTCAACGGAGAGCGGCACCGTCCACCGTGCCCCATCCTGGCACTGCCGCAGCCGGCGCGAGAGCGCCTGGGGAAAGCCCCGGCCCTCCCCGAGGATGCGCGCCAGCGCCCGCCGCGCCCGAGGCGTGTCCACCGCCTGTGAGCGCCCCAGCTCCGCGGCCGCCGCGCTGAGCGACTGGTAGGGCCCCGCGCGCCACTCGGGCAGCTCGCCGCTCACCACCAGCGCGAAGGCCTCGTGGAAGAGCCGATCCTCGGAGGCCGCCGGGCAGGCCCACCACAGGAGTTGGTGCGCCAGCTCGTGCCGCAGGGCCAGGCGCAGGCGCGCGTCCAGCACCCCTGGGGTGCTCTGCCGCAGCTCCACCAGGCCGGGCCGGCTCTGGGCGTTACGCTGCGCAGACAGCGCCACGCCGCGCTGGAGGCGGATGGGCGCCGGGGCCTGCGCGGGGCTCCCGCCGGCCTCGGCCACGTACCGCGCCTCCAGCTCCTTCCAGGCTGTCTCCGCCTCGGCGCGCAGGGCCTGCTCGGGCGTCACGTCGCCCTGCGTGTGGAACACCGGGGTGGCCGCCAGCAGCGCGGCCGTCACAGCGGCCCACCCCATGCGCTACCAGTCGCCTCGCGGCTTCTGGGAAGGCTTCACCGCCAGCACGTCCGACTTCGTCCGCCCGCGGATGCTGGTGACGTACATGTCCTCGATGGAGGCGGGCGGCGCGGTGAACGAGCCCGCGAACTGGGCCCGCATCACGTAGCCCGTCGAGCGCGGGCTGTCGCCCCACCACGCCGGCTCCTCGAAGAAGAACGTCGCCCGCTCCGGGGTGAGCACGCGCCGCTTGAGGGCCTCGGGCGCCAGAGGCAGCGAGTGCGGCGGCCCCCGGAACTCCTTGTCCTCGATGAGCGGCACGAAGCCGGCGGGCACCGCGTCCTCCACCACGTAGTACGCCGAGCGCGCCTTGTTGTCGCCGCGCGCGTCGATGACGAGCTCGACGAACACCTCCTCGCCCTGGGAGACGGGCTCCCCGGAGGCCAGCGGCACCTTGCCATTGTCGCGCAGCACCCAGTACCGGCGCTCGATGCTCATGCCCTCGGCGCGCGGCTGCACGTCCTGCAGCGGCGTGAGGGAGGTGGCGCGCAGCGTGGCCACGCCCTCGAAGGAGGCCACGCTCACCGAGCGCGTGCCCGGCTCCAGCGTGGCCACCAGGCCCATGCCTCGGGGCGCGAAGCTCACCGGGCCCTGGGCGCCCTTCACCTCTGGCGGCGGCAGCTTCTTGAAGGCCTTGGCGTCCCGCTCCACCAGCCACAGCGAGTGCAGCAGCGCGGTGCTCCGATCGAAGGTGGAGAGGCCCGGCTGGGTGAGCAGCTCCAGCAGCCGCCGGCGCGCCTTGTCCACGTCCAGCTTCCCGAAGGAGGCCGCGTGCGCCAGCAGCGCGGTGAGGCCCACGCGCCGCAGCGGGTAGTGGAAGAAGGCCTCGGACTCGGGCGCCGTGTTCATGCTCGCCAGCCGGACGAAGCCCTCGTTGCTGGCCGTCACCAGCGCTTCCACCTTGGCCTGCAGCGCGGGCTCCTTCATCACCCCCGCCTTCTCCGCGGCCAGCACCGCGAGCGCCAGCGGGTAGAGGTCCCCCGCCGTCGCGCGATCGATGAGGGCGCGCACCCGCGCCGCCTGGCGCTCGCCGTACAGCCGCGACAGCACGTAGGCGCGCGTCGCGTCGTACTCGAAGGGCAGGTTCTCCTGCGCCTCCAGCCAGCGCGCGGCCTCCGTCATCCGCGCGTCATTGGCGTCCACCAGGCCCGCCTCCGCCGCGTAGGCCAGCCCGTCCAGGGCGATGAGCGTCATGGGCAGATCCGGCGTGCTGTAGCCGCCAAACCAGGTGAAGCCGCCGCCCTTCACCGCCAGGGCGAGGATGCGCGCGGTGCCCTGCACGGAGCGGCTGCGCGCCTCGGCCAGCAGCGCCTGGCTGTCCGGGTCCAGCTTCTCCAGCGCGTCCGCCTTCTTCAGCGTCTGGTAGAGCGCCACGTTGGGCACGGTGGTGGAGACGAGCTGCTCCAGGCAGCCGTACGGGTAGGTGAGCAGCTCGCGCACGTTGGTGAGCGCCGCGTCCACCAGCGAGGGCTGGAGCACCAGCTCCACGTCCGCCAGCGTGGCCGAGCCGGGCGCCTGCAGCGACAGCTCCCCGCCGCCCCAGGCGGACACCTTCACCGGCTCCTCCAGGGCCGCGGGCAGCACCGGCACCGCGCGGCGATCCTTCAGCGCCTCCCGGCCGCCCGTCACGTCCACCATCAGCTCGGCGGAGCCAGCGCCGGTGGCCTTGAGCTGCAGGGGGAGGATCTGCTCGCCGCCCTGGCCCAGCTCGATCTTCTGCTCGGCCTGGTTGGCCTGGAGCGCGCCCGCGGAGGCGAGCCGCACGTTGAGCACCTGGCTGCCCTTGGAGGCCTCGCCCGCGGACAGGCGCACCGAGGCGAGCGCCTCGTCCCCCGCGCGGAGGAACTGCGGCAGCGCCGCGTACAGGTTGAGCCCGCCGCGGGTGGCGAACTCCGAGGTGCCCTCGCCAAAGCGACCCGAGGTGTCCGCCGCCACCGCCGTCACCACCCACAGCGTCTGGTTGGAGGGCAGCTTGAAGCGCACCGTGGCGCGCCCGTCCCGGTCCGTCACCACGTTGGGCTGCCAGAAGGCCGTGTCCCGCTCCTCGTCCTTCGCCTTGCGGGTGGGCGGCTTGATGGAGGCGAACGCGTGGTCCGGCAGCCCCGCCAGCTTGCGCGCCAGCGCCTCGCCGTAGCCGTAGCCCTGGAACTCGGCGGAGTAGAAGTTGGACACGTTGTTGCGCGCCGGCGGGTAGAAGAAGTCCAGCACCTTGGGGCGGAACTCGCTCTGGATGGCGTAGACGGCCTTGTCCACCACGCCCACGGAGACCTGGGAGACGAGGCCGTTGCCCTCGTGGTCCGTCACCCGCAAGTCGATGACCTGCTCGGTGAGCGGGGCGGCCTCCGCGCGGCGCGGCTCCAGCTTCACCGAGAGGGTGCGCTCGGCCGGGACGACGCGGAAGGACACCGTGCGCTCCTCCCAGCGCCCGGAGCTCGTCGGGTACGCCACGGAGAGGTACACCGCGCTGCCGTAGCGCTTCTCCACCGGGAAGGTGTGCACCAGCGTGCGGCCCTCCAGCTCCAGCACCTGCGTGCCGTAGAGGCCCGCGCCGGAGAAGGTGAGCCACACCGGGCCCGCATCCCTGCCCTCCGGGCCCCACCCCTCGGGGAAGAGGCCCACCAGCTGCGCCCTGTCGCCCGGCGACAGCGTGCCGGAGAGCGAGGCCAGCGTCAGGTTGGCCACCCGCGCCACCGGCTCGTCGCTGCCGCCGATGACGAGCATGGACTCCTCGCCCGACCAGGCCTTGCCGTTCTTGTCCTTCACCGTGATGCGCGCCAGCACCGTGCCCACCTCCGCCGTGGGCACCTTCTCGCGGTGGATGCCATCGGCGCCCGTGGTGAAGCTCTGGGTGCCCAGGCTCTTCTCGCTGCCGTCCGCCTTGCGCAGCACGAACTCCACCTCGGCCGGCGTGGCGCCGTAGGGCTTGCCGGAGAGCGTGGTGGCGCGCACGGCCAGCGTCGCCTCCCCGCCCTTCTTCACCACCGCGTCGGAGAAGCTCCCCGCGCCGAACACCTCCACCTCCGACAGGAAGAAGGCGGCGGTCGCGTTGGCGAACGTCTCCTGATCATCCCGCGCGCGCACGGTGAGCGTGTAGCGGTACGGCAGCCGCTCCTCGCCGGGGGCCAGCGGGGGCACGTTGATCTCGATGACGGCCTCGCCGTTCTCGTCGAACCGCGGCGCGCTGGACCACGGATCCTCGCCCGCGCCGCGCTCGGCGACGGAGGAGTAGAGGCGCTGGGGGACGCTCAGCTTGCCCTCGGTGCTGGAGGCGCTGCCGTACGTCACCGCGCTGCCCCCGCCACCCTTGCCCGCGTCATCCACCCAGGCAGGCGCGTCCAGCAGCGAGCGGTAGAGGAACACCTCGTAGCGCGCGCCCTCGGGCACGCCGCCCGCGTAGCGCCGCGCCCGCACCGTGGCCTTCAGCGCCTCGCCGGGGACGATGTTCTCCTTCTCCGGGGTGAGCTCCAGGTAGAAGGTGGGCTTCACGTAGTCCTGCACGCGCGCCTCGCCCTGGTGCGCCTGATCATCCACCGAGGCCGACACGCGCAGCACGCCGGTGCCCAGATCCTCCGGCACGGCCAGGGTGCCGTGGAAGCTGCCGAACTCGTCCACCCCGACGCGCGTCTTCACCTCGCGGCCCTCGGCGGACTCCAGCTTCACCACCACCTCCTTCTTGCGCGGGGTGAACAGGCGCGCCAGGTAGGTCTCCGGCTGGCGCAGCAGGCCGCGGAACCTCACCGTGTCGCCCGGCTTGTAGATGGGCCGATCGCTGTAGATGAAGACGTCCGGCGCCACCGCGAGCGAGGAGTAGAAGTCCGTGTCCACCAGCGCCGTGTCCCCGCCCACCGTGGCGGTGGCGAGCAGGCGCGGCTCCGCCACCGCGAGCGTCACCTCGCCCTTCTCGTCCGTCTGGCCCGAGGGCCCCGCGCCATTGGGCAGGAACACCTTCACCTGGGCGCCGGCGCGCGGCTTCTGGTCCCGGCCCGCCACGCGCACCAGCACCTGCCCGTCCGTCTGCTTGAGCTGCACGGTGAGATCGGTGACGACGAGCACCACCTGGCCCTCCACCTTGCCCTGGACGAGCTGGAGCACGTAGGTGCCCGCCGGCAGCGGCGCCAGCATCACGCGGCGCTCCTGGAAGCCGTGGCCGCCCCACGTGGGGAAGCCCGGCACGCTGAAGTCCGAGCCCGCGCCGCCCAGATCCAGGTTGAGCCACTGGCTGCGCACCACGGAGAAGCCGGGCGGCACGCCGATCAGCTTGTCCGGCCCCTCGGCCATCTGGTTGAGCGTGGGCGGCGTGTCCTCGGAGCCGCGCTCCGGCAGCGCCGGGGAGACGGCGTCACGGAACTCCGTGCTGAAGGAGTACAGCAGGTAGGTGCTGGGCACGCGCACCGCGTTGAGGCCGCGGCTGAGCGCGCGCCCGGGGTTCTTCAGCACCGGCGGCTCCTCGTACGCGCGGCGCATGTCGCCCTGCGCGTCGATGAACGCCTCCAGCCTGTCCGGCTTGAGCACCCGCAGCTCCACCGGGCCCTTGCTGCTGAAGGCCACGTCCACCGCCACCGGCTCCTGGGTGCCGTAGGCGCGGGGCACGGTGATGTAGAGCGGCTTGGCCGCCGCCACGCCGGCCAGCGTCAGCGCGGCCAGCAGGGAAAAGCGCGAGGAGTACCTCATGAACCGAACCCTCCAGGGACCAGCGAATCACCCTGCACCGTGCCGCGCAGGCCTACGTAGGGCAGCGTCTCCACATCCCGCCGGGCGGCCTCGATCTCCGGCGGTGCCGCGGCCGGCACCGGGGCCCTGGTGCCCAGCTGCTGCTCGGACCAGTAGCCGTCCGCCAGGAGCTGGCTGAGGAGCTGGCCCGTGTTCACCCCCAGCGTCACCGAGCCCGGGGCGCGCAGGCCCGCCACCACCGGGCCCGCCGCGTTGAGCAGGTTGGGGCTCCTGCCCTCGCAGGCCTTCTGCAGCCGCTGGAGCACGCCCGCCTCCGAGGCCAGCACCTGGTGCTTGCACAGCGTGGCCCTCACCAGCGGGTTGCCGCCGTTGAACATGTCCTGGAGCGCGGGCCCGTCCTCCTCGCGGCCCCAGAGCAGGGCGAACTCGTGGCTCAGGTCCGCGTCGCCGCGGGGCGTCCAGATCAGGGCGATCTGCCGCGTGCGCACCGGCCCCGCCTCCTCGCCCGCCCAGTACGCCTTCACCTTCGCGCCCTCGAGCGACTCGGGCAGCTTGAGCTGGAGCGCGAGCAGCACCGGCGTGTCCGCGGGCACCAGCTTGAGCAGCTCCTCCGAGAGCGGCGCGGCGTCCAGGCGCACCTTGTCCGCGAGCGAGCCGGCGATGCCGCGCGCCACCAGCCGGGCGCCCTCCGCGGCGAACTGCAGCCGGGTGCCACTCTCCAGCCCCAGCGCGTGCGTGAGGAACGCCAGCTCGCGCCCGAGCACCTCGGTGTTGAAGCCCACCTCCAGGTCCACGCCCGCGGGCGCCTTCAGCTTCACCAGCTCCGCGCACAGGCCGCGCAGCACCATGGAGGGCTGCCGTGCCACCACGATCCGGTCCTCGGCCTCCGCCGCGTAGAGGGACGCCTCGGCGACGAGCCACCGTGCGATCTTGAAGCCACCCTCGGGAGGCGTGATGGAGGGGCTGGCCCCTTCCGGGCAGCGGTCCGCGGTGAAGCCGCCGCGGTTGGCCACCCGCTCCATGGCCTCGTAGGCGCCAACGGCCTTGATGTCGGGGTCCGGGACGATGAAGGCGGGGGCGTTCGAGTCATCGCCTCCGACGAACCACAGCGCGCGGAACGGCGAGTCCAAGAGCTGCCCGGCCACCACGTCGAACACCGCGCCCTTGAAGGAGGCATTCAGGTCCTCGCCGGTGGAGCCGAAGAAGGCGGCCCAGGAGCTGGCGAAGCCCTGGCCCAGCGGCTTCTTCAGCTGCTCCTGCAACCAGCGGTTCTCCACGAGCGCGCCGCGCACCTTCGCGGGCGCGTACACATCCACCCAGACAGCCGGCTGGCCCTGGGAGGGAATGCTCAAGGGCTGGGGAGAGGGCGGCGAGGGCATGCCCTCCACCGTAGCGCCCGCGCTGGGAACGCCCGCGGGGCCCTGACCGGGTTCCGCCGGGCGGCCTGTCTCACCGGGGCCGGCGCTGCGGCGACCGAGCACGAAGGCGCCCACCACCGCGCCGCTCACCAGCACGGTGACGAGCGCGACGAGGATGGCCTTGGAGGCGCTCTTGCCCGGTGGGGGCGTGGCCGGGGGCGGAGCCTCCGAGGGCGGAGGCGTGCCCGGCGGGGTTTCGGATGAGCTCATTGCATCCACTCCTTGAAGCGGAAGAAGCCGAGGAAGGCGGTGTTCTGGGGGATGGGGCGCCACTCGAGCGGCGCCTCGGTGGCGAGCCGGTGCAGCACGCCGGTGCGCACCGCGGCCCCCTTCTCGCCCGGGTGGTAGACGACGCGCGCTGGCGCGTGCGCCTTGTCCTCCGGACGCACCACCAGCATGAGGTGGAAGACGGGGCCCGCGTCCTGCTCCTGGCGGAAGGCCACGAGGTCTCCGGTGCGCAGCGCCTCGAGGGTGGCCCCGTCGCGGCCCAGCGGCACGAAGCTGCGCGTGAGCAGCGTCTCCGCGTCGGCGAACTCCGAGGCGCGGCCCTGCGCATCGAGCCACAGGGGCTGGGCGAGCCGCTCGGGGAAGAAGCGCTTGTGCGCGCTGCGGTAGGCAAAGCGCACCAGGCCCGCGCAGTCGCGTTGATCCGGGTGCCACAGCGGATCGAACTTGCGGAGCTGCGCCAGCGCCACGTGGGCCAGCTCGCGGCGCAGCAGCACATCACGGGCCCCTCGCCCCGCGGACGCAGTGGGCGTCTCGAGCGCGGCGGAGGAGGCCTGGGGCGTGGAGGCGACGAGCGCCAGCGTGAGCGACAGGGGCAGCATGGGCGGAACGGTCAGTCTCCTCCCTCGTAGCTGTCACCCTCGCCCCCGTACTCGCCCTCGCCCTCGTAGCCGCCCTCGTCTCCGGAGCCGCCGGAGGAGACGGCGCTGGCGGCCTCCTCCAGGTTCGTGGGCCAGGTGGGCCCCTTGGGCGCGGGATCCTGCGAGGGCACGTACACCTCGGCCAGGTTGTCCCCGAAGATGTTCACCCAGGCGAGCACGCGCGTGGTGCCCGGCGTGGCCAGGGGGATGCGCACCATGCGGCGCACCTCCCCGGGGGTGCCCTCGAAGAGCGCCACGTTGAGGGTGGCCACGGTGTGCGCCTTGTCGCCGCTGGGCCAGTAGTTGGTGGCGATGAGGTAGACGCCCTTGGGGGGCGCGCGGTGGATATAGAGGTAGGGGCCATAAGCGGGCTGGTCGAAGTCGCCGCCCTGCTCGTTGAGGAAGAAGGTGCCTCCGCTGGGGCTGGCCGTGTCCGCCCAGTACACGTGCGCCATCTTGGAGCCGTACAGCCTCGGGCCGTCCGCCTCCTTCGTGACGCTGGTGTCGGTGGGCTCGTAGACGTGGAGGTCCGTGTAGACGCCCTCCGTGTCGCTGGTGAGGATGGCCTTGAGGGGCACGGGGGGGATCTGCGCGTACGTCGTCACCTGGGCGCGGGCGGTGCCGGCCTGGTTGGTGGCCATCACGGTGACGATGTTCTTGCCGCTGGCCGCGGGGAACTTGCGGCTGAAGCGCCCGTTGTAGGTGCGCATCAGGTAGCGGTCCCCGTTGATGGAGACGACGACCGGATCAATGGAGGTGTCGCTGAGGGTGCCCTCCACCCGCATCATCCGGTCCACCGTCCAGCCGCCGGTGGGGGCGGAGAGGGTGACCTTGGCCAGCGTCTTGCCCGTGCCGATGGGGACGCCCTGCTGGCGAGGATTGCCGGACTGGGTAAGGAGGAGGGCCAGGATTACAGGCAGCATCGGGGGCTCGTCCTGGAGAGGTGGAGATGGCGATGGAAGTTGGCGGGGCAACAGCCTGCGGCAGCAGGGCGCCTCATTTCAAGCTCAGCTGGCGTATTGCAGGCTGTCGGCCTCGCCCATCGGGATGCTGAAGCAGAACTTCGTGCCCTCACCGGGGGTGCTCTCCAGCCAGATGCGCCCCCTGTGCGCCTCGATGATCTGCCAGCTCAGGTGCAGCCCCAGCCCCACCACGCCCGTGTAGCCCGTGGTCCCAGGCGGGAGCGGCTCGTAGAGGGGCTCGAAGACGTGGGGCTGGCGCTCGGGCGGGATGCCCGGCCCGTGGTCCCTCACGGAGAACACGGCGTCGCGCTCCGAGCACCGCAGCTCGACCTCGATCGAGCCGCCGGGCGGCGAGTAGCGGATGGCGTTCTCCAGCAGGTGCGCCACCACGTCCCCCATGCGCTGGCGATCCCCGTCCACCCGGAGCGACTCGGCGGCCTCGATGTGGATCGGGTGCTCCGTGGTGCGGGAGATGCTCCTCACCTTCTCCTCCACCACCCCCTGCAGATCGAACCTGTCCCGCTCCATCTTCGGGAGCCCGGGGGCCATCCAGATGGCCGCGAACAGGTGCTCCACCAGCTGCCCGAGCCGCCGCGTGTTCCGGGCGATCGCGGTGAGCCCCTTGCGCTGGCGCACGGAGTTCGCCTCCATCTTGCTGAGGATCTCCGCCCACATCTGGATGGTGGTGACCGGCGTGCGCAGCTCATGGGCCGCCGCGGACATGAACTCCTCGCGCAGCCGCAGCGCCTCGCGCACCTCGTGGTACAGGCGCGCCTTCTCGATGGCCATGGCGAAGAGCTGGCCCACCGTCGTGTGGAACTCCAGCTCCCCCAGAGAGAAATGGCCCGGGGTGTACATGCAGGTCATCACCCCCACCAGGTGCCCGCGCGCATGCAGCGGGATGGACACCATGCTCTGGAACCCCTCCTCCAGGGCGAGCCTCCGGGCGTGCAGCGGCGTCCCCTCGGCCCGCACGTCCTCGACGACCTGCAGGGACTCCAGCCGGGCCGCCTGGGCCGTGAGCAGGGGCGCCTCGAAGGAGATCTGGTGCAGCTCCTCTCGGAGCCTCGCCGCGAGGCCGTGGGAGGCGCTCAGGGTGAGCTGCTGGTGCTCGGGCCTCGCCAGCCACAGCCCCACGGCATCGGCCCCCAGCGCGTGGAGGCTCTGCTCGATGGCCACGTGGGCGATGCGCTCGAGCTCCACCTCCCGGACCAGGGCCTGGCTGATCCGGGACATCGCCAGCTCGCGCTCCAGCAACCGGCTGCGCTCCCGCTCGGCCTGCTTCCGCTCGGTGATGTCGTGGACGACGATCTCCCCGAGGATGATCCGCCCGGAGGAGTTGCGGACGGGAGCGCCGTTGATGCTGACCAGGCGCTCCTGCCCCGCCAGGGTGCGCAGGCGCAGCTCCACGTCGGTGAAGGTCTCCCCGGCCAGGGTGCGCTGGAGCGGCAGCTCCTCCGGCGCCACGGGGCGCCCGTCGACATGCCGGAACGCGTAGCGCTGGAAGCACTCGGCCAGCGGCTGGCCCAGCTCGGAGCGAGCCTGGAACCCCAGCAGCCGGACTCCCGCCGGGTTGGCATCGAAGAGCCGGCCGTCCGGGCTGGCGAGGATGATGGCATCCGGCACGCTGGCGATGACGGCGTCGAGCTGGCGCGCGTGACGCTCGGCCTGCGAGCGCAGCGCCTCCACCTCCGCCTCGCGCTGAGCGATATGGGCCGCCATCTCGTTGAAGGCGGCGCCCAGCTCCTCCAGCTCGTCGCCGGTCTTGATGCGCACCCGCTCGTCCATCTTTCCTCGCCCCAGCGCCTGGGCCAGCGCCTGGAGCTGTCGCACCGGGCGGGCATGGACGCGGGCCAGCACCGCGGAGATCAGCGCGCACAGCAGCAGGAGCCCGAGGAAGCTGGCGAGCCTGGCGCGCAGCCACTCATATACGGGAGCCAGGGCGACGCGCTGAGGCATGGTCACCCCCACGACCCACCCATGCCTGGGCACCGGCACGAAGGCGCCGAGGGAGGCCTCCTGCTCGAACGGGCTGTGGAACCGATCGAGCTTCACGGAGGTGCCAGCCAGCGCTACGTGGAGGGGAGCGAATGCCAGGAGCTCGTCGCTCTGCGCGTACGGGAGGTTGGGGAAGCGCGTATGGAAGGCCATCCGGCCCTGGGGATCCACCAGCAGGATCGCCTGCCCTGTCTGGAGCCGAGCGCTCAGGAAGCGCTGCTCCAGCAGGTCCGTCTGCATCACCACGTTGACGACGCCCACGGGCTGCCCCTGGGCATCGCGGATGGGGACGGAGGCGAGGACCGCGGTGCGGATGGGCCGCCGCAGCTCGATGAGCTCGGAGATGACCGGGGCGTTGGTGGCCATCACCTTCTGGAAGTAGGGGCGATCAGCGATCCGGAGCCGAGGCTCGGCCGGCGCGCGGGGCTCTCCCCAGCCGCGGTTGATCCCCTGGGCGTCATAGACGCCGATGGCGTCATAGTGGGGGCTGTTCTTCTGCAACCGCTGCAGGTGCGCGTCCAGCTGGCGCGAGTCCATGCGCTGGACCGTCGGATCATTGGCCACGGCCCAACCGAGATCGACGGCGGCGTCGAAGGACTCGGCGACCTGCATGGCGACAGCCTGGGCCGTCAGGCCTTGTGCCTCCAGGATGGTCTCCCGAGTCCGCTGGAGGCCTGACAGGAAGTCCGCACCCTGCAGCACCATCACCGGCAGGAGGACGGCGAGGAAGGCGAGCAGCAGCTTGATGTGGAATCGCATGCGCGGCATGGCCGTCCGGGAGAAGTCCTGCAACCTTCAACCGCGCTGTGACGCCTGCCCTTGCCGACAGTTCCTCCCACAGGGGCGGAACGGCATGCATCCGCCCTGGCCGCCCGAGGAGCGAGCGGGCTCCTCCAGTCGGCCCCCCGCCCTGCGAGGCCGCGACCGCTGGCCTGCCCTCCCAAGCGCCCTACAGCGACGGCGTGAGCCCCGGGCCGGGCTTCACCAGCACCACGCGCGTGTACGCCATGGCGAAGCCGAGCCGCGTCGCGTTGCGCTCCGTCGGAATCCCAGGCCCCGAGTTGATCACGGCCAGGCGGCTGCCACGCTCCCGCCCCCGCTCGAGCCGCGCGGCGATCAGCGCCTGCTGGATCCCCCGCCGGCGCCAGGCGGGCTTCACGGAGGTGCCGTAGAGCAGGGTGACGCCCTCGCCGGACTCGCAGCCGCCCGCGCCGACGATGGTGCGGCCCTCGCGCGCCACGAACAGATCATACCCGGGCAGGCGGGAGGCCTTGGTGCTGAAATCCAGGAACACCTCCGGCACGGCCATCCCCTCCGGCAGGAAGCCGCTGGAGGAGACCTCGGCGAACTCCCGCACCAGCGCCGCGTCCGAGGGATCCACCCGCTCGACGGTGATGCCCGAGGGCCACCCCGAGGTCAGCATCGCGCGCGGCTCGCCCCCTGCCGGGAGATCCCGGATGAGGGCGTTCATGAACTCCCGGAGGATGAACCCCCTCTTCCCGAGCGCCTGGATCAGCGCGGGCGGGACGAACGGGCACAGCTCCACCGTCGGCTCGGCGCCGCGCTCCGTGAAGAACGTGACGATTCCATCGATCTCCGCCTCCGTGAGCGGCCGGCCCAGCCCGATTCCGCAGGCCTTGTTCACGGGCGAGCCCTGCCCATCGAAGATCATCCACCCCTCGGCGAGGGGGACGGTCTCCCGGGCAAGCCCCACCAGGGAGGAGCCCTGCTTGCGCTCCAGGAGGCGCGCGATCTCGACAAAGCTCAGTTCTCGCATGTGGAACCTTCTGCTCCAGAAGGGTCAGGCTGCCAGACACGGGGGCTCACCACGGGCAATCGACCACCTCGACCGTGCGCGTCACAGGAGCAGCCTGGTTGCCAGCCCCATCACGCAGCTCGTAGCGGACAGTATATGTCCCCTCGCGCCAGCCATTCACCCACCCCTTGCGTATCACTGACGAGGCCACGTGGGTGTAGCACTCATCCTTCGCCTTCACACCCGGGTCCACCCAGGCGCTGCCACACGGGTGCGTCAGGCGGGGTGGGCCTTCGAGGACCAGCGTCGGCGCCCTTCGATCCTTCACCCACACCACGCGCACCGCGCTCTGGGTGTGCCCCGCTTCGTCCCACGCGATGTACTGAACCGAGTAACGGCCCTCCGCGGTCGTGTTGGGCCCTGGGCCGTAGGGATCCTGCCCCGAGTTGTAGCGATGAACCTCCAATTCGCCCGAGCAGCTGTCCGTCGCCACCGCCCCTGGATCCACCCAGGTCTCCACGCCACATTCGAGTGTCATCACGCTGTCACCGTTGAGCACCAGCGTCGGAGAGAAGGAGTCCCGGATGGTGACCCAGCGTAGAGCGCCGACGGTGGTGTTGCCCGCCTGATCCTTCACCTGGTGAGTCACGGCGTAGAAGCCGGGCCTGTTCGTGTTCAACCCGAGCACCTCCACCTGCGAGGTGAGATCGCCGTGACACGCGTCCGAGGCCACCACTCCCAGGGGCAGCGTGCCTCCACACTCCAAAGACACCACGGGCGCCCCCACCAATGTCAGAACAGGGGGAGTGTCATCCACGACGGTGACCGAGCCCACGCAGCTCCGGGTGGACTCACCGTCGGAGGCCACCAGCGTCACCGCGTGCGATCCCGGCCCCAGGTCTCCCGTCGGGCTCTCCGAGATGACCAGCGGCGCGGGCAGGCCGTCTGGATCGTACGAGCCGCCGTCCACGCTGGCGCTGGCCAGGCACGTCAGGGGATCCGCGGCAACGGTGACGGCCTGGCACACGGCCACGGGCGGGGCGTTGCAGGAGAACGCCACAGTGGCCGAGATCGTGTTGTTGTCCTCGCGGCACTCCACCTCACTCCCCGCGCCCGTCCCGTCATCATCGATGACGGCGAAGAGCTCGACGGTGCGGCGGGAGACGGATGACAACATGAGGGTCACGGTCGCGCTCATCCCCGCCGGCAGCGCCTCCGCGAGCGAACCAACCCCCAGCAACGCGCCACCTGTCTCCGGGTCCCCCTCGTAGAAGGCCACGGGGAGCCCGGCGGCGGCCTCTGCTTCACCCTGATTGTGGACCGTGGCCTGGAGCATGATCCGCTCGGAGGCGGCGTGACATGCCGCCATGACCTCCGAGATGACGAGATCCGGACCTGGGACGGGCAACGTCACCCCGGGCAGCTGCAGGTTCGCGCGGAAGGTGTTGAGCCCTGGAGTGTTCCAGTTGGTGTCTGGATGAGGGGGAACGGAGCCGTCCTCCTCGATATTGACGACGCCATACGCCTGCTGGTTCCAGATGCGGCGCGTATTCACCCACCCGTTCTGGCTGTCTCCGTAGACGCGAAGTCCCGCGGGCCCCGAGAGGGAGGTGCTGTTGCTGGCCACGACGATCTCGGCGCTTCCATCGCCATCCACGTCGGCGACGATGGGGCTCTCGTACAAGACGGCCGACGGGTGTGGAGCCTCGAAGCGAACCATCCCCGTGGCGCCGTCGTAGATGCGCAGCGAGGACTCATCGGCGTGGATCACCTCCACCTGACCATCACCCTCGAAGTCGAAGGCGGTGGCGCCGGACACCCCCGAGTCCACGTCCGCAATCGCGCGCTCCCACTTCACGGCGCCGTTCGCCTCGAACACCACGTAGCGAGTCGCCCCTGCCACTCCGATCTCCGGCTGCCCGTCCTGATCGAAGTCCGCGATGGTGGGCGCCCCCCCCTTGCCCCCTCCTGGGAGAGCCACCGTCCACGTGCGTGAGCAATCATCATCCATCAGCGTCACGTTCCCGGACCAGACAACGACGATCTCGCCTCGTGGGTCCTGGTCGAAGTTGCCGGCCCCCGCCAGCCCGTTGCCGATCTGGGGGTTCCTGCACTTGATCGTTCCATCGTGTCGATAGATCGTGCGTCCCTGGATGACCTCCTGCAGCCCGTCCTGATCGATGTCCGCGGCGAAGGAGGAGGGCGCGGCGGCAGTGTCGCTCCCCGCCCACTTGAGCGCGCCGGTGTGCTTGAAGACATGCCCACCGTGGAGGATCTCCACGTCTCCGTCCCCCTCCAGATCGGCGAAAGAGATGGCGCCCCATGCTCTGGAAGGCGTCATGGTCCGGAACTTGAACCGGCCATCATGTTCGAAGCAGAGGATGCCGATGCCGATCTCGGGAAGGGTGCACAGCTCGACCCATCCATCATGGTCGATGTCGGCCGCCGCGACCCCCGCGGTTCCTCGGACACGCGCCGTGGGAGAGGACGCCACCCAGAGATCCTGGCCATTGGCGCCGCTGATCGCGCGCAGCACTCCATTGCCAGCGGAGGAGGTGCCCCGATACGCATTGAACACGAGGTCGCCGATGCCATCCCCGTTCACGTCCGCGACGATCGGCGTCGTCATCACCTGCTTGTGTTCTGACAGGAGCGGACTCCCTGTCCACGCCCACTCGGACACGGGCTCGAAGTGAGGGATGAACGGAGGCAGCACCTTGCAGGGGGCTTGCAGGCCCGTCGCCCGCTGATCACCGCTCGCTTCGGGCTGCGGCTCCTCGACGCCACAGGCCCCCAACCCCAGAAGCATCCCCAGTGACAGACACGCCTTGCAGAGTTGTTTCACGCCAGCATCCCCCTTGTATCGGGCACTCGTTGTGCTCGCGCTGCAAGCTTACTCCTCAGGCGGATGTGAAACAGGATGATCCGCCGAAAAACCGCTCCGCAGCGGCAAGCACCCTTGCGTACACCTCCTCACCAGTCATGAGAGGAAAAACAACGGGGGCGAGGCCCCCAAGGCGCTCGCCCCCACATTCCCGTCCAGGAGACAGGACTCCGTCAGTCCTGCTGGCCGGGCTCGATCAGATGCAGCCCGGTCCCGAGGTTGTCACCCACTGCGTGCCACCACCGCAGACGCCACTCGGGTTGTAGCAGCTCGACACACCACCGTCCGGGTTGCCGCACAGATCGCTGTCGGTGTCGGGGTACCAGATCTTGATGGTGGTCGCGCCCGAGTCCGAGTCATTGCAGTCCACGGGAGCGCTGGGGCTCAGATACTCGCCCCTGACGCTGGGATCAGCGCCAGCACCATCCACCCCATTCGGGTTCGGATCGACGCAGCGCAGGAGCTGGAACACGTTGCCTCGGTACTGATCGTCGTCACCGTCGCCGATCCACCAGGTGGCATCCGGAGACTCATCGGTCTTGCCGTTGCAGTCGTTGTCGATCTGATCCGCATAGGTACCAGGCTCGCAGACCTCCACGTTGGTGGGGAAGGCCTGCGGCTGCCCGTCGTCGCAGTCACCCGTCACCTTGGAGCTGTTGGCGGGCTTGCCACAGAAGCGGCCCAGGATGACGGCGTCACCGAAGCCGTCACCATCCATGTCCTTGAACCAGGTGATGGCCTGCAGCGTGTCATCGACGCCGTGGATGCAGTTGTTGTCCTTCTGCGGCCCGTCCTCGGGCTCGCACACCTCGGCGAACTCGGGCCGGACCGTGTTGTCGGCATCGTCGCAGTCATCGTTCCTGCGCACATAGGGCCCCGCGGGCTTGGTGCAGGACTCCACGTACGGATCGGTGTTGTTGCCGATGCCGTCGCCGTCGCCGTCCACATACCACCGCGTCAACGGATGCACCGACGCGTCGCGGTCGTTGCAGTCATTCTTGTTGGTGACGTAGCCCGGCTTGGACGCGGCGCCGCACGGCGCGGTGTACGGGAAGAACTCCTGATCACTGCCATACCCGTCTCCGTCCACGTCCACGTACCACACGCCCGCGTTCCCGTCGTCCACTTCGGCGTTGCAGTTGTTGTCCTTGTTGTCGCAGACCTCCGGCGCTCCCTCATAGGTGGCCGGGTCATTGTCCGAGTCCGGAATCCCCCAGCACTCATAGCCGAGCTTGTCATTGTCATTGATGTAGCCGGCCCCAGGGCTGTCGCAGGTCTGGATCAGCGGCATGTCGGCATTCACGTATCCGTCCGCGTCAATGTCCGTGGCCCAGTAGGGTGCGTCGGTCGCACCTTCCTCGTCGATCTGACCGTTGCAGTTGTCGTCGACGCCCACGGTGCTGCAGAGCTCCAGGGCCTCGGGGTTGATGGAGGCATCCGCATCGTTGCAGTCGGTGTTGTCGAGCACCCACTGCCCCGCGGGCGGCACGCAGTCCAGCGTGGGCGTCCCGTTCAGATCGCCGTAGAAGTCCCCATCGTTGTCCGCGTACCAGTTGCGCGGCACCTCGCCACCCAGCAGGTACACCCCACCCGAGCCGCCGTTGGCATAGGGCGCGCCAATGAGGGCGTCCTCGACGCCATCACCGTTGAAGTCACCCGCGCTCGCGACGGCGTGGCCGGCCTGATCGCCCACGCCCTCGCCCTCGATCACGGTGAAGCCCAGCAACGACTGGGTGGGCAGCAGCGGCTCGTCGCCGTGAATGAGGAAGGCTGCGCCCTGGTTCGACTGGTAGCCCGGCGCGCCAATCAGCATGTCCGGCAGGCCATCCGCGTTGAAGTCACCCGCAGCCACCGAGGTGCCCGCCCGATCGCCCGGGCTGCCGCTGAACTCGATGAGGGCCCCCAGGGAGACAGTGCCCGTGGGCTGTCCGCCATGGACCAGGTAGGCCTTGCCCACCGCCGCGCCGCTGCCAGGGGCGCCCACGAGGATCTCCTCCATCCCATCTCCAGTGCTGTCCCCCACCCGCGCGACCGAGGTGCCGGCCAGCTCACCCGCCGAGGCGCCCACGAGGATGAGATCCGCGGAAGATAAGGTACGGTGCGCCGTCACCGGCCCGTAGAACACGAACACCGCGCCGCTGTCGGCTCCCGCGGGCCCGTCGTACCCAGGAATGCCCACGACCAGATCCCTGGAACCGTCACCGTTCACATCCGCGACAGCCAACGAGGTGCCCACGCGCAGATCCGTCTGGCTCACCTGCTGCGGAGCAAGGTTCTGGATGCGGAAGATGTTGGTATTGCTGCTGAAAAGGGAGGTAGTGGCCGGCGCTGCGCCCGTGTTCTTGACGATGTAGATGATGCCGCTGTTGGACGGAGCCGCGGTCGACTCATTGAGGGGAGCACTCGTGATGAGATCCGCCTGCCCGTCCCCTGTCACGTCCCCTACAGCCAGCGCCGCGCCCGTCTCATCCCCACTGACTGCTCCGAGGTACTTCGCGGAGAGGCTCAGGTTGAAGCTGGGCAAGCCTGTTCCGTTGACGCCATAGCACGTCGCCCGCGTGGAGCGACCAACCGGCCTGGGCGCCGCACGTCATGAGCCGCTGGATACCCGGTACATCCACGAGCGACTGCGAGCTGATGCGGCATTGAAGCGCCTGCTCCTGGGTCGTCAGCTCAGGTGCCGCGTTCTCCTCTCGTGGCTCCTCTTCCCTGCCACAGGCCGTGAGCGCCACGCCTACCAATAGCGGCATGAAGACGGATTTCCGTGAAAACATTTGGCCCCCTGCGTTGTGATTGAATGTCCAGCTCTGTTCACGAATGGACATGCCACGTTTAACCCAAAGTGAAACGCAAAAGGAAGAGCATCGCCGTTTTGCTTCTCAGCTAAACCTGAAATGAGTGTCTTCAGTAGAATTGAATTAAAAATGAACAACCAGGACTCTCCCGGTTCCTGACCTATTCCTTGTCCTGGTGAAATGCTGATGCTCGCCACCGCGCGCGCGGGGCCGGCCACCACGGAAGGTGTAGTGCCGCCGCGGGCCTAGAGAGTGCCGATCTGTTTGAGGCCGAGTGGTTCCAGACACTTAGCAGCAGGATCGACGCTGGCGGTTCCACTCGGTGGACAGGAGTGGGGACGGCAGCCCGTGGCGGCAGCGCGCTGGGCAAACCTGTCTGACAGCCATACAGGTTCGGCCAGAGCGCATCGGCAGGGTGCCCTCGAATCGGTTCAGCGTAGTCGGGGCCTGCCTAAAGCGGGATAACGTGAACTTCAAACGATTCGGTGCTCTAGGGGGCCTCGCCCCGGGCAATCACCTCGATCTCCGCCAGGCTCGCCACCCGCGCGCCGTAGAAGGTGCCCGTCACCTGGCTCAGCTCCATGCGCACCACGCGCGCCTTCACGTCCGCGAAGTCCACGTCCGTGCCAGAGACGGAGAGGTTGCTCGCCGTGCCGCTGCCCACCTGCTGCGAGCCATCCGCATCCGCGTAGAGCCTCACCGTGGCGGCGCCCACCTGGACGGAGGAGCTCGCCTCGCCGCCCTGCCGCGGGTTGTACAGGCGCACCTTGCGCACCGTCACCGGCACCGGGAAGGTGAGCTGCACCCACTGGTTCGCCTGCTGATCCGAGGCGCTCGCCCAGTACCGCCAGTTCTCCCCCTTCAGCACCCTCCGGTCGATCAGCCCCCGGTTCGTGTTGGCGTCCCTCGTCGTGGAGACGGTGACGGTGGCCCCCGGCGCCAGGTTGCTCCACTTCGCCTCCTCGTCGCTCTCGGGGACGGGGATCATCGTGTGGCCCGCATGGCAGCCCACACACCGCGCCACCGCGCCCGGCGGGCCAAAGTTCATCCCCGCCACGTGCGCCGCCCCGTCCGCGGAGGGTCCCCCCGTCAGCGGCACCTCGTACCCCTGCGCCGCCGGGCCTCGGAGCTGCTCGAATAGCGGCACGTTGGCCGGCGCGGTCTCGTCCACCACCGAGCCGTCCGGCGCGATGGGCTTCTCTCCCAGGAGGATGGGCCAGTCCAGGTGCGGGAAGGAGCCAGGGCTGGTGCGCTGGTGATCAATGAAGAACCGGATGCTGCCCGCCGAGCCCACCGGCACGGCGCTGACGATGTCCCAGTCCACCGGCGCGTTGGCGTACACGTTGAGCGCCGCGAAGGTGAAGGTGCCGTCCACGGCATACGGCCCTTGCTCCGTCGGTGGCAGGAGCGCCGCGGGCGGCGCGCCCGGGTTGTCGCGGAATCTGTCCAGCAGCACCGGCGGCTTCGGGCGCGGCCCCAGCACTCGCGCGCGCACCTCGGCGGCGTCAGGCACGTCATGGATGAGCTGTGCTCCCGTGCCGTCCTTCTCGACCACGTAGAGCCCGTAGTCCTGCATCACGTCCGGGGCCAGGGACACCACCAGCCTCCCATCCGGCAGCACCTCCGGCTCCGCGGCATAGGTGCCCTTGAAGATGCCGTAGGAGGTGGGATTGGACGGGCTCAGGTAGTCCAGCGTGAAGTCCGCCACGCCGATGACGGCCTGGTAGGCGTTGGGGCCGCGCTCGTAGCGACGGATGCCTCCAAAGCCGCTCGCCTCCGTCATGTTGTACATGGGGAAGAAGTTGGCGAAGAAGACGCCCTCCGGGCTGAACGCCCCGCCGTAGACGTGGTTCCTCTCCTCCATCCGGAAGCGCCCGTTCCACATCTCCAACCCCGTGCCGTCCGGGTTGATGGTGGCGGCCTGCCACGCGTTGCGGAACATGCTCGAGCCTCCCACCGGGTTGTTCCGGTTCGTCGTCAGCCCGTCCTTCTGGTCGAAGCCTCCCCCCCGAACGCTCCACGGTGCTCATGTCGTTGGTGGGGAAGCGATGGTTGCGCCACCAGCGCGCGTAGACGATCTTCCCCGTCACCGGATCCACCAGCGGCCGGTCCGCCCCGTTGCGCTCGGCGGTGATGCGGTGCATCCGCGTCCCATCCAGGTTCACCACGTGGAGGTTCGACGTGCGCACCCCGCTGTACTGCCCGTACGCCGGCCAGCGCGTGGAGGCGAAGACGATGCGCCCATCCGGCAGGAAGGCCGGATCGAAGTCGTCGTAGCTCCGCAGCCCGCCAGCCGCGTCGCCGAAGCGGCTGTAATCCAGGCTCACGTCCGAGTGCGTCACCTGACGCAGGTTCGTCCCATCCGCGTCGATCGCGTACAGGCGCCATGCTCCGATGGAGCGCGCCGGTGACGTGTTGTAGGAGCCCGCGGGCAGGCCGGAGAAGACGATGGTCTTCCCGTCATACGAGACGGCCGGGCCATTCACGTCGATGAGGTCCAGCGTCTGCGCGGAGGGGCGCGCTACTTCGGCGGAGCCTTGTTGCCCGCGGGAGCCTTGGCCGGCTCCTTCCCAGCGCCCGCCGGCGCGGCGCCCGCCGCAGGATCCGGCTGGAGCACGCGCAGCGTCCACAGCGAGCCGGTGTTGTAGCCAGGGAGGTTGAGCGGGTTGAAGACGCTGGCGCTCGTCGCGGAGCCGCCGGCGTAGGCAGGGGGAAACTCCGTCAGCTTCAGCGCGCAGCTGGCGAGCACCACGCCAGGGCGCGGCACCGCGTTGCTCACCACCATGCACCGGCCCACCCCCGTGAAGCGCCCCTCCTTCAGCTCGAAGCGCGCGTAGATGTCCGCCTGCGAGCCCTCGGGGAAGGCGCGGTCCGTGATGCGCACGCACGCCAGCGCCGTCCCCGCCCCCTTCCGTCCGCCGGGCTTCAGCTTGCCGTCCGCCGAGCTCTCCGGCGCGGAGATGCTCCCCGGCAGCCGCACGTTCGCCTGGAACGGCGCGGCCTGGCAGGCCTTCGGATCCGCCACGGCCTTCGGATCCTCCTCCGTCCGGAGCTGGTACACCACCTCGCCCGCCAGCGCCGAGACGGGTAGGATCAGCGCGAGCGCAACGACACAGCCGGGCATCCGTGACAAGCGGCACCTCCCTCGAAGGGTGTGCCTGTCATGATGGCAAGGATACCCGACATTCGCAGCCCCCCGCGGCTACAGCCGCACGAGCTGGGCGCCGTAGTGGACGCTAGCACCCACCGCGGCCACCAGCACCAGATCCCCGCTGCCCAGGCGCACCTGGCCGGACTCGAGATCCTCGGCCAGCAGGATGAGCATCCCCGCCGCGGAGGTGTTGCCGTAGCGGTGGACGTTCATCGCCACGCGCTCCGCGGGCAGCTCCGCTCCCTGGATGAAGAACTCCATCAGCCGCCGGTTGGGCTGGTGGAAGTAGTAGCGCTTCACCTCGGAGGCCAGCTCGGGGTGCTGCTCCAGCACGGTGTCGATGCAGTGGCGCATGTACAGAGGGTAGCTCTCCGCCACCTTCTGCCCATCCACCACGAAGGCCAGGTCCCCCGGGCGCGTCCGCCCCTGGTAGGGCAGCTTCATCATCCCGCCACCGCGGCGGATGACCAGCTCGCCGTGCGTGTTGCCGGACATCGTCGCCAGGATGCCGCTGCCCTCCTCGCCATCCGCGCGCAGAATCACCGCGCCCGCCCCATCCCCGAAGACGTACGCGGACAGGTACGCGTTGAGCGGCTTGCGCCCGGGCTCGGGGACGATCTCGTCCGTGTACACGTCCCGGTGCAGCTGCGGAGAGGACAGCGTGGAGGCCACCACCGCCACCGTCTTGAAGCGGCCGCCCTCCATCATCTTGCTCGCCATGTCGATGATGTACGGGGTGCCGCCGCAGCCGTCGTCAACCACCAGCGCGAAGGTGTCCGCGCGGCACCCCAGGCGCCGGTGAAGCTCCATCGCGTCGTGGTTGAAGTTCAGCTCGTCCGGCGTGCAGGTGACGACGAAGATGGCGTCCAGCTCCTTCGGCTCCACCCCCGACTGCTGCAGCGCCCGCTGCAGGGCGATCTCGCACATATCGGTGTTGGAGGCAGGGTAGACGGGCAGATCATTCTCGGGCGGCGGGATCGCCGTGCCCTTCTCGTTGATCTCCCACAGGTATCGCCGCTCGACGATGCCCGTCTTCTCGAGGATCCGCTCAGCCGACCAGCCCGGAAAGGCCTTCGCGATGCGCTCGTTGTTGATGGTTCGGGAAGGGACGAAGGCACCAGCTCCAGCGAAGCGAACAGTGGGCATAGGCTTTTCTCGCGATGTTGTGGTTTCTCCCGTACTGATGAGCTTCATGAGCAGGGCGCATGCCACCCGAACAAATGGCCGAAAGGACATGGACACGGGCCGGCGCCGCTCTTCATCCGTGAATCTCCCCGCTCCCCGGTTTTCCCGTCCTTGCCCCCCAACGCGGAGCCATTCGCGGGCACTTCATTCACGAAGCACGCGAATTCAGGGATGAATCATGGCTGGCGAAACCTCGCTGGTTGCCCGCCGCCGGTGAAACGGGCTCTACGTGCAGAGGCTGACATTCACGCTTTCTGAGTCATTCCAGACACCAGGGGGTTATCTGTGCCTTCTGCAAGACGGACAGTGTGGTCTTCATGACCCACTCCCCCCCGATTTTTCGCTCGCGCCACCGCGCCGGAACGTCTCGGGGAGGGTCACTGCTGCCTCCCTGCCACAGCCGGGACGCTCCATTTAGATGATGGTGCTGGGCGCGTCGCTACGGGCGCGCTCCCCCCCTCAAGAGTGTAGAGGCCCGGGAGGCGGAGGCTCGGGAGCCGGAGCCGGGCGCCGGGGCAGGGACACCGTGAAGGTCGTCCCATCCTGCGGGGTGGAGCTCACGGAGATGGAGCCGCCGTGGGCCTCGACGATGTGCTTGACGATGAAGAGCCCCAGGCCGATCGAGTGGCTGTTCCGGGTGCCCTTGCTCTCCCCACGCTTGAGCGGCTCGAAGATCCGGGACATCAGCTCGGCCGGGATGGGCTTCCCCATGTTGTGCACGGAGAGCACGACCGCGTCGGGCAGGCCATCGGTGCGCACCCGCACCGCGCCGTGCGCGTCACCGTAGGTGAGCGCGTTGTTCATGAGGTTGACGATGAGCTGGGTCAGCCGGTCCGCGTCCCACGCCCCCCTCCCATCCCCGCGCTGCTCCACGATGAGCTGCCGGTGCGGGTACGCCAGGTGCGCCTCATCCACCACCTGCCGCGCGAGCTCGTGCAGGTCCAGCGACCGGAGCTCTACCGGCAGGCCGCCCCCCAGCCGCGCCTGGGTGAAGTCCAGCAGATCTCTCAGCATCCGCGTGGCGCGCTCGGCGCTGGCGACGATGCGCTGCACGGAGCGGAGCTGCCCCGTGTCCAGCCTGCCCTGCTTGAGCAGCTGCGCCGAGGCCATGGAGATGGCGTTGAGGGGGTTGCGCAGATCATGGCTGACGATGCCGATGAGGTGCTGCTCGAAGTCGGCCCGCCGCCGCTCATCCTGCTCGGCCTCCTTGCGCCGGGTGATGTCATGGAGGGCTCCCACCATGCGCACCGCCCGGCCGTGCTCATCTCGCAGCACGTAGCCCCGCTCCCTGACGAAGAGGTACGCGCCGTCCTCGCGCCGGAAGCGGTGCTCATCCACCCAGTGGGTGCCTCCACCCTCGATGACGGCGTGGACTCCACGCACCACGCGCTCCCGCTCCTCGGGGTGGATGTGCTCGAACCACCAGTCGATGGCCAGATCCGTCTCCCCCAGCGCGCCCCCGATGAGCTGGTAGAGGTTCACGCTCCAGAGCACCCGATTCGTGCCGAGATCCCAGTCCCAGATGGTGTCGCTGGTGGCCAGGGTGGCCAGGCGGTAGCGCATCTCGGACTGGCGTAGCTCCGCCTCGGTGCGCCGGCGCTCGGTGATGTCCATCGCCAGGCCCGAGACACTCAAGAGCGCGCCGTCCGGGCCACGCTCGGGCATGAAGCGCAGCTCGAAGTACATGCCCCGGAACTCCAGCTCCGTGGTGAACGCCTCCCCGCGCAGCGCCCGCTCGAGGGTCGAGATGGCCGTCGGATGGCCCTCGGCGAGCTCGACGACGGACCTGCCCTCCAGCTGGCCCGGCTCGAACCCGGCCCTCTCGAGCCCCTGCCCCTGGGCGAGCCGGAACACCCCGCGGGTGTCGAGGGAGAAGAAGACGATGGGCAGCGACGTCAGCACGCGGCTCAGCCGCTCGCGCGCCTCGTCCTGCTCGTGCTGCAGGGTGTAGCGCCGCAGGGCCTCCGCCAGGGCCGTGTCGAGGCTGACGAGCAGGTGCCGTTGCGTGTCGGACTCGAGCGGGTATGCGCCCTCCTGGAGGATCTCGAGGATGACGTCCCGCAGCACCGAGTACTCCCGCGCCACCGCGGCGAGGTCGAGGCCCACGCGGTAGCGCTGGTCGCCCTGAGCCTCGGCGGTGGCCTCCGTCGAAGCGGGGCTTGCTGGCACCCAGGCGCCCCGCAGCGCATTCACCAGCGCGACGAGGAACCCCGGCAGTGTGTCCACGAGCTTCCGCCAGTACAGGCCCTCGGGTGAGAGCCCAGCTCGCACCCGCTCCTCCCACCTGCGGCTGATGTCCTCGATTCGGGCTTCCAGGAAGGCAGCGAGGCCCTCGCTCGACGGATCGCACTGGCTCACGCTGGCAGCCCTCCCGGCGGAGGCAACGCCCCCCGCTCCTCCGAGAGCCACCAGGGCAGGGGGGGCCTGGCGCGCCGCTCCCCCATGCGCCCTCTGGCATCGACCCGGGTGACGGAGCTCATCGGTGTGGCTTCCAACGGTGGTCCTCCGTCTCTCTCGTGTCGCCAGCAAATGTGTCCACTGTCGCGGGGGATGGCGAGCACTCCGGCGGGAGGCCTGGTCTCCAGGGCGAGCCTGGCTGCCCGAGAGCAGGCCAGCAGCGGGGCCCTGGGAAATCCGCCCCCCTGACGGCGGCGCGCACTTCCGAGGTTGGCCCCCGGTGCGCGGCCATCTATCGTTCAGCGCCTCACCGCCGCCCAGGAGCGCAGGCCTGGCCGCTGGTGCCTGCTCCATGGGCCACGTCCACATCATCCGCGACTTCCCCTCCCCGCAGGAGGGCTCCACCCACACCGTCCGCATCTACACGCCGGACGGCTACGACGAGCACGGCGCGCATCGCTACCCCGTCCTCTATATGCACGACGGGCAGAACGTCTTCGCGCACCCGGAGTCGGCGCTGTTCGACACGTGGTGCGCCAACCGCGCGCTGGAGGCCATGGTGGGCGAGGGCCGGCTGGAGCCCTGGCTCATCGTCGCGGTGGACTCGGGGGCCGGGCGGCACCGGGACTACTCGCCGTGGGACGAGCCGCGCAGCCGCGTGCAGGCGCGCGGCCCGCTGTACGCGCGCTTCCTGGTGGAGCAGCTCAAGCCCTACGTGGACCGCGTCTACCGCACACGCCAGGGCGCTCAGTGGACGGGGACCATGGGCTCCTCGCTGGGCGGGCTGATGTCGCTGTACCTCGGGTGGAAGTACCCGGAGCTGTTCGGCCGCATCGGCGCGCTGTCCCCCACGGTGATGTGGAGCCAGGGCCAGCTCTTCGAGGAGTGGAAGGAGCACAGCCGCCGCTGGAGCCGCATCTACCTGGACGCCGGCAGCACCGAGCACATCCCCGGCGACGGCTTCCCCCTCAACTACGGCGAGGCCACGCGGGACTTCCATGGGCACCTCAAGCAGCTGGGGTATCATGATCACGAGGTGATCCTCGTGCTGGAGCCGGGCGGACAGCACCACGAGCGGGACTGGCAGCGGCGGCTGCCGTTCGCCCTGCGCTGGCTGCTGAGCTGAGTCGTGAAACCCAGGGGCCCTGTCGAACCGGAAGCTCGGCGGCGCGGCTAGCGGGTGCTCTGGATGAAGCGCACGTCCTCGCGCATGCGCTCCAGGTCCACGTGGCGCGTGAGGTACATCTCCGTGCCCATGGCCGCCTGGTAGACGGCGGGCAGGTTCGAGTCGTGGAGCATCAGCGTGGGCCCGAGCCGACGCACCACCTCCTCATGGCTGTGGCGGTAGGGGCGGCCGGCCCGCCGGGCGACGTGGCACACGTGGTACTTGGGGGTGCAGCGGAAGTCGCTCACCGGCTCGCCGGTGACGACGCGCGCCCACAGCCGGTACACGTCCACGTCGCAGGCGTAGTTGATCATGTCCGTCATGAAGCCGCCGGGCGGACGCAGGTTCGCCTCGAGCGCCATGAAGCGATCGTCCGGCAGCCGGAAGAACTCCAGGTGGAACCAGCGCTCGCGCAGGCCGAGCGCGGCCACCGCCTTGCGGCCCAGCGCGTCCAGCGCGGCGGGGATCTCCTTGAGGCTCCAGAAGGAGATGTCGCGCTGCTCCGTCACCACCTCCATGACGCCTTCGCTGTACTGGTGGCTGAGGCTGAAGAGGATGCGGCCCTCCCGGTCCACCACGCCGTCATAGGTGACGATGGTGCCCTGGACGAAGGCCTGGGCGACGAAGGGAGCGCTGGGGGGCTGGGCGAGCACCTGCTCCACCTCGGCGTCGCTGCTGACCTTGAAGGTGTGCGCGGCGCCCACGCCCACGTCGGGCTTGAGGACGAGCGGATAGCCGACGCGGCCGGCGAAGGCCTTCACCTGGGCGGCGCTCTGGACGGGCTCGAGCTCCGGGTGGGGCACGCCGGCCTCCTGGAAGGCGGCGGCCATGCCGGACTTGGAGCGCAGGCGGCGGATGTCGGCGGGCATGAGGCCGGGGACGTTGAAGTCCTCGCGGAGGCGAGCCTCCACCTCCAGCCAGGATTCGTTGAGCGACTCGATGCGGTGGAGGCGCCCGTGGCGCCAGGTGAAGTAGCCGGTGGCCCTCAGCAGCGCGTCGTAGTCGTTGAGGTGGGGGATGAAGAAGTACTCGCGGATCGTCTCTCGCAGCTCCTGGCGGAGGCTGTCGTAGGGCGCGTCCCCGATGGCCAGGACGTTGACGCCGCGCTCACGCAGGGCCGTGACGAAGTGGAAGTACTGGGGTGGGAAGTGGGGGGAGAGGAAGACGAAGTTCATGGCTCCTCGGAGCAACGGCTCCCGTGCGCTCGACGATAGCGCGGCACTGGCCGCTGCCCACTTCCTTGCCAGAGAGCGCCCACGAGCAAGCCCCCTCTCCCGCCAGGCGGAAGAGGGGGCAGAGGGCGCGACCGCCCCCCGGCTCGGGCGCTCTCTCGCCGGGGGACGGCGTGTGGGCTACTGCGGCTCGGGGCTCTCCCCCGTGGACGGCGGCGGCGAGTCCGGCGCGGGCAGCGGGGCCGGGCGGACGCCGCAGCGCGTGTCATCCGTGCACAGCACCATCGCCTCGGGCCAGCGCGGATCCGCCGAGACGATGGCGCCCGCGGGGACAAGCCCGATGTAGGCCGCCGTGTCGAGCCCATCGGTCGGATCCAGCCGGTTGCGCACCGGGTCCCCCACCGTCAGCACCACGTGGTGGTAGGCGCACGCGGCCTGCACCGGCGTCGAGGCGTCCATCCTGCGCGCGCCGCCGTCGTAGTAGCCGCACTCGAAGCGCATCACCGTCGAGCCCTCGCGGAACGGATCCACGGGCAGCACGGAGCTGCCACGGAGGTGGATGCTGCTCACGTCGAGCACCTGCTGGGTCTGCCCGGTGGGGGCATAGGTGGGCCAGTCGAAGTCGAAGCCGACCGGCGTGCCGTCGTTGGCGAAGATGATGGAGATCTTCGACCCGGGGCCGACGATGCCAAGGCCGTCCACCGTGCGGCTGAAGTTCACGGTGCTGGCCACCACCGACTCGAGCATGGGCGCGGTGCCGGAGGCCTCCTGGACACCCTGGAGCTCGTGCACGCTGGAGAACGCCTCGAGCTGCTCGTTGGTGGCCATCCGCACGTACGCGGCCAACTCCTGGGTGATGAACGCCCGGCCCAGCGCCTCGAGCTGCTCGTTGCTCAGCTTCTCCGACACCGGCCTCGTCCCCACCTCCTCCAGGTAGGGGTAGTTGCGGTACCGCACCGACGTGCCGTCCTTGAGCACCTGCAGGTACCAGCCCCGCGCGCCGTCGTAGCGGATCTTGTCGGCGGTGGCCTCGATGGTGTACTCGCCGCCCGTGTTGATGGCGCCGGCGGCGAGGCGATACCGGGAGAAGAGCTCCTCGGCCACCACGCGCGCCCCGCGGCCGGGCTGCCGCTGGAGCATGGGCACCTCACTCCGGCCGAGGCCGGAGGCACGCGAGTTTCGATCCAGCGCTTCACGGTACGGGTAGGGCGAGGCGGAGGCCTGCCCGACGATCCAGAGAGAGAGCGCGAGCGCCATCGGCGCACGCAGGGTGCGAAGAGAGACAGTGGAAGTCATGTGGGGATCCTCGAAGGAAGAAGGCTTGGGCAGCAGGGGACGCTGGCGGAGCAGCCGCTACAGCGACCAGAAGGTCCGGCAGTAGTACTTGATCTCGTTGTCGCGCAGGCGGGGGAAGCTCGGGTAGTTCTGCCAGGTCATGTTGTTCAGCCGGTAGAAGCAGTTGGACTCGCTGGTGCCGGTGGACATCACCGCGGCGTCCTCGTCGGTCCACGCGTCCGAGACGGAGTCGCGCCAGGCGTACTTGATCTTGGCCTTGTGCTGGAGCTCGTCGGCGAAGACCTCGCCCTGCTCGTCGGTGGTGAAGCTGTCATAGACCTTGTCGAAGCTGCCGGTGACGTAGCGCAGACCGCCGCGCATGGTGGGCGCCCAGCGCAGCGGGAGCTTGCCGTCATCCTTGAGGGTCTCGCACGCGTACGTCGCCAGGATGCTGAGGCCCACGGACTCGTTGCCCAGCCGCATGTCCTTGGTGAAGGCGCGCTGATTCTGGTCCCACATCGTGTACGTGGCGGTGTCGCTCCACGCGCCGCCGTGGGTGCTCGCGTACACGAGGTTGACGGTCTCGGTGGAGTTGTGATCGTTGCCGCCCTCGAAGAGGGACTTGGCGCCGTGCAGGTTCCAGTAGAAGGACTTGGTGTCGGTGTCGTCGAGCTCGTTGTTGAACCAGCCGCACCGGTTCCACACGTAGGGGAGCTTGGTGCGCCAGTTGTTCTGGTAGTCGCTCTGGCAGAGCGTGCCGAACTTCGCACCGGAATCCGCGGCCTGCTGGACGGCCTCGAGCTCCGCTTCATCCATCGGGATGGCCTCTCCACAGGCCACCAGGGCCAGGGCGCAGGCGGGGGCGTAGAAGATTCTCTTGTTCATAGGGTCTCCTGAAGTGCGAGGAGGGCCAGTGCCCTGCTTCGTGACTCGCACCTCGAGAACGACGCCCCCGGGAGATCTTCCCGGGCATTTTCCTGGCTACTTTCCGGCCCATTTGCGGCACCCGTCGGCAAGTCCCTTGCCTGGGCTCGCGGACCTCACCCAGGATGCGGACATGGATGTGTCGTCCCCGGAGCGAGCGGCGCGAATGGGCCGGAGGCGCTGGCTTCGTTGGGCAGTGGGCGCGGGGGTGGCGGCCCTCCTGCTCCTCGCGGGGGCCGTGGGCTGGTGGCTCCGGCCGCTGCCCGCGCCGCCCTCTTGCGAGCCCGGCCCGGTGGACCCCGAGCGCCTGAAGGCCCACGTGCGCGCCCTGTCCGAGACGTTCCACCCACGGGACTTCCGCCACCCGGAGAACCTGGAGCGCGTCGCGGCGTACATCTCCGAGCACCTCGCCCGGGCCGGTGGCCGCGTGGAGTCCCAGCCCTACCGCGTGGGAGGGACCCGCTATCGCAACGTCATCGCCCACTTCGGCCCGGAGACGGCCGAGCGCGTCGTCATCGGCGCGCACTACGACACCGCGGGCCCCTTCCCCGGCGCGGATGACAACGCCAGCGGCGTCGCGGGCCTGCTCGAGCTGGCCACGCTGCTCGGCCAGCAACCTCCGCCCATGCGAGTGGAGCTGGTGGCCTTCACGCTGGAAGAGCCGCCCTACTTCCGCTCCGAGCACATGGGCAGCCGGGTGCACGCGAAGTCCCTGCGCGAGGCGGGGGTGAAGGTGCGCGCCATGCTCTCGCTGGAGACGATCGGCTTCTTCACGGACGCGCCGGAGAGCCAGCACTACCCGTTGGACGCGCTGCGGTGGCGCTACCCCACCACGGGCCACTTCATCGCGGTGGCGGGTCGGCTGGGGGATGAGGGGTTGGTGCGTCAGGTCGCCACGGCGATGCGCGGCGGCAGCACGCTGCCCGTCGAGTTCCTCAACGCGCCCGCGGACATCGAGGGCATCGACTTCTCGGATCACGCCAGCTACTGGGCCGAGGGCTATCGCGCGGCGCTGGTCACCGACACGGCCTTCTTCCGCAACCCGCGCTACCACGAGGCCACCGACACCTGGGACACGCTGGACTACGGGCGCATGGCCCAGGTGGTCCAGGGCGTGCAGTGTGCGGCGCGGGAGCTGACCCGCCCGTGACGGCTTCCAACACGGGCACACGCTCACGGGCGCACAGGTCGCGGGTCCCTCGTCTCGGCGCGGGTCCCCCGTCAGCGGACGGGTCCTCCCGCGCCGGCCGTCCCGCTCTCTCTCGGCTCACGGCCACCTGCGCTCAATGGATTCGACGGCACTCCAAGGCGCGCTCTGTCCGAAGCGGTAGAGTTGTCAGACAGGTTGGCCTGGCACGCCCGCCAGCAGGCACATCACCCCCAAGCTCCCCTGGCTACCGCCTGGGACGAAGCCTCGCCATCCGGCGCACCGCCTCGCGCAACTCCGATTCCTTCAGGCTCGCGAAGCCCAGGCGCACGGCAGGGAACGGCTGACCGTCGAACGTGTACTGCCCGCCATGGGAGAACCACACCCCTGCCTCCTGGGCGCGCTCGACCCAGGCAGCGGCGTCGAGCCCCGGGGCGCAGTGGGCCCATAGCGTCATGCCGCCGGCGGGCACGGAGAACTCGAGCCCACCTGGGAGCTCTCCGCGCAGGGCTTCGACGAGCGCATCACGGCGGGAGAGATAGATGCCCCGCATCTTGCGAACGTGGCGCTGGAGCTCGCCCTCTTCGAGCAGCTCGGCGAGGGCATATTCAGCAACGAGGTCTCCCTGACGGTCCACGATGGCGCGGATGGACGCCGCGCGCTGGATGAACGGCAGCGGGGCGAAGAGGAAACCTACGCGCAGGCCCGGGGCCAGCACCTTGGAGAGCGTGCCCACGTAGATGACGACATTGTCACGGTCAGCGCTGGCAAGCGGGAGAACAGGACGGCCGTCGTAGTGGAACTCGTGGTCGTAGTCGTCCTCGATGATGGCGACGCCAGCAGCCCGAGCCCAGGCCAGCAGCGCGAGGCGGCGCGCGGGAGAGAGCGTGACGGTGGTGGGATACTGGTGATGCGGAGTGAGGTAGACCGCGCGGAGGCCCTGGCGAACGCCGACTGCCTCGAGTCGATCGACGCGGATGCCTTCACCATCGACAGGAACGGGGACGAGCTGGGCACCCACGGACCGGAGGGCCTCCCACGCCGGGCGATAGCCCAGCGCCTCCACGGCGACGCGCTCTCCGGGGCGCACGAGGGCACGGGCGGCAAGATAGAGCGCGCCCTGGCTGCCACGAGTCACGAGGAGTGACTCCGGAGTCGCCGCGAGCCCCCGCACGGAGGCAAGCATGTTCGCGAGCGCGGTACGCAGGCGCGGGTGTCCCTGAGGCCCGGCGTAATCGAGGAGGCGCTGGCCTCCAAGCTTGAAGGCGCGGCGCCAGGCACGAGCCAGCACCTCGACAGGAAGGAGCCGCACATCTGGAGTCCCTCCGACGAGCACGAGGGCGCCGCGCGGGAACTCCTCAGGCTCCCGGCTCTCCAGCGGCGATTCGAGCGGAAAGCCCACGAAGTCCAAGCTACGAGCACGCGCCGAATGGGCGGGCGCTGTGAGCTCGACATCGGGGAGCGCGGAGGAGACGAAGGTGCCGCGAGCGGGGACCGTGGAGATCCACCCCTGCGCCTCCAGCTCCTGGTAGGCGGCGAGGATGGTGTTGCGGTGGACGCGCAGCGTGGCGGCGAGCGCGCGACTGCCGGGGAGCGGAGCACCGGGCTTGAGGCGCCCACGCCGGATGTCCTCGGCGAGCGCGCGCGCAATCTGGACGAAGAGCGGCGTGGGCGACGCCTCGTCCAGCGGAACGCTCAGCTCCCAGGTGCGCATGTCGAGCGGTTACTTCCCCCGCTTCTTACCCGTCATCACAGGTACCAGCCGCTCCCGGACCTCCATCAAGTACGCAGCGAGACCAGTGTCTTTGCCGCGCTCCTCAAGGATAGGCAACGGCGTTCCGCTCAAGCACTCGCGCTCGCGCTCGGCGTCAGATTGCGTGAGTTCCTTCAGAGCTACTTTGGCGTCGGTCTTCGCACCGTGCTCTCGTGCAGCCAATCGGTAGGCTTCATGCACAGGGTGAAACGCGAGCCGCTCCATTACCTTCCGGAGTCTCTCTTCTTCCTCACGATCCTTTGCCTCGAACCCTGCGAGAACCCAACATTCCCGCTTCGGCTCCGCCACGCCAATGATGATCTCAAATGGCCAGGTTCTGTCGCTCCGCGCCTGTTCGAGCCCAAGGCGGCGCCGCGAATCACCATCGCTGTCACGCACCAGCACTACTGCGTCGGGGCGTCGACTCAGCGCCGCGAAGAGCAGGAGTGCCAGCCGAGCCATACGTGCGTCTGCTTCGCCGGGCCGGCCATCGAAGTGGCCATAGATACCCCGGAGCCCCATGCGCGCAGCCTCTGCACGCACTGACGCCCATCTCAGGAAGGAGTCCTCACGAGCAGTGAGCCCACTCCAATGCCGCTGAGTGTCCAGCATCTCCGGTTCCAGCCAGTCGACCTCAGCAACCAAAACTCGATCCGCGAGGCCACACGCCGTGAGCTGGTCCGCGCGAGCCTCGCAGACGACTCCAAACTCGTACGCGGGCTCACTCGCTGACACTGGCTTCGCCTGCCTTCTCCACCCAGCTCTCACCCACGGTGCTCCAGAACTCACCCGGGCTCATCAGGTCCTTCCACTTCTCGAACTCGGGATGAGCGGTGAGCTTCTCACAACGGGCAAAGCCGTTCTCCGCGAGGAAGGTCATCCGGACCTCCTTCGGGTCGAGATAGTTCAGGATGAACGGCGAGTGGCTCGTCGCAACGATCTGCAGCTCCGGGTCCCTCTTCTGGATGGCACGGAGAACCTCGATGAGCTTCGCCTGGGCCGCCGGGTGGAGTGAGAGCTCAATGTCATCAAGGAGCACGAGTCGCGGCTGAGCAGGTCCCATGAGGACCGTCAGCAGAGCAAGCGCCATGAGTGTGCCCTCACCCGCAGCGTTGGCACTGACACCCTTGGCCCCTCTCATATCCAGAATCACTTGATTACCCCATACTTTACGGCCGGATATGTAGATCTCCCCGATCTTGCCCTTCTCCTGAGGACGACTCCACACTTCCGCACGTTCGATGCGAATGCGCTTCACCGCAGGAACTACTTGCCTCAATGCCTGCTCGATCTGGTCGAACACCTCGTCTTGACTGAGCTTGAGGTACGCGAGCACTGAGGCCAGCCCGGAGCCATCTGAGTGAAGACTCGGAACAGGCTCATCACTGTAGGAGGCTTCTGAGAGGCTCCTCGGCTCGAACCTCAGCACTGCTGTCGAGCTCAGCGCGGCACGAAACTCACTCAATGGAGGATTGAAGGGAGGACCGAACGACTGAGCCGCAGGAAATGACTTCCCATTCCACTCCCCATTGATGAAGAACTCGAGAAGAGCCGGCTCCTCTGTCGGAGACTTCTCCGGCGTACCAAGGAGCCGTGCGACCCCTTCCGTGCCCTTCCAGTTGCCAGAGAGGGTGAGTTCCACGGGGGCGCTCACACCAAATGACTGGACCGACCTGGGAGCGGAGCCTGCCTGCCCGTCTTTCTCCATCCCCGCTGCCATGCGGGAGACTTGATGCAGCCCCTCCAGCAGCGTCGTCTTGCCCGACGCGTTCGGGCCCACCAGCACCGTGAAGGGCTCCAACTCCAAGTCCAAGGAGCGGTACGCCTTGAAATTGCGGAACGACACCTTCCGGATCATCAGCGCCCCCTCCTCATTCTAGCCCACGCAGTCCTCAGCTCTTCGTGAGCGGCCGGTAGCGGATGCGGTGCGGCTCCAGCGCGTCGGCGCCCAGCCGCTTCTTCTTGTCCGCCTCGTAGTCCTGGAAGTTGCCCTCGAAGAAGAACGCCCTGCTGTCTCCCTCGAACGCCAGGATGTGCGTGGCGATGCGGTCCAGGAACCACCGGTCGTGGCTGATCACCACCGCGCACCCCGCGAAGTTCAGCAGCGCCTCCTCCAGGCTCCGCAGCGTCTCCACGTCCAGGTCGTTCGTCGGCTCGTCCAGCAGCAGCAGGTTGCCGCCGCTCTTGAGCATCTTCGCCAGGTGCACCCGGTTGCGCTCGCCGCCCGACAGGTCCTTCACCCGCTTCTGCTGGTCCTGCCCCTTGAACGCGAACCCCGCCAGGTACGCGCGGCTCGGGATCTGCCCCGCCCGCCCCAGGTCGATGTAGTCCAGCCCGCCGCTGACCTCCTGGAACACCGTCTTCTCCCCGCCCAGCGCGTCGCGGCTCTGATCCACGTACGCCAGCTTCACCGTCTCGCCCACGCGCAGCTCGCCCGTGTCCGGCTTCTCCACGCCGGTGATCATCCGGAACAGCGTCGTCTTGCCCGCGCCGTTCGGTCCAATCACGCCCACGATGCCGCCCGGCGGCAGCTTGAAGGTCAGGTCGTCGATCAGCAGCCGATCCCCGAACCCCTTGCGCAGCCCCTTGGCCTCCACCACCAGCCCGCCCAGCTTCGGCCCGGGCGGAATCGTCACCTCCCCCGTCGGGTCGCGCTTCTCCTGCGACTGGTTGAGCAGATCCTCGTACGCGGCGATGCGCGCCTTGCTCTTGGCCTGCCGCGCCTTCGGGCTGGCCCGCACCCACTCCAGCTCGCGCTTGAGCGTCTTCTGCCGGTGGCTCTCCGCCTTCTCCTCCAGCTCCAGCCGCTTCTGCTTCTGCTCCAGCCACGAGGAGTAGTTGCCCTTCCAGGGCACGCCCTCGCCCCGGTCCAGCTCCAGAATCCACTCCGCCACGTTGTCCAGGAAGTACCGGTCGTGCGTGATGCTGACGATGGTGCCCTTGTAGTCCTTCAGCGCCTTCTCCAGCCACGCGACGCTCTCGGCGTCCAGGTGGTTGGTGGGCTCGTCCAGCAGCAGCAGGTCCGGCTTCTCCAGCAGGATGCGGCACAGCGCCACGCGGCGCTTCTCACCGCCCGACAGCTTCGTCACGTCCGCGTCGCCCGGGGGCAGCCGCAGCGCGTCCATCGCCATCTCCAGCGTGCGGTCCAGCTCCCAGCCGTTGGACGCGTCGATCGCGTCCTGGAGCCGGCCCTGCTCCGCCAGCAGCTTCTCCATCTCCGCGTCGCTCATGGGCTCGGCGAACTTCGCGGACACCTCGTTGAAGCGGTCCAGCAGGGCCCGGATGTTCTTCAGGCCCAGTTCCACGTTCCCCTTCACGTCCAGCGAGGCGTCAAGCTGCGGCTCCTGCGGCAGGAAGCCCACCCGCGCGCCCGGGTCCGGCTTGGCCACGCCGAAGAACTCCGTGTCCACCCCGGCCATGATGCGCAGCAGCGTGGACTTGCCGGCGCCGTTGGGGCCGATGACGCCGATCTTCGCGCCCGGGAAGAAGGACAGGTAGATGCCCTTGAGGATGTCCTTCCCGCCCTTGACCTTGCGCAGGTCCTGCATGGTGAAGATGAAGTTCTGGGCCATCGTGGCGCTCTGCCTCCAAGTGACGACGTAGACGGTGGCGGATACTAAGGAGGGGCGCGCGGCGCAAGGAACTCCCCCACGCTCCTGCCTCGCGAGGGCACCCGGGCGCTCCTACACCGGACTGCCCTCCAGCCCGCCGCTCACCCGCGCAGCCGGTCCCAGAGCGACACGGAGGTGAGGTAGGCGAAGTCCGCGTCCCCGAAGCGCACCAGGTTCCCGTCCTCCAGGTAGTACGCCGTGTGGGGCTCCAGCGGGTGTCCGTTGAGCTGGGTGCCGTTCATGGAGCCCAGGTCCACCACCGTGCAGCTGTCGGACTGCCCGTGCCAGCACAACCGCGCGTGCTCCTTGGAGACGGACGGATCATTGATGACCAGGTCGCAGCTCGGCATGCGCCCCACCGTCAGCTCGTCCTGACTGCGCAGCGGCGGCAGGGTGGCCACCACCAGCTCGTCGAAGCGCAGCACCACCGCCAGCTGCATGGCCTCCAGGCTGGTGCCCGTGGCCACCATGGTGCTCTGCGCGCCCATGCGCATGGCCATCTGCTCCACCACCGGCCGCGGCGGCTTCTGGACCAGCACGAAGGGGCCGATTTGATCGCAGAAGTAGTACTCCGTGAGGCGCGAGGCCAACGCGCGCAGTTCCCTGACGTTGAGCATGCGGCGCGCAGTCTACCGCCAGTCTCGGTGACCGCCACCCCCCGGAGGTGCTAAGCCCCGCGTCGCCATGTCCGTGCCCGTCCTCGAGCTGCAGGGGCTCACCAAGTCCTACGCGAAGCTCACCGCGCTGTCCGATGTGAACCTCTCCATCCGCCAGGGGGAGATCTTCGCCCTGCTGGGCCCCAACGGCGCCGGGAAGACGACGCTCATCGGCGCCATCTGCGGGCTGGTGAAGAAGACGAGCGGCCGCATCCTCCTGTTCGGCAAGGACCTGGACGAGGATCCGGTGGGCCCCCGCTACGAGGTGGGCCTCGTCCCCCAGGAGATCAACTTCGACCCGTTCTTCACTGTGGCCGAGTCGCTCCACATCCAGCTGGGCTACTACGGCCGGCCCCGGGACGAGGCGCGCGTGGACGAGGTGCTCACCGCCCTCAACCTGCAAGGCAAGAAGGACTCGCTCACCCGCGCGCTCTCCGGAGGCATGAAGCGCCGGCTGCTCATCGCCAAGGCGCTGGTGCACCGCCCCCGGCTCGTCTTCCTGGACGAGCCCACCGCCGGCGTGGACGTGGAGCTGCGCCGGGACTTGTGGAGTTACGTGCGCAAGCTGGCCTCCGAGGGCACCACCATCGTCCTCACCACGCACTACCTGGAGGAGGCCGAGGAGCTGGCGGACCGGGTGGGCGTCATCAACGAGGGGCGCCTGCTGCTGGTGGAGGACAAGGCCTCGGTGATGCGCCGCTTCGGCGAGCGCCGCCTCATCGTCACCTTCGAGCAGCCCCCGCCGGCGCTGCCCGAGCCCGCCCAGCGCTTCAACGCCACGCTCTCCGAGGACCGGCGCACGCTCACCTACGTGGAGCGGGAGGGGACGCCCCCCTCGGGCGAGCTGCTTCGCGAGCTCTACGCCCAGGGCCTGCCCATCTCCGACGTGGAGACGCGCCGCTCCCGCCTGGAGGACGTGCTCATCGAGATCCTCCGCGGCCGCCCGCAGAAGGCCGCCTGAGCCCCACTCCCCGCCTCGCCCCGTGATGCCATGAACACCCTTGGGATGAAGACGCTGTTCGCGAAGGAGGTCCGCCGCTTCATGCGCGTGCCGGGCCAGACCGTCCTCTCGCCGCTCATCAGCACCACGCTGTACTTCATCGTCTTCGGCTACTCCATCTCCAGCCGCGTCAAGGAGGTGGGGGGCGTGCCGTACCTGTCCTTCATCGTCCCGGGCCTCATCTTCCTGGGCATCGCCAACAACGCGTTCCTCAACTCCAGCTCCTCGCTCTTCATCACGAAGATCCAGGGCACGCTGGTGGACCTGCTGGTGGCGCCGCTGGGGCCGGGCGAGCTGCTGGCCGGCTTCATCGGCGGGGCCATGGTGCGCGGCCTGGTGGTGGGCGTGCTCACCTGGGCCGTGGCCGCCCTCTTCACCGGCTTCAACCTCCAGCACGCCGGGGTGACGGCGTTCTTCCTGCTGCTCTCCTCCTACGTCTTCAGCCTGCTGGGGCTGCTGGCGGCGATGTGGGCCGAGAAGTTCGAGCAGATCAACTTCTTCCCCACCTTCGTGATGATGCCGCTCACCTTCCTGGGCGGCGTCTTCTACTCGGTGCGCGAGCTGCCCTCGCCGTGGAGCCAGATCAGCCTCTTCAACCCCATGGTCTACATGGTGGAGGGGCTGCGCTATGGAATGCTGGGGCAGAGCAGCTTCTCGCCGGCGCTGGGCGGCGGCATCCTCCTGGGGCTGGCGCTGGTGGCCACCGGGCTGGCCCTCGTGGCCCTGCGCGCCGGCTACAAGTTGAAATCCTGACACCCTCCCCCCGGGCTCATCGCGGGGGAACAGACAATTCCGACCTGACTGCTCCTCCGCCTGTCGAGGGAACGAGAAGACGGCTTTCGCGACTTGTGAGAGGCCGGGGTATCCTACGGCCGGAATGGCTGTCCCCTTCGGGAAGTACGAGCTCCTTCGCAAGATCGCCACCGGCGGCATGGGCCAGGTGTTCCTGGCCCGTGAGCGCAGCGCGGTCGAGCGCCTGGTGGTGCTCAAGCTCATCTTGCCCCACCTGGCCGAGGACGAGGAGTTCCTCACCATGTTCCTGGAGGAGGCCCGGCTCGTGGCGCGCCTCCAGCACCCCAACCTCGTCACCATCCTGGATCTGCTGGAGGTGGAAGGCCGCCACTGCCTGGCCATGGAGTACGTCCAGGGAGATGACGTGCGGCGGCTGGACAAGCAGGCGCGGCTCAAGGGCCGGCTGCTGCCACCGGGGCTGGTGCTGCGCATCATCTCCGAGGCGGCGGCGGGGCTGGACTACGCGCACAAGGCGCGGGACGCGCAAGGCCAGCCGCTGCGGCTGGTGCACCGGGACGTGTCCCCGCAGAACATCCTCGTCGGCTTCGACGGGGCGGTGAAGATCATCGACTTCGGCGTGGCGAAGGCGGCCGGCAGCAGCCAGAACACGGCCACCGGGGTGCTCAAGGGCAAGTACCCGTACATGTCCCCGGAGCAGGCCTCCGGACAGCCCATTGACGGGCGCAGCGATCAGTTCGCCCTGGGCGTGGTGATGTGGGAGCTGCTCACCGGCAAGCGCCTCTTCAAGAGCGAGTCGGACATGATGACGCTGCGGCTGGTGAAGGACTGCCAGGTGCCGCCGCCCTCGCAGCTCAACCCCAAGCTGCCGCCAGGATTGGACGAGCTGGTGCTGCGCGCGCTCGCGCCCACGCCGGACAAGCGCTACCCGGACTGCGGCGCCTTCCGGCTGGCGCTGGAGAACTACATCCTCCAGATCCGGCTGGCGGCCAGCACCGCGCACCTGTCCGCGTACCTGCGAGAGCTGTACGCCGAGCGCATCGCCACGGAGGCGGACCCCGCGAAGCTGGACATGCTCGCCGAGGACGCGGACCTGGACTCGAAGGACAAGTCCAACCCCACGCGCAGCAAGTCCCTGCCGCCGGCCAAGGCGGCCACCCCCTCGCGCTCCTCGCTGCCGAGCGTGAGCCCCAAGACGCGCTCGCGGCAGAGCGTGGAGGCGCTGGTGGGGCCGGCGCCCGCGCCCAAGCATGAGGCCACGCGGGGCACGGAGTCCCTGAAGCCGCCCGTCCCCCGCCGCTTCCCCGTGGTGCCCGTCGCCGTGGCCGGCGCCGCGGCGCTGGTGATCGCCGGGGCCGCCGTCGTCCTGCTGCGCCAGCAGCCCGAGCAGCCCGCCCCTCCTCCGCCGGTGGTGGTGAGCCCGCCACCCACCCAGCCGGCGCAGGAGAAGCTCCCCGATCCACCTCCCCCACCGCCGGAGCCCCAGAAGGTGGAGCTGGTGCTCAACTCCGAGCCCACCGGCGCCACCGTGCAGCTGAACGGGCAGCCGCTCGGAGTGACGCCGGTGAAGCTGCCGCTCGCGCCGGATGCGGCCCCCGTGTCGGTGACGCTGTCGCTGGAAGGGTACGCCCCGGCGACGCGGCAGGTGTCCGCCGCGAACGCGCCCACCCTGCTGGTGGAGCTGGAGCGGCGCGCCGCCACCAACGGCAAGCCGGGGAAGAAGCCGCCCCCCGTCACGAGCCCGCTCGACATCAAGCGCGGGCGCTGAGCCGCCCCCGAGGGGGGCTCGCCCTCACAGGCGCGGCGGCGACTGGGCCACCAGCCGGCGGATGAGCTCCGGCTCGAAGGGCTTGTCGATGCGCGGGTGGGAGAAGCTCTGCAGGAAGGAGCGGGCGCGCTCGGTGAACCCCCCGCCCGTCATGAAGACGA
The DNA here is from genome assembly GCA_016926755.1 of Myxococcaceae bacterium. Lineage (GTDB taxonomy): Bacteria > Myxococcota > Myxococcia > Myxococcales > Myxococcaceae > Hyalangium. The sequence continues at coordinate 15,652 of JAFGNZ010000172.1, read as the reverse complement.
GCCGCGACAGGCACTCGGGGTGCCGCTTCGCCAGCTCCGCGTGCACGTCCATGCCCGTCAGGTCCGTCATCATCAGGTCGCAGAAGATGCGGTCGAAGTCCGTGTCCCGCTCCAACAGCGCGAGCGCCTCGCGCCCGCTGTTGGACACCACCACCTCGTTGCCGCGGCCGATGATGCGCCGCATCACCGAGGCGACGCCCGGCTCGTCGTCGATGACGAGCACCCGCTTGCCCTGCACCGACGCGGGCTCCAGCGAGGAGGCCATCATCGGGGCCAGCACCTCGGCCTCCGCGCCGCGGGTGGGCAGCACCACCCGGAACGTGGAGCCCTTGCCCGGCTTGCTGGCGGCCTTCAGCTCTCCTCGCAGCGACTTGATGATGCCGTGGCAGATGGACAGCCCCAGCCCCGTCCCCTCTCCCTGGGGCTTGGTGGTGAAGAAGGGCTCGAAGGCGCGCGCCAGCACGTCCGGCGTCATCCCCCCCCCCGTGTCCGTCACCTCCACCACCACGCGCTCCTCCTGCGCGTAGGTGCTGAGGACGATGCGGTGCTCCGCCGGGTTGCCCTCCGGGATGGCCTGGGCCGCGTTGATGATCAGGTTGAGGAACACCTGGCCCAGCTTGGCCTCGTTGGCCCACACCGGCGGCACGTTCCCGAAGCACTTCACCACCTGCGCGCGGTAGCGGACGTGGTTCATCGCCATGGAGAGGCTGAACTCCAGCGCCGCGTGCACGTCCACCGGCCGCAGGTGCGCGTCGTCCGCCCGGGCGAACGTCTTCAGATCCCGGACGATGCCGCGGATGCGCTCGGCGCCCTCGCGCGCCTCGGCCAGCGCCTCCGTGGTCTCCCGCAGCGCCTCGCGCGCCTCCACTTCGGGCAGCGCGTGGATCTGCTCCAGGGCGAAGTGGATGTTGCCCATCACGAAGGAGAGCGGGTTGTTGATCTCGTGCCCCACGCCGGCGGCGAGCTGGCCCGCCACCGCCAGCTTCTCCGACTGGACCAGCTTCTCCCGCGCCGCCAGCAGCTCCCGCGCCCGCTCCCGCGCCAGCTCCTCCGCCTCCAGGCGCCCCGAGTGCTCGCGCTTGAGCAGCGCGTCGCGCTCCAGCTCCACCTTCTTCTTCTCCGTGATGTCCCGGAAGAAGACGGCGATCCCGGTGCCGGAGGGATAGGCGTGGGCTTCACCCCAGACCCCCGGCACGTACTCGAACTCGAAGACGGTGGAGACGCGCTCGGCCATCACCCGCCGGTACTCCCGCTCCGCGATGCTGCCCAGCAGCTCCGGGCAGGCGTCCCACATGCCGCGGCCGAAGAGCTTCTCCCGCGGCTTGCCCGTCAGCAGCAGCGCGTTCCGGTTGATGTAGGTGTAGCGCCACTGAGCATCCACGGAGAAGAAGCCCTCGGGCAGGTGCTCGAGCAGCTCCACCAGCCGATCCCGCGTCTCGCGCAGGCCCGTCTCCGCGCGCCGGGCGGTGGTGATGTCGCGCAGCCGCACCAGCACCCCATCCCGGAACCGGGCCACGGTGGCCTGGAGCCAGCCGTCGAAGCCATCACACGCGTGCGGGAACATCTGCTGGCACGGCTCGCCTGTCTCCACCACCTGATGAAAGGCCTCGAACTGCCCGGCGAGCCCCAGCTCCGGCGGCACCTCATGGAGCCGCCGCCCCACCAGCCCCTCCACCCTCCAGCTCAGCACGCGCTCCGCGGCGGGGTTGGCGTAGATCCACTCGAAGTCGATGATGGAGCCCTCGTCGTCCCGCAGCGCGCGCAGCGCCATGCTGCCTTCCGGGTGCAGGTGCTCCACCTCCGCCAGCACTCGCAGGACTTCGTCTCCTTCCCACAGGCGAGTTCCCTTGAGGAGCTTCGGAGACTCGATGAACGCGGTCTTGGCCATGCCTGGATCCTCCGAATGCTCGACGGCCAGACACTGTGCAGGAGCCCAGGGCCGCAGCTTGCTCGACTCCCGTAAGCTTACTCGCTTGCCCGTGAGGGTACAGACCCTTGCCTTTGCTCGAAACCGGTCGCCTGTGAACAGGAAAAAACGGTGCGAGGAGGAGCTGACACCTTGCGCCGCTTTCATGAATGTCACCGAATCACATTGATCCGGGACTATGGCTGGATCTCCCGGACGCTCATCCACTTGAAGTCCACATCCGTGGCGCTGTCCCAGCGGAATACTGCAATGGGGCCACCCCAGGTGAGCGGCATGCCATCCGTGGCGCCGCCACAGTATGAGGTGTCTCCACCCCAGGCCCCCGCATCCACCATGTCGTAGATCTTCTTCCAGGAGACCTTGTCGGCGTTGTCGTTGAGCCACAGCTCCAGCCGCACCGCCTCCTTGCCGTTCACCCGGGTGTTGCGCATGACGGCCTTGAAGCCCACCCAGCGCCCCTTGAGGGAGGAGGTGGCCGTCTTGTACGAGGCCTGCTCGTAGCTGACGTGCCAGGACTCCTTCTCCCAGCGCGTGCGCCCGTCGTAGTGCAGCCCGCCTTTGTACGAGGAGCCCTCGCACGCCAGGGAGTCGGTGTGCCGGCCGCCGCGCGCGTACCAGGCGAAGTTGTCGCCCATGCTGGAGGCGGCGTTCACCTTCATGAAGCCGGTCATCTCCACGTTCTTCCAGTCATTGGGCGCCTGCATGTAGCCGCGGGCGCCCAGGGTGTCCGGATCATGCGTGGGGATGAGGCTCTCGTCGTAGCCCGTGGAGGTGTAGACGGACATGCGCACCTTGGTGGACTTGTTCTTCCAGGAGCCGTCCGCGTTGCGGGTGAGGGTGGCCTGGGGCTCGAACCGCGGATCCCAGGTGGGATCCGCGGGCATGAACCAGCTCTCCCCGCCGACCTTGCTGGGGTAGAGCATCGTCACGCCGAACGTGTCCGTGTCCTGGCTGGCGGTGATGGCGCTCACCGCGCGCGGCGAGCTGTCCGCCCGTGCCCACGCCGGGGGGGCGAGGGCCAGGGCGGACAGCGCACCCAGCGTGGGGAGCAGGGCTCCGGAGAAGAGCCGGGGGAGAGGCTTCTGCTGACGGACCAAGTGGTGGCTTCCTCGGGGCGGGTATCCCGAGTACCGGATGCCCCGCGCGTTTGTTCCCCGCCCTCCCGCGCGCCGCTCCTCGCCTGGAGGGTGGGTCCGACGGGGCTCAGCCCGTGATGCGCACCACCACGGCCGAGGGGCCTTCCAACCGCACGAGGCCTTCTCGCAGCGGCGGTGCCTCCACGGCCCCGCCGAAGGCAGGCGCCTCGCTCCAGAGCACCACCTGGGCGCGCGAGCCTCCCGGCAGGCGGTGCTCCAGCGGGCCCTTCACGTTGACGAATACCAGGAGCCGCTGGCCAGCGGCCTGGCGCTCGAGGGCGAGCGCGTTGTCCCCCACGGCCCTCGCCTCGTAGCCGCCGCGAGCCCGCGCCTCGAGCGAGGGCTCGGTGGCGCGCAGCCGTAGCAGCTCCCGGTAGAGCGCTCGCACCTGTGCATGCGGCGGGCGCTCCGCCTCGCTCCAGTCCAGCCGGGAGCGCTCGAAGGTCTCCCATGCCTGCGGATCCGGCACCGTGTCCCCCGCGAAGCGGGCGAAGCAGGCGAACTCCTTGCGCCGCCCCGCGGTGACGAGCCGCCCCAGCTCCTCGTGATGATCCGTGAAGTAGAGGAAGGGCGTGCTCGCGTTCCACTCCTGCCCCATGAAGAGCAGCGGCGTGTATGGGGACAGCAGGAGCAGCGTGCTCATCGCCCGGAAGGCCGCGGGAGACACGTCGTGGCCGAGCCGCTCCCCGTGGGCGCGATTGCCCACCTGATCGTGGTTCTGGATGCAGTGCACGAAGCACCGGGGAGGCAGCGTGCCGGCGGGCGTGCCCCGGGCGTGGCCCTGGTTCCTCATCACCTGCCCCTCGTAGAACCACCCCTGGCGGAGCGTGCGGGCGATGTCCTCCGCGCTGCCCGTGTAGTCCAGGTAGTAGCCCTCGTTGTCTCCCGCGAAGGCCCGCCGGAGCTGGTGATGCAGGTCGTCCGCCCAGACGCCGTCCAGCCCCAAGCCCCCTTCCGCGGCCGGGCGCACCAGCCGGGCCTCGTTGCGGTCATCCTCGGCGATGACGAGCACCCGGCGGCCGGGGGCGGAGGCGCGGGCCCGAGCCACCAGCTCCGAGAGGAGGTGCGGCGAGCTGTCATCCACGATGGCGTGGGCGGCATCCAACCGCAGGCCGTCCGCGTGGTAGTCGCGGATCCACATCTCCACGTTGGAGAGCACCAGCTCGCGCACGGGCGCGGACTGCTCGCCGTCGTAGTTGATGGCATCGCCCCAGGGGGTGTGGTGGCGGCCGGTGAAGTAGTGCGGCGAGTAGCAGCGCAGGTAGTTCCCGTCCGGCCCGAAGTGGTTGTAGACGACGTCGATGAGCACGGCGAGCCCGTGAGCGTGCGCGGCGTCGATCAGCCGGCGCAGCCCCGTGGGGCCACCGTAGACGTGGACCGGCGCGAAGAGATCCACGCCGTCATAGCCCCAGTTTCGCGAGCCCGGGAAGCTGGCCAGCGGCATCAGCTCCAGCGTGTTGACGCCCAGCTCGCGCAGCCCCTCCAGCTTGGGGATGAGCGCCTCGAAGGTGCCCTCGGGCGTGGCCGTGCCCACGTGCACCTCGTACACGACGAGGGACTCGGGGTCCGGCCCCCTCCAGCCCGCATCCGTCCAGGCGAAGTCCGGGACCACCACCTCGGAGGGGCCATGCACGCCTTGCGGCTGCGAGCGCGACCAGGGATCAGGGAAGGGGCCCTCTCCGTCCACGCGCAGCTTGTAGCGCACGCCCGCCCCCGCCCCCTCCAGCACGGCGCCGAAGCAGCCGCCTGGCTCCGGGCTCATGGGCAGCACACGGCCCGGCTTCCCCTCCGCGTCGTGAAGGATGACGTCGAGCTGTCGATGGCCCGGCGCCCACACGCGCCAGCGCACCTGGGGGCCCTGCTCTACCCATGCACCCAGTCGGGGCACCGCCGCGCGTGACTCCTCCGCTCGCTCCATGACCCTCCTTTAATGCGCGTCGCTCCTACCAGGGAGCAGCTTGTCCGAAAGTTCCACGGCCCCCAGGGCAGCGCTGTTCACTGGTGACCCTTGAGACTGAGCAGGGGGGACAGCCAGCAACGACCCTGGGGAGCCCCTCGGCGCGGCGCGCGTCCGCCCCGCGTATAGCCCACTCCTGCCTACCAGACGAGCACTCCCGGGCCTGGCGCTTGTCTGCGCCCCCCGTGGCCAGGAAGATGCGCGGCCCGCGTCTGGCCTCTTCACTACTCTGGAGCTCTCGATGCCCCCTTCCCCAGGATTGGAGCCCCTCCCCAGCGACAGGGGTGACGAGGTCCGCCAGCGCGTGGCGGCGCTCGAGGTCCACTCTCCGCGGGAGATCGACGCTCGCCTGACGGACATGGGCTACCGCGGGCAGGAGGAGGCGCGGCGCGCGGCGGCGGTGCTCGCCTACCGGCACGTGCGGCGGGTGCGGCGGCTGTACCTGGACGGGCTGGCGCCCGAGGGCCAGGCCCGTGAGAACTGCCTCTTCCTGGGCCCCACCGGCTGCGGGAAGACGTACCTGGTGGAGCTGCTGTTCCGGGAGATCCTCGCCGTCCCCACCGTGATGGCGGACGCCACCCAGTTCTCCGAGACGGGCTACGTGGGCGACGACGTGAACACGCTCCTGTCCCGCCTCTTCGAGGCCGCCGAGGGAGACATCGCCTGGGCCAGCTGCGGCGTCATCTGCATGGATGAGTTCGACAAGCTCGCCACCAACCGCTCGGACAGCCGCTTTGCCGGCCAGCAGACGACCAAGGACGTGAGCGGCTTCGGCGTGCAGCGCAGCCTGCTGCACCTGCTGTCGGCCTCCCGCGTGGACTTCCCGCCGGACTTCGGCTTCACCAGCCGCACCCGCCCGCTGGCCATGGAGATGAGCGGCGTCACCTTCATCGCCTGTGGCGCCTTCAGCGGCCTGAGGGGCACCGCGGAGGGCCTGGCGCGCACCGAGCGCCTGGGCTTCGGGCGAGAGCCGCGGCGCAAGGACTCCGAGGCGATCGCCGAGCGCGTGACGGATGAGCAGCTGGAGCAGACGACCGCGTTTGCCCGCTACGGCTTCATCCCGGAGCTCATCGGGCGCTTCAACCGCCTGGTTTCCTTCGCGCCCCTGGATGCGGCGACCCTGAAGGACATCCTCCAGGCGAACGTGCTGCGCGCCTACGAGCGGGAGTTCGAGCAGGAGGGGCTCAAGCTGGTGGTGGAGCCGCAGGTGCGCGACTGGGTGGTGGCCCGCGCCCTCAAGCGGGAGACGGGCGCCCGTGGCCTGCGCGCCTCCCTGGCCCCGGTGCTCGAGCACGCCGCCTATGAGCACTTCGGCGAGCCCCGCGCCGCCACGCTGCGCCTGACGCTCGAGGGCGAGCAGGTGCGCGCCGTCGCCGAGTAGGAGCGGCCAGCATGGCAGGTCCTCGCCAGGGCGCCCTCCCCTGTGCCAGGGCAGCCGCACCCCTCCGCCTCCCGCTCGCATCGTTCATACGGTGTGGAGGAGAAGCCGGAGGCAGGACACCATGCAACACACCCGGGAAATCCCTCGCGAAGTCTGGTCCGACTATCTGAACCTGCTGAGCAGCATCACGCGCTCACAGTGGGTCCGCGTCGAGGCCATCAGCACGGACATAGGCGAGCAACCGTTGGCCCAGCGCCTGCCGCTCATCGACATCTGCTTGGTGGAGAAGGGCAGCGACCTGGGCGCCATCGAGCTGACGCTGGGCCGGCCGGGAGAGGAGCTCACCCACCGCATCTTCCAGCCGGACCACATCTTCGCTGATGAGAGCGAGAGCGGCGAGCTGGAGTGCCTCAACATCGAGGACGCGGGGCGCGCCAAGACGCTCATCTTCTTCGAGCCCGCCCAGGCGATCGACGAGCTGTCCCAGCCTCGGCCCTGAGGCTGGAAATCCCGAGGCTGGAAATGACGAGGCCGGAGCCGCCCTCCCCGCGAGAGGAGCGCGACCCCGGCCCTGGGACTGCCACCCCGCCGCGCCTCAGCAGGCTCGGCGGGAGGCGTCCTGCGTGACTACGGGTACAGCGCGCGCGCGCCGGACTTGTCCAGGCTCGTCAGCACCAGGTCGCCCGTCTGGGTGCCCTTGCACTGCGGGTAGTGCATCACGGACGAGCTGTCGTAGCTCGTCAGCGCGCGCCAGGCGCTGTCCTCGTAGCAGCCGGTGGAGGACAGGCGGGTGTGCTCGTGGCGGAAGCCCAGCGTGTGGCCCAGCTCGTGGCGCAGGATGCCCGTCAGCGTCCACGGCGAGATGCTGCCGAACGCGCTGGTGCTGATCAGGATGTTGCGGCTCGAGCGGCTGTAGTTCGGGAAGAACGCGCGCGCCAGGTAGCTGGTCGTGCTCGTCTGCCGCACGTCGAACACCACGCCCGACTGGCTCGCCGTGCAGTTGCTGTCGTAGGAGCTGGAGTGGATGAAGTTGACGTTGGCCGTCGCCTCCCAGGCCGCCGTCGCGCTGTTCATCGCGTTCACCACCGTGCTGTAGCGCGAGCCGAAGCTGCTGCTGCTCACGCAGTAGGTGATGTTGCGCGCGGCGGTGGAGCTCCACTTGATGTCGCCACCCGAGTAGTACACGGCCAGCCCGTCCTGCTGACGGCCCATGTCCCCGACGATGTGGTTGTCATAGAACTCGCGCAGGCCCGCCTCGCCCTGCACGGCGATGTCGCCGTCAACGACGAAGCCACCCTCGTCCGCGATCGCCTGGGCCTTGAACTCCTCGTAGGTCATCACCGGCTTGTCCTGGGTCATCTCCTCAGGACCGCCACAGCCCACGCCGAGAAGGGTCACACCCGCCAGCATCGCAACGGAACGGAACTTGAGCATTCGGTCTTCCTCTGCACTTCGGGGGATTTGAGCGCCGGCCGCCTGAGCTTGAGCCGCGTCCGACGCGCTCCCCTCCCTGAGCAACTCTCAGGCCATGAGCGAGAAAGAACGAAAATCCGTGGGTTACCCGGCAGTGAAGAAAAGCCTTTGGAGCGTGAAAACTCCATTGAGCCGAGGATGCTTTGTAAAGACACCTGACATGGCTGTCGCCAATGGCTCGTAACTCAAAGCAGTTTTCTACCTCCCCATCACTGCCTCAAGAACAGACACGTGGTGTCTTACTCTCGGTCATGATGCGGACTCATACAGTTTGCTCTCAAATATTGTTACCAGCAACGAAGTTTTTGAGCGTAGCCGTATGAGTCCGACGGGGCTCACTCAGGCCCGAGGCCTCCCCACGGTCGGGTCCCCGTGCCTGCGCGCCCCGGGAGCCCCATCCATATAGAGCTGCCCGCCTGGGCAGACAGGGAGGGGAAGCGCCGCCGTGGAGCTGCTCGAGCGGGTGAGGGAGATAGGGCCGCACGTGATGGCGGTGCTCACGGTGCTGGTCAGCCTCCTGGCCTCCGGCCACGCGGTGCTGCGCAAGCGGGACGTGCGCGCCGCGGCGGGCTGGGTGGGGCTGATCTGGCTGGTGCCGGTGATCGGCGCGGTGCTGTACCTGCTGCTGGGCATCAACCGCATCCGCCGCCGGGCGCGCTCGCTCACCCTGCGGCAGGAGCACGGGCGCTTCCCGCCCGGCCCCAGCCTGGCCCCGCTGACGGCCCAGGCGCTGGCGCACGCCCTGCCCGAGGCCACCCACCTGGCCCCGCTCACGCGGGTGGTGGACTCGGTGGTGCGCCGGCCCCTGCTGCCAGGCAACCACGTCACCCTGCTGGAGTCCCGCACGGACGCCTACCCCTCCATGCTGGAGGCCATCGCCTCCGCGCGCGTCTCCCTCTCCCTGTGCAGCTACATCTTCGACAATGACATGGCGGGGCGGCGCTTCGCGCAGGCGCTGGCGGAGGCGACTCAGCGCGGGGTGGAGGTGCGGGTGCTGGTGGACGCGCTGGGCAGCCGCTACACCTGGCCGCCCATCACCCGCCGGCTGCGCCGCGAGGGCGTGAGGGCCGCGCGCTTCCTGCCCACCCTCATGCCCAAGCGGCTGCCCTTCATGAACCTGCGCAACCACCGCAAGCTGCTGGTGGTGGACGGCAAGGTGGGCTTCACGGGCGGCATGAACATCCGCGCGCACTTCCTGCCGGGCGAGGACGCCGCGAGGGATCTCCACTTCCGGCTGGAGGGCCCGGTGGTGGGGCAGCTCCAGGAGACGTTCGCGGAGGACTGGGCCTTCACCACGGGCGAGCGCCTGGCGGGGGAGGCGTGGTTCCCGGCGCTGGGCCCCGCGGGCACGGTGGTGGCGCGCGGCATCCCGGACGGGCCGGACGAGGACTTCGAGCACATCAAGTGGGCGCTGCTGGGCGCGCTGGCCTCGGCCCGGGAGCGCGTGAGCATCCTCACGCCCTACTTCCTGCCGGACCCGGCGCTCATCACCGCGCTCGCCATCGCGGCGCTGCGCGGGGTGCGGGTGGACATCCTGCTGCCCGAGCGCGGCAACCTGCCCATCGTCCAGTGGGCGAGCACCGCGCAGCTCTGGCAGGTGCTGCAGCCCGGCTGCCGCGTCTTCCTCACCGCGCCGCCGTTTGATCACGCCAAGCTGATGGTGGTGGACGGGCTCTGGTCGCTCATCGGCTCGGCCAACTGGGATCCGCGCTCGCTGCGCCTCAACTTCGAGTTCGACGTGGAGTGCTACGACGCGGCGCTGGCCCGGCGCCTGGAGGAGGTGGTGTGGGAGCGGCTCGCCCGCGCGCGGCCGCTGACGCTCGAGGACCTGGAGCGGCGCTCCCTGCCCGTCCGCCTGCGGGACGGGCTGGCTCGGCTGTTGTCTCCCTATCTGTGAGCGCGTCCGGCGCGTGCGAAGTCCGTGGCGATGCGGAACAATGCGCCCCATGAGACTGCTCTCCATCACTCTGCTCGCGGCGCTGCTGGGCACGTCCCTCGTTGGATGTTCGGGGGACGGGACGGACACCCTGGACTCGCTCGAGGGGCTGAAGTCCATCGCCATCGAACCCCCGGACGCGGTGGTGGAGCTGCAGGCGGGCCAGGCGTCCGCCCAGCTCACCTACCGTGTGATGGGCACGTTCGAGAAGGGCGCCGCGCGCGACATCACCGCCAAGGCCACCTTGAGCATCGACAACCCCTTCCTCGGCGGCTTCCAGGGCGCCACCTTCAGCAGCTCCAAGAACCAGGGCGGGACGGCCGCCGTGACGGCCAAGGTGGACACCCTGAGCGCCACCACGCGCCTGAGCGTGAAGGTGCGCGCCAGCGTGCAGGATCCGGACTCCACCAACGTCCCCACCGACGCCGCGGCCCGCTTCAACGGCCCGGCCAGTGACTCGCGCAAGCCGGACCTCGTCTACCCCAACGACGGCGTGCTGATGCCACCCAACATGCGGGGCCTCGAGGTCCACTTCCTCCCCGGCACCTCCAACACGCTGTTCGAGCTGTCCTTCCGCAACGCCGTCACCGACGTCACCGTCTATCTGCGCTGCCCCAACCCGCTCAACGGCGGCTGCATCTACAAGCCGGAGCGGAACACCTGGACGTGGATCGCCGAGACGAACCGCGGCGGCGAGCCCGTCACCCTCACGCTGCGCGGCACGGACGAGGCCGGCTCCGCGGTGGGCACCGCCGCCACGCTGCGGGTGTCCTTCTCGCAGGAGGACCTGACGGGCGGCCTCTACTACTGGACCACCTCTGGCGGCACCGCCATCATGCGCTACGACTTCACCTCCTCCACGCTGCCCACGAGCGAGAAGTACATCGGCGCCGAGGTGGCGAGCGGCGCCAACTGCATCGGCTGCCACGCGCTATCCCGGGATGGAAAGAAGATCGTCGCCGAGGCCAACGGGCAGAACGACGGGCGCGTCGTGCTGCTGGACGTGGGCAGCAAGGAGCTCCTGGCGCCCTTCGGCACGGGCGGCACCTCGCCGGACAAGAGCATCTTCGAGTCGTGGGATCCGGACGGCTCGCGGTACGTGGGCGTCTTCGGGGACAGCGGCGCCACGGACTTCAACCTCATGCTCTTCGACGGCACCACCGGGAAGCGGACCTCGAGCATCGCCGGCACCGGCACCAGCGCCAACCCTGCCAACCACCCGGACTTCGCCCCGGACGGCAAGCGCATCGCCTACGTGCAGGTGGGCGTGAAGGGCACCAACCAGCGCTTCGGCCGGGGCGCCATCCGGATGACGACGTTCGGGCAGCCCGGCTGGGGCGAGCCCGTGACGCTCGTGCCCGCGCAGGACGGCCGCAACCGCTACTACCCGGCCTTCTCTCCGGACGGCGCGTTCCTGCTCTACAACGAGTCCACCTGCCCGACAGCCGGCTCCAACCTCGAGCGGGACTGCAACGCGGACAGCGATCCGAGCGCGAAGCTGTTCGCCGTGCAGGCCGAGCCGGGCGCCACGCCCATCGAGCTGGCCCGGGCCAACGCCGGCGGCACGCAGGACACGGGGAGCCAGCTCACCAACTCGTTCCCCAAGTGGGCGCCGTTCGTCTACAAGCGCACCGCCGCGCCGGGCTCGCGGCTGCAGTGGTTCACCTTCTCCTCCACGCGCAACTTCGGGCTGCGCGACCCGCCGAGCGGCGGCAGCGAGAACCCGAGGGGCACCCTGCTGTGGATCTCCGCCGTGGATCCGGACGCCGTGGCGCGTGGCGAGGATCCGAGCTACCCGGCCTTCGTGCTCCCCATCCAGGACATCACCACGTCCAACCACATCGCCCAGTGGACGACCGAGGTGGTGCCCGTCATCAACTGAGGCGGCCGACGAGGGCCAGGAGCTGCGTCCCGTAGCGCTCGACCAGCTTCGGGCCCACGCCCTGGATGGCCATGAGCGCCCGGCTGTCCTCGGGGCGCACGGCGGCGATGGCGCCCAGCACCCGATCCGTGAGGATGCGGAAGGCGGGGACGCGCCGCCGCCGGGCCTCGGCCAGCCGCCACGCCTTGAGCGCCTCCACCAGCGCGGGTGAAGGCCTCGGCGCGGGGGCGACCCGCCCGGGGCGAGCGCCCGGCCCCCGGCGGAACCCGAGCGCCTCCTCCTCCTCCCAGGGCTCAGCGGTGGCCAGCTCCTGCTCCAGCTCCTCCTCGAGCGCTGGTGCGACCGGCCGGGCTCGCGAGGCCGACACCGGCGCCGAACGTGACGAGGGGCCGCGCGCGCCGCTCCACGCGCCTTGCCGCCGCTTCTCCGGCCGGCCCCCAGCCCCCTTCACGCGACGGGCGCGGCGCTTCTTCGACGCCTTCGCCTCGGGCGCCATCGGCAGCATCACCAGCTCCGGCGCGATGACGCGCGTGCGCTGCCCGTCCGGCGTGAGCGTCAGCCGCTGGAAGGTGATGCGCTGCCCGTCCTTCTCGAACGAGTCCTCGCCCAGCCGGGCCAGCCCCGCGCGCACCAGGCCTCCCACGAGCCGCTCGAACTCCCGGCGCGGCAGCGCCTCTCCGAACAGCTCGCGGTGCAGGCGGCCCGTCGCCTGTCCATCCCGCTCGTGCAGCGCGTCCAGGATGCGCCCCAGCGCGCTCAGCTCCCCCTCCCCCGGCTCGGCGAAGCGCAGGGTGAGGCACGCCTCGGGGGCGCACACGTCGCACAGCCCGCACGGCCTGCCCGAGTCCTGCACGTCCCCGAAGTGCGCCACCAGGTGACGCATGCGGCACCCCGAGGCCTCCGCGTACCGCCCCATCTGCTCCAGGTGGAGCAGCTTGCGCTCGCGCTGCGCCGCGTACGGCGCCGCCCAGCCCGGCCGCCCCCGGCGCACCCTCTCGTCCGGCGTCACCTCCAGGCCTCCATGGATCCACAGCTGCTCGAGCACCTTGTCGAAGACGTCCGCCTCCATCCGGACGCGGGCCTGGAGCGCCTCCTTGGGCTCCAGCTCGCCGCGCGCGGCCCGGAAGAGCCGCTCCAGCACCGCGGGCTCCGGGTAGTCGCGCTGGTGGAAGAACTCGTGGGTGCGGCGGTCCACGTACGAGTGCAGCAGCACCGCGCGCGACGGCCTCCCATCCCGGCCCGCGCGCCCCAGCTCCTGGTAGTAGCCCTCCAGGCTGGCGGGCAGCGCGGCATGAACCACGGTGCGCACGTCCGCCTTGTCGATGCCCATGCCGAACGCCGTGGTGGCGACGATGACCTCCACCTTGCCCGCCAGGAACGCCGTCTGGACGCGGTCCCGCTCCGCGGGCTGCATGCCCGCGTGGTACACGGCGGAGGGGAACTCCTCGCTCAACAGCTCCGCGAGCTGCTCGGCGTGCTTGCGCGTGGAGGCGTAGACGATGGCCGGACGCTGCGAGGGCTCGGACAGCACCTCGCGGATGGCGTCGCCGCGCTGGCCGGGGTTGAGCTCTCGCACCTCGATGGCGATGTTGGTGCGCCGGAAGCCATGGATGAAGGTGAGCGCCGCGCCGCTCCGAGGGCCCTTCAGCCCGAGCTGTTGAACGATGTCCTTCTGCACGTCCGGCGTTGCCGTGGCGGTGAGGGCGACCACGGGCGCCGGGCGCAACATCGGCAGCCGCGTGCCGAGCAGCCGGTAATCAGGCCGGAAGTCATGTCCCCACTGGGAGATGCAGTGCGCCTCGTCGATGGCGATGAGCGCCGGGGTGCGCCGGGCCAGCAGCTCCACGAAGCCGGGCACCCCCAGGCGCTCGGGCGCGATGAAGAGGAAGTCCAGCCGCCCCTCGAGGTAGTCCGCGCACACCTGCCGGGACGTGGCCCGATCCCTCCCCGAGTGGATCCGCTCCGCCGCGAACCCGAGCGCCTGGAGCCGCGCCACCTGATCCTCCATCAGCGCGATGAGGGGGCTCACTACCAGCGTCGTCCCCGCGCGCGCCAGCCCGGGGAGCTGGTAGCACAGCGACTTGCCCGCCCCCGTGGGCATCACCAGCAGCAGATCCTCGCCCGCGGTGGCCGCCCGGCAGACCTCCTCCTGGTATGGCCGGAAGTCCTCGAAGCCGAAGGCCTCTTTCAGGAGCTTCCGGAGCTCTCCTGGCGGCGTGGGGGCGCGCGGCGCGCGGCGAGGCACGGCGGCCACCGGGGCGCGGGCCGGCTCCGCGCGAGGGCGGGCGGAGGGCGTGGAGGGCGCGCGCTCTCTGGACGGCATGTCCTCCGCCACCGAGGGCAGCGCACGCGGGGCGGGCCGCGCACCCGGCAGTGGACCCGCCGGCCCCTTGCCCACCACCTCGATGACGTAGGCCTCGATGCTCCTGAGGAAGTCCGGCAGATCTCCCCGCCCCCGCTCGATCCGCTGCAGCCACGCCTCCCACTGCCCCGTCATCACCGGCGTCTTCACGTCCGGGTGCACCACGTGGATCAGCCGGATGCCCTTCTCGGTCGCCTCCAGCGACTTGCCCCGGCGCTGCAGGTACTCGCGCTCCAGGAGCACCTCGATGATGGCCGCGCGCGTGGCCGGGGTGCCCAGCCCCGTCTCCCGCATGGCGTCCGCGAGCTCCTTCTCGTCCAGCGTCCGCCCCGCCGTCTCCATCGCCGTGAGCAGGCTCGCATCCGTGAAGCGCGGCGGCGGGCGCGTGCGCTTCTTCACCGCCTCCACGTCCTCCACCCGCTGCGGCTGCCCGCGCTCCAGCCCCGGAGGCAGCTCCTGCGCCTCTTCCTCCGGCTCCCGGCCCTCGCCCTCTTCCTTCGCGCCCTTGGGCTCGCGCTCCTTCGGCGGCCTGGCCCCTCCCACGTCCAGCACCTTCCAGCCGGCGCGCACCACCTGCGTGCCCGAGCTGTGGAAGCGGTCCACCTTCGCCGCCCCCCCCGCTCCCGACGAGCTCACCGCGGTGATGACGGTGGTGACGGACCAGACATGGTCCTCGTGCCACGCCGCGAGCAGCCGGCGACACACCAGCTCATAGATGCGCCGCTCGTCCGGCGACAGCCTCACCTCGTCCGGTGAGGTAGTCGTGGGCACGATGGCGTGGTGGTCCGTCACCTTCGCGTCATCCACGAAGCGCCGTCCCAGGGGCCGCTCTCCCGTGCCCGGCGCCAGCAGCGGCTCATAGGGCCCGCGAATCACACGCACCACGTCCGGCAGCGTGGCCGCCATGTCCGTCGACAGGTGCCGGCTGGACGTGCGCGGATAGCTCAACAGCTTGTGCTTCTCGTACAGCGCCTGCGCCAGCTCCAGCGTCCGCTGGGCGCTGAAGCCATGGAGCCGGTTCGCGTGCCGCTGCAGCTCCGTCAAGTCATAGAGCAGCGGCGGCGCCATCCGCTTCGTCTCGGACGTGAGGGACTCGATGGCCGCCCGGCCCGCCCTCACCCGCGCCATCACCTCCCCCGCCTCCACTCCGTCCGCGGGCAGGCGCCGGGCCTCGCGCGCGGCCTCTCCCGCTCGAGCTCCCTCGCGGAGCCACGTGCCGCGGTAGTGCGTCCCCGGGGGCACGCCGGCCGCCTGGGGAGCGAAGGTGGCTACAACCTCCAGATAATCCTCGGGGACGAAGTCGCGGATGGCCAGCTCCCGCTCCACCACCATCGCCAGGGTGGGCGTCTGCACCCGGCCCACCGACAGCATCTCCCCGCCCGCCAGCGTGTAGAGCCGAGACAGGTTCATCCCCACCAGCCAGTCCGCCCGGCTGCGCCCCCGCGCCGCGTCCGCCAGCGCGTCGTACGCGCTGCCCTCCTTGAGCTGTCGGAAGCCCTCGCGGATGGCGCTCTCCGTCAGGGACGACACCCACAGCCGCTTCACCGGCTTGCGGCACCTGGCCGCCTCGTAGATGTAGCGGAAGATGAGCTCGCCCT
>JAFGNZ010000171.1 GCA_016926755.1 Myxococcaceae bacterium | reverse complement strand
GGCGCCGGCTCGCGACAGCAGCGGCGCTCCTGACGCTGGGGGGCTGGGTCTGGTGGCTCACTCCCCAGAAGTTCCCGGAGCAGCCCGCTGTCACCAAGCACGAGGCTGGCGGGGCCCGTCTGGAGGACGGCGGCACGACAGGGCTCGGCGATGGGGCGGCGACCGCATCCATGGAGACTCCCTCCGCGTTCTCCGAGCCAGGAGTGCGGGCCGAGGACACAGTCCCCGAGCCTCTACCGTGGCAAGCGCGGCCCGATGCGAAAGGACGATGTGATCACCCTCAGCAGGTACCCCTCAACGGAGGGTGTTGGGTCAGGACATCATTGGGGAGTGAAAAGTGCGATGCTCTTAAAGGCTTCACGCTCAAGGGCGTCTGCTACCTGCCCGGCCCCCTCCATGGACGCCAGCCCACCTCCGACCCCGTGCGCAAGCCGTGATGTGCTCTCATCTCCGGCGTCGAGCATTCAAGTGCAGGCTCGGTGGAGGGCCGTAGGTGCAGAGCGGGGGCTGGCGCAAAGTCGTGGCGCTCTGCACGAGCGTGTTGCTGGCACTGCCGCTCGGGCTGCTGCTGTGGGGGCTGCTGAGGCCGGAGGTGCTCGCGGACGTGCCACCCGGGGTGCGCATCAGCCCCATGCTCGATGACGAGCAGCGCATGCGATTGATGACGTATGGCCGGAGCTGCGGGCCGGGCGCGGAGTGTGAGCCGCCGCTGGGTTGCTTATTCGATGTCCGGTACCTGCGGGCGTACTGTACCGACAGCCAGTGCGAGACAGATGCGCAGTGTCCGGAAGGCCAGGTCTGCCAGAACCTTGCCACCTGGGGAGGTGGGCCGCTGGTGCGTTTCTGTGTCGCGATCGGTGTGCGCCAGCAGGGGGAGGGCTGCATAGAGCTTCCGCACGATAAAGAGCACGCCTGCGCGGCCGGATTGCAGTGCAGTGGCCAGGATGGTTGGTGTGTCCAACCCTGCCGCCTGGGCGATACGAAGGGTTGTCCCGAGGGCTTCTTCTGCGCGGACACCACTCCCCAGCCCGCATGCCTTCCTACCTGCGAGACTCAGGGGTGCCCTGCGGATCGGCAGTGCATCCCGTTCAGAGAGGGAACTTCGATCTGCGCGCGGGTGTATGGCCCCAACTGTCGCCGGATCCCGTGCCCCGAGGGCCACAAGTGCGACGTGCAGTACGAGCCGCCGTACCCACGCAAGGTATGGATGGCATGCGTCGCGCGCTGTGGAGAAGGTCACCCTTCATGCGAAGCGGGTCTGGTCTGCGATGGCTGGGACTGCGTACAACCCTGCGATCCGCAGGGCCCCGAGGTATGCGGCGAGGGCTACTTCTGCCACCGGTTGGTGGAGAGCAGGCCCTATTCATGCCTGCCGGACTTCTGGCGTGATCAGGTCCACTGAGGAACCACACGAGGCCGGGTGAACTCGCTCGCACATCTGTACTGGGGATCTCTTCCCCTTCACGGATTGAACGGGCGGAGCCCTTGTCATCACCGAGCGAAGAGGAGGTCCGCATGCGTGGAGTCGCGGGTCGAGGAGAGAAGGCAGGTGAGCTGTGGCGCCGTGTCATGGCCCTGCTGGCGGTAGTGGTGCTGGCGGCCGGGTGCGTGACGACGGGCGCGAGCAGCCTGGGAACACCCGAGGGTGTGTTGCCTCCAGGGGTGGATGAGGAGGTGCTTGAGGCGGGAGCCGTGGCGGAGGCCACGCTGGCGCTGGCAGAGGTGTGGTCCGTGTCCAGTGATGTGCGTGAGGTGGGCGCTCGCCTGTCCTTCACCTTCTGGTCCGAGCGCGGCGCGCTGACGCTGATGGCCTACTCGGCCACCGGGCGCACTGGGCCCCCCGCTCAGCCGGTGGATGACGAGGCGTTCCAGGAGGAGGTGGCGAAGGTGCTCACCCGGTTCGCGCAGCGGCGGACGGGCACGGTGGAACTGGCGTTGGAGCGCCAGGAGGCGCGATGGACGGTGACGTACAGCACTGCCGCGCAGCCACGTCCTCCTGAGGCCAAGACGCTGCCAGTCCGGCGCGCGGGATTCTCTGCCGAGGTGGTGGAGGCCGTGTCTCAGGGAGTGGGGCGAGTGCTACGTTCTGTGGAGGTGCCCGCGGGTGGCGAGGCCCAGGGCCCGTATCATCGACAAGCAGTTCAAGCCTTGGTACCACCAGGTCAGCCCACCTGCGCAGGTGCCGTACTCCCTGGCCCAGGCGGAGGAGGCGGTCCTGAAGCAGCTCCAGCGGATGTTCCCTGGCTTGGGGTAGGGAGGAGATTGAAATGAGCACGGCCCCGGAACTCCCCGGTCTCGAGCGGCTGAAGGAGGTGTGCAACCGGCTTGCGCTCCAGGTTGAAACCGCTCCTCCAGGTCGAACGCCACCGCAGCCTGGGATGCTCGTCGCGGGACTTCCCTTCGACCCGGTGCTCGCAGCCGTCTATTCCCGCGTGGGCTTTGCCGCGTTTGCCACCGACGTGGGGGGGATCGTCATGCGCCGCTATGACGATACGGCTCGAAAGGTGGAGGAGGACAACGAGTGGTGGAGCCAGGGCTACCGCACGCAGCTGGCCTTGCCGACCTTCATCTTCGCAGGCGAGCCCTTCATCGCCTACCACTATGCCACCGTCCCCGCGCTGGCGGATGATCAGGGGCGCCAGCCCGTGGTCATGGTGGACGTCAATGAGGGGCCGTATGCGCTTCCGGTGGCCTCCAACGTGGACCGTTTCTTCGAGACCTACGCTGGCTACCTGGAAGCACTGATGGCTCTGCCCCATGCCAGGGAGGGGGGCGCCTCCCTCGTCTTTCCATGGGACGTTCCCGAGGTCATCGGTCGTGATGCTCGGCTGATGGAGCTGCTCCGCGCTGGCAGCTTCTCACCGATCATGAAGGCCGACCGCACGACTTCTAGCTGGGTGGAGCAGGTGACGGCCGCCTCCAAGCCTTGAATACGGGAAACCGGGGGGCCCGCTTCCAACCAGCGGCGCGACCCTTGAGGTAAGGTGTCTCATCCCTACTTGAGGCGCCCCATGGAGACACCCCGAGCCTCCGCGTTGAACCCCGCGTTTCTTCCCCCGGGTACCCGGGTGGGCGACTGGCTCGTGGTGGCCTG
>JAFGNZ010000170.1 GCA_016926755.1 Myxococcaceae bacterium | reverse complement strand
TACCGGACCGCGCCCGAGCGTGCCTCCCGGGGGATGGGAGGCGGCGCGCTCCAGGCCGTCACGGCGTCCGCCCGGCGACGCGAGGAGGCTGCCCGCGCCGTGTTGGCCTGGCTTGGATAGGGTGATGGCTACGGCGTGGGGAGACGGATGAGCTCTCCCTGCACGGGAGTCCCTTCGGCGACGGGCTGGTCATTGGAGACGTAGTCCACGAAGGTGACGGGGAGGCCGCGGGCCTGGCCGAGGACGGGCCCGTCCTGCAGGTGGAAGTGCAGATGTGCCTGCGAGGAGTTGCCGGAGTTGCCGCACACGCCGAGCAGGTCCCCGGCCTTCACCTGCTGGCCCGCGCTCACCTGGACGCTGCCCTGGCGCAGGTGGGCGAACAGGCCGTACTCCCCTTGACCGAAGTCGAGGATGACGTGGTTGCCCGCGGGCTGCAGCGGGTTCTCCACTCCAGGGCAGTTGTCCCGGACTCCATCCTCCGCGGTGACGACGGTTGCATCGGCGGGCGCGGTGATCGGCCGATCCCAGCAAAAGTATTGATCGTTACTGCTCCCGTCGCCCGTGTGGGTTCTGCCATCAGGACCTACTCTCAGCAGATCATAGGCATGGCGTTCGTCCGGGGCGATGACATGGTAGTTCTGCGGCCGGGAGGGGCCTCCCCAGACGACGAGCCAGGTGTCGCCGGCGGCGAAGGGCAGGCGCAAGCGTGTCTGGAGGCGGTAGCCTGCATATGGATCAGGGGGAAGCCGCGTCTGGGGCGTCGCATCCAGCTCGGCGATCCTGCCCTCCGGATCGAACCCGAAGGTGAGGGAGAGATCCTCCTCCTCGCTCCAGCGGTAGTCTGCCTGAAAGTATGTCAGGAGCTTCCCGGCCGTGCTCGAGGACGCCACCGCCTCCCCGAGCGGCTCGCCCAGAGGGGCGCTGGCGAAGGTCTGCTGCAAGAGCTGGCGGAGCTGTTCCTCCGGGAGGGATTGGGCCAGCTCCGGAGAGAGGCGGGCGTAGAGCGCGGTCGCGTCCTGCTGGCCGACGAGCGCGGCGGCCTCCCGTCCCTGGGCCAGGGCCCGTTCCCGGTCCGCTCCAAAGAGGGCGATGAGGTCCTCCTCGGGGGGCGCACAGCCCTGCTTCTCCTGTCGCTGCTCCTCCTTCTCCTTGTCTGAGCATCCGAGCTGTCCAACCGCGATCAGGCCCAGCATGAGCGCGAGGGTCACCCTCCGCATGAACAAGAGCCTCATATCCCCCCCTATCAGCCCCCGCTTCTCAGGGGCCTGCACGGGTGCAATAGATGGAGAGCCTCAGCGGATGAGGCAAGGGTCGGCTGAGGTTGCTCCAGTTTCGCCCGTGGACACCCGAGGTGTACGAAGGAGCACGGGGATGTCCGAGAGCGAAGGGTTCCTCCCTCCTGGGGCGCTTGGTGGCCCAGCTCTCTCTGGTGAAGTGCGCGCCATGGCCCTCCAGAATGCCCAGCCTCGTTCGTGCGGATCCTGGTGTTGCGCAATCTCTTTCTTTCCATCCTCGGAAGCTTCTGCGGGCTCGTCGGCCTCATCGATGCATTGATGATCTTCGGGGACCAGCGGCGTTGCCTCCATGGCCTTGTCGCGGACACCAAGGTGGTGAAGGTCCCTTGGGAGACGACGGGCCGCTGACGGCCCCACCCGTTCGGTCAGCCGGCGTCTCTCGCGGGGGATGCTCTGGCTGGGGGCTGAGGCTTCGTTCCAGCATTCCGTGCCCCCACCAGCGTTCGCCAGGCCGTGGCGAGCAGGATGATGCCTCCCCCCACCAGCGCCCACGGGCCGGGCCGCTCCCCAGCGAGGAGGAAGGTCCACACCGGGCTGAGCACGGGCTCCAGGAGGATGAGCAGCGACGCCTCCACCGCCGGCGTCTCCCGGATGCCCAGGTTGAACAGCGTGTACGCCAGCCCGAGCTGGAACACGCCGAGGAAGATCACCAGCCCCACATCCACCGCCGTGGGCGCGGGGCCCCCCATCGCCGGCACCAGCACGCTCACGCCCGCCAACAGGTTGCCCCACACCAGCACCACCTGGCCCTCGGCGCTCACCGCGCGCAGCCCCATGATGGTGAGCGCGAAGCACACGCCCGAGCACAGCGCGATCCCGTTGCCCAAGAGCTGCCCGGGCGAGAGCTGATCCAGGAAGAAGAGGCTCAGGCCCAACAGGAAGATGGGGGCCGCCGTCAGCTCTCCCCGGGTGGGCTTCTCGCGCAGCAGGAGCGGGGAGAGCAGCAGCACGTACAGCGGCGCGGTGTCCTGCAGGAAGATGGCGTTGGCGGCGGTGGTGAGCTTGTTGGCGATGATGAACAGCACCACCGTGCCCGCGTAGGCCACCGCGGCCCCCAGCGCACGCGGCGAGGGGCGCTTGCGCCCGGCGGGGAAGACGAGCCACAGCGTCAGCGCCGCGACCAGCGAGCGCGCGGAGGCGAGCTGGTAGGCGCTGAGCGTGGACAGCTTGACCGCCGCACCCGCGGTGGACCAGAGCACGGCGGCGGCGAGGATGTAGAGGCGGGGGCGGCGCATGGCGGGGCAGGAGCCGCGGCATATGTCGGCTGGTGGGCGAACGCCACTGTCACGGAGGCATCGCTCCCCGCTCCTCCACGAGGGCTCGCGGACTTCCCGTGCCGCCGAGCCAACTCTTGCCCCAGAACCCCCTAGGCTCCCAGGAGTTCATGCCTAGCTTCCCTCTCCTCGGAGAGGGAGTGATGACGCGGATCCGGCTGTTCCTGGCACTGCTGGCCCTGCCCGCCACCGCGGGCTGCCGCCATGTCCGCTTCGAGGACTCCGTCTTCTCCAAGCCGGAGGTGCACTACCGCATCGGCGAGCTGCCCGAGCACTGGCACCGCGTCTTCGTGGAGGGCAATGATCTCGCCTTCTCGGAGCGAGATACCGGCCGGGCCATCTCCATCAACTCCACCTGCGAGGGCCACGATGATCCGCCCCTGGAGGTCCTCACCCGCCACCTGCTGATGGGCTTCACCGAGCGGCAGGAGCTGTCCCAGCAGCTCATCGCCCTGGACGGCCGCGAGGCCCTGCGCTCGCGCTACACCGCGAAGATGGACGGCGTCCCCGTGGAACTGGAGCTGGTGGTGCTCAAGAAGGACGGCTGCGTCTTCGACTTCACCTACGTCGCGCCACCCGCTCAGGCCCAGGCGCGCATGCCGGACTTCGACGGCCTGCTCGCGGGCTTCCACGTGGAGCGTGACCGATGAGCACCGCCGTGGAGACCAGCAAGGGCGGCAGCGCCGAGCTCTTGCCCGCCGCGCCCGGCACCTCGTTCGGCGCGTGCATCCGCCTGCGGCTGGGGGCGCTCGGGGCGCTCGCGGTGATGACGGGCAAGGTCTTCTCCCGCGCCGTGCGCCCGCCGTATGACTGGGGCGCGCTCGTCTACCACACCGAGTCCCTGGGCGTGCGCTCCATGCCCATCGCCCTGCTCACCTCCACCTTCGCGGGGCTCGTCATCTCCCTGCAGTTCGGCTTCTTCCTGGCGCGCTTCGGCGTGCAGTACACCGTGGGCCGCGTCGTCATCCTCACGCTCTTCCGCGAGCTGGCCCCGGTGCTCACCGCGCTCACCGTGGGGGCGCGCATCGGCTCGGGCATCGCCGCCGAGCTGGGCGCCATGACCGTGACGGAGCAGGTGGACGCCGTCCGCGCGCTCGGGGCGGACCCGGTGCGCAAGTTGGTGGTGCCGCGGGTGCTGGCGTGCCTGCTGGTGCTGCCCGCCCTCACCGTGGTCGCCGATGTGGTCGGCCTGGTCGCTGGCGCGCTCGTCGTCAACGTGCAGTACGGCATCACCCTGGAGCTGTTCTTCCGGGGCGCGCTGGACACGGTGCTGATGACCGACTTCGTCTCCGGCATCATCAAGGGCGCCATCTTCGGCGTCATCATCGGGCTGGTGGGCTGCTTCAAGGGCCTCACCGTCGAGGGTGGCACCGAGGGCGTGGGCCGCGCCACCACCCAGTCCGTGGCGATGACCTCCGTCACCGTCTGCCTGGCCGACTTCTTCATCACCAAGCTCACCCTCTACCTCTAGCCTCATGCGCCTGTCCGCCCCGCGTCCTCGCCTGGAGTTCCACCGGCCCACACCCGGAGAGGAGCTCATCCACTTCGAGCACCTGAAGAAGGTATTTGGCCCCAAGCGCGTCTTCGACGACCTGGAGCTCTCCGTGTGCGCCGGGGAGACGCTGGTGGTCATCGGCGGCTCGGGCTCGGGCAAGAGCGTGCTGCTCAAGTGCCTCATCGGGCTGCTGTACCCGGATGGGGGGCGCATCATCTTCCAGGGGCAGGATCTGACGCGCTTCCGCGAGGAGGACTTCTTCGCGGTGCGCCGCCACGTGGCCATGGTGTTCCAGGGATCGGCGCTCTTCGACTCGTTGACGGTGGGGGAGAACGTGGCCTATCCGCTGCGCGAGCACTTCCCGGAGCTGTCGCCGGAAGAGATGGCCCGCCGCGTGGCCGAGAAGCTGGCGTGGGTCAACCTGCCGGGCACCGAGGGGATGATGCCCGCGGATCTCTCCGGCGGCATGCGCAAGCGCGTGGGGCTGGCGCGCGCCATCGCCACGGATCCGGAGGTCATCCTCTGGGATGAGCCCACCACGGGCCTGGATCCCGTCACCACCCGGAGCATCAACGCGATGATCAACTCGATGAAGGAGCGGCTGGGCTGCACGTCCATCGTGGTGACTCACGACATGGTGAGCGCCTTCGAGCTGGGGGACCGGATCGCCATGCTGGCGGACCGGCGCATCGTCCAGGTGGGGACGCCCGAGGAGATGCGCCGCTCCACCGTCCCCGAGGTGCGCGCCTTCCTGGATGCGCGGCGGGCGGAGTTCTCGCCGCAGGGGGTGGGGGCATGAGCCTCTTCACGTCCACGCCTCGCGAGCGGCGCCTGGCCTGGCGCGCGGGCCTCTTCGTGGCGGCGGGGCTCTCGCTGGCGGCCGTGGTGGTCTTCTTCATCGGCCAGGAGACGCGGCTCTTCGAGGAGCAGGTGATGTACCGCGCGCTGTTCCCGAACGTGCAGGGCCTGAGCGAAGAGTCGCCGGTGTGGCTCGGGGGCCTGGAGGTGGGGCGGGTGGTGGGCATCACCTTCACCGAGGACTCGACCGACCGCGGCATCGAGGTGCGCCTGAGGGTGTCGCGGAAGTATGCGCAGCGGGTGAGGGAGGACTCGGTGGCGCGGCTGTCGAGCCTCGGCGTGCTGGGCGAGAAGGCAGTGGACATCTCCCTGGGCAGCCCGAGCGCCCCGCTGATCCCGGACGGCGGTGAGCTGCGCACGGACACGAGCGGGGACCTGAACGCGCTGCTGCAGGCGGCCGGGCAGGTGATGAGCGACTCGCAGGCCATCAGCCGCTCGCTGCGCATGGCGGTGGAGACGTATGCGGATCCGCAGCTCGCGGAGGACCTGGGGGCCAGCCTCCGCAGCCTCCGCGCGCTCCTGGAGGAGGTGGAGAACGGCGACGGCGCGCTGCACGCGCTCATCTACGACAAGGAGGCGGGGAGCCAGGTGCGGGCGCTGCTGGCGAACACGTCCCAGGCGGCGCGGCGGATGGACAGGGCGGTGGGGCACGTGGCGGCGCTCCTGGAGGAGGTACGCAAGGGGGATGGCACGGCGCACGCGCTGATCTACGGCAAGGAAGGCGCGCAGGCGCTGCAGGAGCTGGGCGCGGCCGCCAGGCAGCTCGCGGGGCTCGTCGAGGACGCGAAGCGGAGCCCGAACGGGGCGGTGCACCAGCTCGTGTACGGGGACGCGCGGGGGATGTTCGCGGACCTGGGGAGCGCGGCGGCGGACCTGAAGAAGATCACCGCCTCGGTGGCCAACGGAGAGGGCACGGTGGGCGGGCTGCTCACGGACCCGACCATCTACGAGGACCTGCGGCAGGTGCTGGGCAACGTGAAGCGCAACCGCGTGCTGCGCGCGCTGGTCCGCTTCTCGGTCAACAACCGGGAGGAGCTGGACCAGATCGGCAAGGTGAAGGAGGAGAAGCAGGAGACGGGGGTCGGCGGGGCCGGGCGGACGAAGTGAGCGCCAGGAGGTAAGGGGCGAGCGCGCCGCCGGCGGGCAGCAGGAGGGCGAGGAACAGGAGGTGGGCTCTTCCCATGCCCCCGCACCGAAGGACGCTTCGGGGCCCCGTTGCCGCCGCCGATGGGCGAACTCGACAGTGTGTCGTCTTTCGTGGCGATCTTCCTGGGCTGGGGGCGCAGGTGTCCGTTGGTGGACGCCCACGGACGTGGAGCCGCTCGTTTTCGAGGCAGGCTCCAAGAATGCCGTGCATCGCGGGGTGACCTGATGCCTGATGGTGGTGAAGGCGTCTGTGAACCCGCTCCGCTCGTCCCTCTCCCCACGCCGGCCTCCCCTCCGCTTCCAGAGGCCCACCCGTCATGCCCTGGAGGGTAGCTTGCGCGCGCCCTGCCCCCCTTGGGACAGGGTGACCCGTCCCGCCGCGCCCCGGCGGCCCGCCCGTGTGGCCTGGGCTGAAGGACGAGCTGATCGGCGTGCGGGCCGTGCGCGAGCTCATCGTCCCACCGAGGAGACGCGGAGCCACCTCTTCCTGCGTCACGTCGAGTGGAAGGGGATGCTGCGGCGGGTGCTCGTCATCCTCAAGACGCGCGAGAGCGGGCATGACCCGTCCCTGCGCGAGCTCGTCATCGACGATGGGGGGCTCCACCTGGGGCCGCGCTTCGATGGCACGGAGGCGCTGCTCACTGACTCGAGCTCCTCACCGACGCCCCGGCCGAGCCGGCGGCGCTCCGGCGCGCGCAAGAGACGAGGGGGGCGCAGGTGAAGACGGTCCTCCTCGTGGACGATGAGCACGCCATCCTGGACGCACTCTCGGGGATCCTCGAGGACGAGGGCTTCCGGGTGGTGACGGCCGGCAATGGCCGCCAGGCGCTCGCCCGGCTGGAGGAGGGTGCGCCCGACGTGGCGCTGGTGGACGTGATGATGCCGGTGATGGACGGGCGCGAGCTGCTCCGGGAGATGCAGGCAAACGAGCGGTGGCGGCACATCCCGGTGGTGCTGATGAGCGCCGTGCCGGAGTCCATCCTCACCCGAGAAGGGCCGCTCGCCTGCGCCGGCTTCTTCCAGAAGCCGTTCGACTTGTGGAAGCTCCTCGAGCGGGTGCGCGAGCTGGCTGGCCCGGAGTAGCCGGGCCTCACGCCGGGTCCATCCCCATATACATGCGCCGGGCCGGCACCGAGTAGAAGCGGCCCTCCGGCAGCACGTACGCGGTGAGCCTGCCGCCGTAGACGCAGCCCGAGTCCAGCCCGTAGGCATGCGGGTAGCGCTGGAGGCCGCGCACCGCGTCGTGCCCGAAGAGGACGAGCTCCGGCCCTCGCCAGTGGCTGGCCCAGGGCGCCCCATCCGCCACGCGCTTCGAGGGCTTCCCGTCCGCGGTGATGCTGCGCAGGTTGAGCAGGTGCTCCTGGCGCTGCTCCCGCAGCGGCACGCCCGGCACCAGGCCCGCGTGCACGGCGAGCACGTTGAGCTCCGGGAGGCGCAGGTACAGGGGCAGCGAGCCCAGGTAGTCCCAGTCCTCCCGGGTGAGCGTGTCGAGCACCTCCTGGTGCTCGGGCTTGAGCTTCTTGCCCGGCCTGGCGTGGCCCTGGTGCCAGCGGAGCACGTGCTCGTCATGGTTGCCGCGCACGGCCAGCAGGCCCAGCTCTCGCGCCCGCCGCACCACGCCGGCCGAGTCGGGGCCCTTGGCCACCAGGTCCCCCACGAGCACCACGCGCTCGCCTGGCCGCCAGCCGCACTCCTTCAGCAGCGCGTCCAGCTCCTCGGCACACCCGTGCACGTCTCCGATGAACAGCGTCCGCATCAGCCTCGTCCCTGTCGCACGGGGAGTTCGCGGGGGTGAGGGCCTGACCTGCCAGCGTGTCTCCCCGTGCACTCACCCGCGGGAGATGTTACCTGCCTGCCCGGCGCGCGGGCAGGTGGGGGGGAGGTGGGGCAGGGGGCCTTGGCACTCGCGTTGCTGGTAAGAGCGGGGAGCCCGCGCGGTGCGGGCAGCGGGACACGGTAGACCCCGAGGAGGTGAACGTGGAGCACGGCGGCACGAGCGGAGGCTTTCCAGCCCACGCATCCTGGCTGGAGCTGAGCGCGTCGGCCCTGCGGCACAACGTGGAGGTCTTCCGCGCGCTGGAGGCCTCCACGGGTGGGCCTCGGCGCATGCTGGGGGTGGTGCTCAAGGGCAACGCGTACGGGCATGGCTTCCGCGAGGTGCTGCCGCTGGTGCACCCGCTGGCGGACGTGCTCTACCTCATCACCCCGCAGGACGCGCTGGCGGTGCGCGCCTTCGAGCGGGAGCGGGGCCTGGGGGCACGGCAGGTGCTCGTCATGGGGCCCATCGGCTCGGACGAGGCGGTGGCGCTGGCGCGCGAGGGTGTGGACGCGGTGGTGGCGGACCTCTCGTGGAGGGAGGTGGGGGCGGCGCTTCGCGCGGCACGGCTGGAGCGCCCGCTGCGGGTGCACGTCCACATTGACACGGGGCTGGGGCGCGAGGGCTTCACGCTGGAGCAGCTCCCGCGCGACACGGCCTTCCTGGCCCAGGAGCGGGAGGTGTTCGAGCTGGCGGGGGTGCTCAGCCACTTCTCCAACACGGAGGATGTGACGGAGCAGGGGTACGCGCTGGCGCAGCTCGAGGCCTTCGAGGTGGGGGTGGCGCGGCTGGTGGAGCAGCTCTCACCGGCGCGGTCGCCGCAGCGCCACATCGCCGCGAGCGCCGCGAGCCTGGTGCTGCCGCGCGCGCGCTACGACTCGCTGCGGGTGGGGATCTCCTTATATGGGCTATGGCCCTCGCCGGAGACGCGGCTGTCGGCGAGGCTGGTGCTGGGCGAGCTGCCCACGCTGCGGCCGGTGCTCTCCTGGCGGTGCCGGAGCCAGGTGGTGAAGTGGCTGCCGGAGGGCAGCTACGTGGGCTATGGGTGCACGTACCGGTGCTCGGAGCCCACGCGCATCGCGGTGCTGCCGGTGGGGTATTACGACGGGTATCCGCGGCTGGTGTCGGGCAAGGCGCACGTGCTGGTGAACGGACGGCGCTGTCCGGTGCTGGGGCGCGTGATGATGAACCACCTCATCGTGGACGTGACGCGAGTCACGTCGGACGAGCGGCCGGTGACGGCGACGCTGCTGGGGCACGAGGGCGACGAGCAGGTGTCCGCCGAGGCGCTGGCTGGCTGGGCGCAGACGATCCACTATGAGGTGGTGACCCGGCTGGGCGCGCACCTGCGGCGCGTGGTGGTGGACTGAGCGAGCCCCCGAGCGAGCTCATGCGCCAGAAGAGGAGGAGGGCGGCGCGTACTTCCAGCGGCGGTGCAGCCACAGCCACTGCTCCGGGTATTGGCGGATGACGCGCTCCAGCGCCGCGGTGACGCGCGCGGTGTGCTCCGTGATGGGATCCTTTCCCTCTTCGGGCGTTGGCGGAGGGATGGGGCCCTCGATGTGCACGCGCAGCCGCACCCCGTCACGCACGCCCATCACCACCCAGGCCGGCACCCCGGTGCGCTGCGCCGCCACCGCCATCGCCGGCGTGGTGGACGCCAGCCGCCCGAAGAACGGCACGAAGACGCCCTTGCTCGGGATGGCCTGATCCAACAGCATGTACACGCTCTCGCCGCGGTTGATCGCGTCCACCGTCTCCTGCACGGCGCCGCGGGGGTAGATGAGCCCCGCACCCGCGCGCACGCGGTTCTCCGCGATGCGCATGTTCAGCGCCCCCTTGAGCGGACGCACCAGCGCGTTGAGCGGCACGCCCCGGTGGATGAGGACCTCCCCCAGCAGCTCCCAGTTGCCGAAGTGCCCCGTCACCAGCAGCGCGCCCTTGCCCGTGGCCAGGTGCGCCTGCAGCGCCCGCCACGCCTCGCCGCCGATGACTTCCTCCTGCTCCCACCCCGGAGGCATCCGGTGCTCGTCCGCCAGCGCCTCCAGCACCGCGCGCGCCATCGTGATGTACGCGCCCCGGGTGATGGCGTGCCGCTCGGCCTCCGAGCGCTCCGGCAGCGCCTGCGCCAGGTTCTCCAACGCGACGCGTCGCCGGATGCGCAGCGTGTAGGCCAGCCCGCCCAGGAAGCGCGCCAGGCGCTCCCGCGAGCCATGCCTGAGGCCCGCCACCCAGCTCAGCGCGAGGTTGGCCAGGAAGCCGGTGAGTGGACCGGGCGGCTCGCCGATGACGCGGCGCAGGTGCGCGGATGTCAGCCGGATGGGGTGGACGACAGGAGCTGGCACGGAGGCAGGCGAGGACACGGCGGCGCACTGAACACCGAAGCGGCCGGGCCGGCAAGGCCGTGCTCGCGAAGTCGCTCCCCTGCTCGCCTGGACTGAGGTAGACCGCGCCCCATGCGCCTTCTACCCCTCTCCTCCTTTCTCCTCGCGGGCGTGCTGAGCGCCTGCGGAGCCCGTCAGGCTGTCCCTGACTCCGAGACTCCCGCGCCGCGGCCCGCGCCTGCACAGGCCGCCGCGCCCCCGGCCGCCGCGCCCACGCCGCCGCCGCTGCGCCTGCCCACCACCGTCCGCCCCACGGGCTACACGGTGGAGCTCACCATGGACCCCTCGGCCGACACCTTCCAGGGCGTGGCGGAGCTCGCGATCGAGGTGGCCGAGCCCACCTCCGTCCTCTGGCTGAACGGCAAGGCGCTCACGGTGAAGGAGGCGAGCCTGACCCAAGGAGGCGCGGCCATCGCGGTGACGCCAGCGCCGGGGGCCAACGAGGTGATCGGCTTCACGCTCGCGCGCCCGCTGGCCAAGGGCCCGGCGAGCCTGCGCATCACCTATGAGGGCGTCGCCTCCACCCGCGAGCTGGAGGGCGCCTTCCGCGCCCAGGAGCGCGGGGATTGGTATATCTTCACCCAGTTCGAGCCCACCGGCGCCCGGCGCGTCTTCCCCTGCTTCGACGAGCCGAGCTTCAAGGTGCCCTGGCAGCTCACCCTCCACGTGCCCGCGGGCAACGTGGCGGTGACGAACACGCCGGCGCTCTCCGAGCAGGCCCGGGCCGACGGCGGCCGCACCTACCGCTTCGCGCGCACGCAGCCGCTGCCCAGCTACCTCATCGCCTTCGGCGTGGGCCCGTTCGAGTTCGTGGACGTCGGCCCCTCGGGCCGCAACAAGGTGCCCACGCGCATCATCACCCCCAAGGGCCGGGCCGCCGAGGCCGCCTACGCCGCCAAGGTGACGCCGGAGATCCTCGCGCGGCTCGAGGACTACTTCGACATCCCCTACCCGTACGAGAAGCTGGACACCATCGCCGTGCCGCTCTTCGGCGGCGCCATGGAGCACCCGGGCCTCGTCACCTTCAACTCCGAGCTGCTGCTGTCCAAGCCGGCGGAGGACACCCCCGGGCGCCAGCGCGGCTTCGCCGGGACGCAGGTGCACGAGCTGGGGCACCAGTGGTTCGGCAACCTCGTCACCCTGGCCTGGTGGGATGACCTGTGGCTCAACGAGTCCTTCGCCACGTGGATCACCCCGCGTATCGTGGAGGGCTGGCAGCCCTCGTGGGACGCGCCGGTGCAGCGGGTGCAGTATCGCTCGTTCGCCCTGGACACCGACAGCATGGTGACGGCGCGGCGCATCCGCCAGCCCATCGAGCACGCCGGTGACATCCGCAGCGCCTTCGACGGCATCACCTACGGCAAGGGCTCCGCGGTGCTGGCCATGACGGAGGAGTGGTTGGGCCGGGAGGTGTTCCGCCGCGGCATCCAGCGCTACCTGCGCAAGCACGCGGGCGGCAACGCCACGGCGCAGGACTTCCTGGCGGCCCTCTCGGCCGAGGCCGGCCAGGACGTGGGCAAGGTGCTGAGCACCTTCCTGGATCAGGGCGGCGCTCCCATCATCACCGCCACCCTGGACTGCTCCGCCAAGGTGCCGAAGGTGGCGCTCTCCCAGCGCCGTTACCTGCCCGTGGGCTCCCAGGGCGAGGCGGCGCGCACGTGGGGCGTGCCGCTGTGCGTGCGCTACGGCGTGGGCGCCACGACGGGCCGGGCCTGCACGGTGCTGGAGCAGGAGCGCGCGGAGCTGCCGCTGCCCGAGGCGAAGTCCTGCCCGGACTGGCTCTTCCCGAACGCGGAGGGCGCGGGCTACTACCGGGCGGAGGTGTCCGGCGAGGCGCTGCGCAAGCTGCTGACGGTGGCGGACAAGCGGCTGACGCGCACCGAGCGCGTGGCGCTGCTCGGGGATGCGTCCGCGCTGGCCAAGGCGGGGGCGCTGCAGGCCGGTGATGCGCTCGCGCTGGCCGCCCGCTTCGCTGATGATCCGGACCGGCTGGTGTTCAGCGCCTCGCTGGAGCTGCTGGAGGTGGTGGACCACCGCTTCCTGTCCGAGGCGGGCCGCGCCGACTATGCCCGCTTCGTGCGGGACACCTATGGGCCGCGCGCCCGGAGGCTCGGCTTCAGCCCGCGCCCGGGCGAGGACGAGGACACACGCCTGCTGCGCCCACGGCTCCTGGACATGGTCGGCCGGGTGGGCAAGGACCCGAAGCTCGTCGCGGAGGCGAAGAAGCTGACGGGCAAGTGGCTGGAGAACCGCGGCGCGGTGGCGCCGGAGGTGGTGTTCCCCGTGCTGGCCATCACCGCGGCGAACGCGGGCGCGGAGTTCGCTCCGAAGTTCCAGGCCGCCTTGAAGACGGAGAAGGAGCGCAAGGTTCGCCAGCAGCTGATCGGCGGCCTGGCCAGCGTCAGGGATCCCCAGTTGGTGCGGCAGACGCTCCAGATGGTGCTGGACCCCGCCAACGATGTGCGCGAGGTGATGTGGGTGATGTATGGCCCCTCGCAGGCTCCGGAGACGCGTGACGTGGTGTACGCCTTCGTGAAGGAGAACTACGACGCGATCGAGGCGCGGATCCCCGAGGAGTTCGCCGGCAACCTGGCGCGGGTGGGCGGCGCGTACTGTGACGCGGAGCACCGCAAGGACGTGGTGAACTTCTTCACCGAGCGCAACGCGCGCACGCCCGCGGGGCCGCGCATCCTGTCCCAGGTGCTGGAGGACGTGGACCTGTGCATCGCCCAGCAGGCGGCCCAGAGCGCCAGCATCGACGCCTTCCTCAACAAGGGGCCCGTGAAGGCGCCGGCGCCCAAGTAGCGAGGACGCTCGCTCCCGGGGCGCGCGCGACGCCTCGGGAGCGCGGTGGGAATGAAGCCGGGCCCTCCCGCGTGGAGCACGGCCTGCCCGCCATCGGGAACCCCCCCTGCCTCCTCGGGTGTTTTCAAGCGAAGAGGTCGCGAGCCATGACTGCCAGCATGACGTCCGCTGCGGATGACGGAGGACGGCTGGCAGCTGAACATGCTGCCAGGGGCGGTGGCCCGCACGGGCCCGCTGCCTGCCCTCACCACGACGGCGGACTCGGCGCGCGAGGACATGACCGCGCAGGCCGTCGCTCCCTACGTCCCCCTCCTGCGCGTCGACTTCTAGGCCTCCATCACATCCCTGAGCTCGGCACTCCATCGGGTGGTGAGCTCTGTCGAGCTCCAGTCCTGGAGGGCGTCATGGCGTATGTGAAGAAGGAGGAGACCTCGCGGCCAGGGAAGGACGAGGGGATCTCTCAGACGTTCGGTGGCGAAGTGCAGCGGGGGGATGGGCACGGGGAGCGGCTCGAGAGGGCCACCTTCACCCCGAAGTCCCGGCCGGAGCCCCGTGCTGGCGACACGTGGTTCCAGCGTGTCCACGACCAGATCGAGCAGGCCGAGAGGCGCTATCGGGGGCGGAGCCGCGAGCGCGGCGACCTGATGCACAAGCTGGATGACGAGGGGATGACGCCGCTGGAGGTGGACAGCCCGAAGCGCGTCCAGGCGCGGCTGCGGCGGCTCGGCATCGAGGGCGCGGAGGGCAGGCTGGTGGCCGACACGGCGCGGGTGCTCACGCGCATCGTCCCGAGCACCGCCGAGCCCGCGAAGCTGGTGTACGAGCGGGTGCTGGGGCGCAGCGATCTGACCAGCGTGTGCTTCCTGGAGCGGGGGCTGAAGGTGTCGCGCACGGTGGGGCGGGTGCGCATCGGGGACTCGCGCGGGCGGCTGGCGGGCTATGGCACGGGCTTCCTGGTGTCGCCCCGGCTGATGCTCACCAACAACCATGTGCTGCGCAGCGCGGTGGAGGCCAGCCACAGCCAGATCGAGTTCAACTACCAGTCGGGGCTGGATGGGGCGGCGCTCCCCTCCGTCATCTTCACGCTGGATCCGGCGAGCTTCTTCGTCACGGACAAGGCGCTCGACTACACGCTGGTGGCGGTGAAGCAGGAGTCCGTCAACGGCATGCCCCTGAGCGAGTTCGGCTTCAACCGGCTCATCGAGGCGGAGGGCAAGGTGCTGCTCGGCGAGTACGTGAACATCATCCAGCACCCCAACGGCGAGCCGAAGCAGATCGCCATCCGGGAGAACCAGATCGTCGATCTGCTCGACAACTTCTGCCACTACGAGACGGACACCGCGCCGGGCTCCTCGGGCTCTCCCGTCTATAACGATCAGTGGGAGGTGGTGGCGCTCCACCACATGGGCGTGCCGAAGCGGACGCCGGAAGGGCAGCTCCTCACGGTGGAGGGGGAGATCTGGGAGGCCGGCATGGATCCCGCGCTGCTCGCGTGGAAGGCCAACGAGGGCACGCGGGTGAGCAGCCTGGTGCGGCACCTGCGCGCCCAGTCCCTCTCCAGCGACGCCGCCCGGCTGCTCGCGGACCTGATCGGCTCCATGGCTCGCACCGCGGGCAAGGCGCGGCCGCGCACCGTCTCCCAGAGGCTCCCGGCTCAGCGCACGGGGGCGAAGACGCGGGGGAATGGCCGCAAGGAGCTGGCGGGCCGGGGGGAGGATGGCGCTGTCGCGGACGGAGCGGTGGGAGCGGGGCGGGAGCAGGAGCCTGACGAGGTGGAAGTCGAGGCCGGGGGCGCCACGGTGACGGTGCCGCTGCGCCTGAGCATCCAGGTGGGGCTGGCGGACGGTGGCGCTCCCCAGCAGCTCACTGTCGTGCAGCCGCGCCTCATCACGCCTTCGCGGAAGATCCAGGCGCGGCGGCAGAGGCCCGAGCAGGGAGCGCAGGCACAGCCGGAGCTGGAGGAGGCGCTCGCGGAGCTGGAGCGGGCGCGGCGCCGGCCGTACTTCGACGAGGCGGCGGCCCGCAGGGCGCAGGAGCTCTATTACGCGGAGCTCGGCGAGGAGCTGGACTTCGCGCTGCTCAGCGAGCTCGTGCGCGGCACCCACCACACGCGGCCGCGCTATGCGCCGATGCGCCAGGTCTATCCCTGGGTGGACCTGCACCCGGACGGGTTGCTGCGGAGCATCTACTCCAGCAAGGAGTTCGACCCGGAGGACTTCATCCGCGAGGACGCGCGCATCGACCAGCTCCGCGGCGAGCGCTTCCGCGAGCTGCTGGCGATCGAGAGCTCCCTGGGCGCCGAGGCGATGGCGGCGGAGATGGACCTGCTGGAGGCGGCGCTGCCCTTCAACTGCGAGCACGTGGTGCCGCAGTCCTGGTTCGGCAAGCGAGAGCCCATGCGGGGAGATCTCCACCACCTGTTCGCGTGCGAGTCCAACTGCAACAGCTTCCGAGGCAACACGCCGTACTTCGACTTCCCGGACTTCGAGGAGGCGGTGCGCGAGGAGTGCGGCAAGCGGGTGGCCAACAAGTTCGAGCCCACGAGCGGAAAGGGGGCGGTGGCGCGTGCCACGTTCTACTTCCTGCTGCGCTACCCGGGGGAGATCAACCGCACCTCCACCGAGTACGAGGAGAGCCGGCTCGCGGTGCTGATGAACTGGCACCAGGAGAATCCGCCCTCCCTCTACGAGCAGCACCGCAACGAGGCCATCTTCGAGAGCCAGGGCAACCGCAACCCATTCATTGACCACCCGGAGTGGGCGGAGCTGGTGGACTTCCACGAAGGGCTCGGCTGAGCCCGGGGCTCAGTCCCATGAGGACAGCCCGGGCTCCGAGGGGCGGCCTACTTCTTGCGGCTCATGAAGGCGATGAAGGCCTCGCGCGCCTCGTCGGAGTTGAGCCGCTTGAGGAACTCGGCGCCCTCGCGGCGGAGGGTGGCGTTCACCTCGGCGCGCAGCGGCTCGCGCAGCAGGCGCTTCGTCACCTTCAGCGCCTCCACGGGCTTGGAGGCCAGGGTGCGGGCGCGCTCGCTCGCCACCTCCTGGAGCTGGGCGTCCGGCACCACGCGGGTGACGAAGCCGGCGCGCTGCGCGGTGGCCGCGTCGAACGGATCGCCGAACATCAGCAACTCCGAGGCCAGCGCCATGCCCGCGTTGCGCGGCACCAGCAGGCTCGAGGCGCCCTCGGCGCACACGCCCAGGTTGATGAAGGGCATGACGAAGCGCGCGCGCTCGGTGGCCACCACGTAGTCGCAGTGCAGCAGCATCGTGGTGCCAATGCCCACCGCCGCGCCATCCACCGCGGCCACCACCGGCTTGTCGAAGTTCACCAGCGCGCGCAGGAAGCGGAACACCGCGCTGTCCTCCCCGGTGGGCGGCTGCTCCAGGAAGTCGCCGATGTCGTTGCCCGCGGTGAAGGTACCTCCGGCGCCGGTGAGCATCACCACGCGCACCGTGGCATCCAGGCCAGCCCGGAGCAGGGCCTCCGTGGCGGCCTCGTACATCGCGTGGGTGAAGGCGTTCTTCTTCTCGGGGCGGTTGAAGGTGAGGGTGCGGACACCCTCGATATCCTGTGTCAGCAAGGTCTCGGACATGGCCGCGCAGACTACCTCTCCATGTCACTCGAGGACAGACCGATGCGCCTCTGGCTTCAGAGGTCCACGCCGGTGGAGCGCTTGAGCCGCGCGGCGCGCAGCAGCTCTTCCTCGTGGGCGCGGCGCGTGAGGCCGTGGTCCGTCACCGTCAGCAGCGCCAGCGGCTCCGGGCCGGTGCAGTGGGCCTGGTGCCAGGCCCAGCGCGGGACGAAGACGGCGTCGCCGGGCTTCACGTCCACCGCCGTGCCGCGCACCTGCACCTTGCCGGCGCCCGAGAGGACGACGAGCAGCACCTCGTGCGCGTGCTCGCGGGGCTCGCCGCGGTGGCCCGGCGCCACGCGCACCATGTTCGTCTCCAGCACCTCGGCGGGGAAGGGCACCCGATCCACGGTGCAGTCGATCCCGCGCTGCTCGTGCGCGTGGCGGTAGAAGGGCACCAGGCGGGACAGATCTCCCAGGTGGAGGGTGCGCGGATCCGGCTGCTCTGTGGCCAGCGGCCGCCGCGCCTGGATGCGCTCCAGCAGCGGGGCCAGCCGCCGTTGTTGCGCGGCCTCGAACAGGCGCTCGAGGAAGCCGCCCTGCAGCTCCAGCGCCCGCTCCATCGCGTCCTGGCTCAGCGCGAGCCAGCCCGGCGCTGACGCGTGGGAGAGCACCAGCTCCTCGAGGGTGCGGATGCGCGCGTGCTCCCCCTCCATCTTCCGGTAGAAGAAGGACAGGTGTCGCTCGGGCACGCCGGCCTGCGTCAGCCCGCCCACGAAGATGCTGTACAGCCGCGGAACGGGGGCCTCCAGCCCCAGCGCGATGAAGGCGCTGGCCGCGCACGGCGGTGAGCGCAGGCACCCGTCCAGACACTCGCGCACGAAGTAGCGGGTGGTGTCCAGGAAGCGGATGGACTCGGCATCCACGCCCAGCCCGTCCCGCAGGAAGCGGCGGAAGAGCGTGGCGGGTCGCTTCTCCACCGGCGGGGCCCCCACCTCCTCCCAGAGCGCCTGCGTCAGCCGCGTGCACCACTTCTCGCTGTCACACTGCGCCAGCAGCGCGTGGACGAAGCGCGCCGTCGAGCGCGTGAGCAGGGCGTACTGCGAGAAGACGAGCGCGTAGTCCTCCAGCGTGAGCACGTTGCGGCGGCAGGCCTGGAGCAGGCGGTTGTCCCAGAAGGGGTGAGAGGAGAGCCGCACGTGCAGCTCCTCCAGCGCGGCCTCGGCAGCGGCGGGGGCCAGGCCGGGCCCGCGGGTACCGCTCGGCTCCTGAAGCGGGCGTGCCTTCGCCACTTCGGAGGCTCTGTTTTCCGGCGCCAACTCAATGGCGGACGTGACCGGACCAGCGAAGGAGGAGCTCATGGCGGGACCCGGGGGGCGCTGAGGATCTACATTTCTGAGAAGGTGTGCACGCCTGGCAGGCCGGCAAGCCCAGCGCTCCCTGCCCAAGGGCGCCATTGGAGTGTTGCCAGCAAGGCCCGTGGCTCGCCCCGTCGTGAGGCATGCGACCAGGGTGGCTGTCGGCCCCTCCTTTGACGCAACGCGCCGATCGCGTGCTTTTCCTTGAGGAGACGTCGTACGAGGTGAGGGGCGGCTTCGGGGAGGTACCACATGCGCTTTCGAGACCGGGCGGACGCGGGCCGGAGACTGGCGACGCTGTTGTTGCCCTACCGAGGCCACGAGACACGGCTCTTCGGACTGAACGGTGGCGGGGTTCGCCTGGGGTATGAGGTGGCGCGGGCGCTGGGAGCCCCCCTGGAGCTCTGGGTGGCGCGGGAGGTGGAGGTTCCAGGGGAGCGCGGGGCGAGGATGGGGGCGGTCGCGGAGGGCAACGGGTTCTTCGTGAGCGCCCAGGTCGTCCGCGCCACGTCCGCCCCCGCCACGGAGCTGACGCGGGGGATGGACGCGGAGGCGGGCCAGGTGGCGCTCGAGGCGCAGCGGCTGCGCGGGGGCCACCCCCGGATGGAGGCGGGAGCAGGCACGGCGGTGCTCGTGGTGGAGGGGATCGCCGCGGGGGCGCTCTCGGTGTATGCGGCGCTCAGGGGGCTGCGGCGGCAGCAGCCGCGGCAGCTGGTGCTGGCGGCGCCGGTAGGGGCGATGGAGGAGCTGGAGCGGCTGCGGCTCGAGGCCGACGAGGTGCTGTGCCTCCATCCGGTGTGGGCGCTGCTCGCGGTGGAGCACGCGTATGACGACTTCCGCGAGCTGCCGGACATCGAGCTGCGACAGCTGCTGGATCGGGCGCGAGAGCTCAGGCCGGGCCGGGAGGTGCTGGAGGCGGGCACGAGCACCGAGTGGATGTGAGCCGAGGCCCGGCGCCTGGTGGTAGGGTCTGCTCCTCATGACTGATACTGAACCGCGCTTCGTCTGGCTGGACCTCGAGATGACCGGGCTGGATCCGGACACCTGCGCCATCATCGAGATCGGCGTCATCATCACCGGGCCGGACCTGCGGCCCGTGGCGGAGATCGAGCGCGTCATCTGGCAGCCGGAGGAGGTGCTGCTGAGGATGGAGCCGGTGGTGCGGGAGATGCACACGAAGAACGGGCTGCTGGGGCGCATCCGCGCCTCACCCGTCTCGCAGCGGGTGGCGGAGCGGGAGGTGACGGCGCTGGTGGCGGAGTACTGCCCGCTGGGAGAGGGCATCCTCTGCGGGAACTCCATCCACACGGACCGGCGGTTCCTCATCCGGCACATGCCGCTGCTGGAGCGCTACCTCCACTACCGGATGGTGGACGTGACGAGCCTGAAGGTGCTGGCGCGGGCGTGGTACCCGGGCGCGCCGGAGCCGCGCAAGGGCGTGTCCGGGCACACGGCGCTGGCGGACATCCGCGCGAGCATCGCCGAGCTCGCCCACTACCGCGACACGCTCTTCCGCGCCAACCCGGGCGGCCCCCTCTCCGACTGAGCCGCCCTCCCTTCAGTGGGGGCCCAGCCGCTCGCGGAGCAGGTGCTTCTGCACCTTGCCCAGCGCGTTGCGCGGCAGCGCGGCCAGGAACTCCACCCGGCGGGGCTTCTTGAAGCTGGCCAGCCGGTCCCGGCACCAGTCCACCAGGGCCTGCGCGTCTGCGGGCTGGCCGGCGGCGGGCACCACCACGGCCACCACCTGCTCGCCGAAGTCCGGATCCGGCAGGCCGAGCACCGCCACCTCGGCCACCGCCGGGTGCGTGGCGAGCACCTCCTCCACCTCGCGCGGGTAGATGTTGAAGCCGCCGCTGATGATGAGCTCGCG
>JAFGNZ010000169.1 GCA_016926755.1 Myxococcaceae bacterium | reverse complement strand
GCCAGGAGGCTGAGGTCCGAGGGATCCATGCGCCCCACTCATTAGCGGATCCCGCCAGAGGACGTGAAGGACAAGAACCTCGGAACAAGTCGAGCAAGGAGTGGCCGACCTGGCACGGGACAAGCCTCCTCCATAAGGAGGGGCCTCATCGCTCCCCAGGTCGGCCACTCCTTGCTCTGCGGGGCCATTCCTTGATGCACTAACGGACACTTGAGAGGCACACCGCAGGCATGGCACTTTACTCCTTGATTCTCCGATGACCCGGCCCGCCGGAGATCAGCCCCCTGGGAGCCAGGAGACCCTGTAGATGGAGCCTTGGGCCCAGCGCTTCTTCGAGCTCTCCGCGGAGCTGCTCCTCGTACTCGACTCGAAGGGGCGGATCCTCCGGGCCAACGCCTCCTGGAGCCGAGTGCTGGGCTGGCCGCCGGAGGCCTTGGAGACCCAGCCGTATGCCGCCTTCGTGGACCCAGCGGACCTCCCCGCCGTGGAGACCCGGCTGCATGCGCTGAAGGGCCGGGATGCTCAGGCCGACTTCACCTGCCGCTGGCGGTGCCAGGACGGGAGCTCCCCGTGGCTGTCCTGGAGTGTGAGCGCCTCGTCAAGTGACGGTGTGCTGTATTGCTCGGCTCGACCGCTCGAGGCGCTGGCGCTGCACGCAGCCCAGCCTTGGCGCATGAGCGATGACCTTCTGCTCGGCCTCTACCTCGTGGACGCCCACTCTCGCAGGGTCCTCTACGCCAACCACCAGTTCTTCCAGCTCTGGAACATCGCGCCGCTGGAGGAGCCCTGCCGCCAGGGAGCGTGCCTCCACGAGACGGTGATCCAGCAGTGCCTGCCCCACGTAGCCGACTCGGAGGCCTTCCTGCGGCTGTACACCCTCCCCGGCGAGGGCGCCTCGCTCAAGTCGAAGGAGGACGAGGTGGTGCTCACGAGCGGGAGGACCCTCCAGCGATACTCCACGCTCATGAGAGATCCGCACGGCGCGGAGCTCGGCTGGTTCTACGTGTTCAAGGACATCACCGAGAGCAAGCGCACCCAGGAGGCCCTGCAGCGCTCCGAGCAGACCTTCCGCAAGATCATCGAGAACGCGCCGGAGACCGTCTGCGTCCACCGCAACCAGCGCTATGTCTACGTCAACCCCTCCATGCTCGCGGCGCTCCGCTACGAGCGGGCGAGTGATCTGATTGGCCGGCACTTCCTGGATGTCGCCCACCCTGACGATGTGGAGATGATCCGCCAGCGCGCCCAGCGCGCCATCGCGAGCGGCAAGACAGCTCCGCCCCAGGAGCTGCGCTTCGTCCGGAGCGATGGCTCCTGGTTCTATGGCGAGACCGTGGCGCTGGCGATCGAGTTCGACGGAGCGCCGTCCGTGCTGGTGATGGGGCGCGACATCACCGAGCGCAAGCAGGCCCAGGCACAGCTGCTGCAGGCCGATCGCATGGTGATGATGGGCACTCTGGCCGCAGGCGTCGGGCATGAGATCAACAACCCGCTCACCTACGTGCTGAGCAACCTCTCCCTGGCCGGCGAAGAGGTCGCGCGGCTCGCCCAGGAGCTGGAGCAGGAGGTGCCCGCGCTCGTCGAGAAGCGGGGATGGGCCCCCCTCTTGAAGGAGGTGGGGGAGATGCTCACGGAGGCGCACGCGGGCGCCGAGCGGGTGCGCACCATCGTGAGAGATCTGAAGATGTTCTCGCGCCAGGGCGAGGAGCAGCGGACAGCGGTGGAGGTACGGGAGGTGCTCGACTTCTCCATCAAGATGTCCCTCAACGAGCTTCGCTCGCGGGCGCGCTTCCTCAAGCACTATGAGCCCGTGCCCGCCGTGTACGGCGACGCCGCGCGGCTGGGGCAGGTCTTCCTCAACCTCCTGGTGAACGCCGCGCAGGCCATCCCCGAGGGCAATGCCCAGGGGAACGAGATCGCCGTCCGGGTCCGCCCCGACGCCTCCGGCATGGTGGCCGTGGAGGTGAGGGACACCGGCGTAGGCATCTCGCCCGAGGTGCTGCCGCGCATCTTCGATCCGTTCTTCACCACCAAGCCCGTGGGCGCGGGGACGGGGCTGGGGCTCTCCATCTGCCACGGCATCATCAAGGGCCTCGGTGGCGAACTCACCGTCCAAAGCGAGGTGGGGCGCGGCTCCACCTTCACCGTCCTGATCCCGGTGGCCCCGGCGGTCACGCCGT
This sequence comes from Myxococcaceae bacterium, assembly GCA_016926755.1. Taxonomy (GTDB): domain Bacteria; phylum Myxococcota; class Myxococcia; order Myxococcales; family Myxococcaceae; genus Hyalangium. The sequence continues at coordinate 9,606 of JAFGNZ010000169.1, read as the reverse complement.
CCTTCCAGGTTCCGGCGGGGCCCGTGATGAGCCTCACGGGCCGCATCCTGGTGATCGATGACGAGCCAGGGGTCGGGCGCGCGCTCGCCCGGATGATCGGCGGGCAGCACACGGTGGCGGTGGTGGAGAGCGGGCAGGAGGCCCTGGAGCGGCTGCTGTCCGCCGGGCCGTTCGATGTCGTCTTCTGCGACCTGATGATGCCGGACATCTCGGGCATGGACGTCTACGAGCGCGTGCGCGAGCTGAAGCCCGGACTCGCCGCGCGCTTCGTGTTCATGACGGGGGGCGCCTTCACACCCCGTGCGCGCGAGTTCCTGGAGACGGTCCCCAACGGCTGGCTCGAGAAGCCCTTCGATGTGCAGCAGATGCTCCGGCTGCTGAGTCAGATCCTCCGGGAGCACCGCGAGTCGGCGTGAGTTCTCATCGCCTCCACGCGAGGCACGGTGAACTTCCCGAGGGATCGGGTCGAGGCAGTCCGCAAGAAACGAGATAAGCCTGAATATCACGTTCCTGGCGCCAACCCGGCTCGAGGCGGCGTCCTCCGGGGTGAGCTACGGTCGCGCCCATGAGCGCGCCGCTGCCGCCGGGCCAGAGAGTCGTCGTCTCCGAGTTCGCCGAGACGCCACCGGAGGCCATCGACACGTTCATGACGCTGGAGCCGATGCCGCCGCCGGAGCCGTCCTCCCTCGACGCGCGCGACGTGGTGGTGGCCATCAAGAGCGCCTCCGTGGGGTGGGTGGACCTGCTGATGACCAGCGGCCAGTACCAGCACCTGGCGAAGCCTCCCTACTGCCCGGGGCTGGAGTACGCCGGCGTGGTGGCCTGGGCCGGCCCGGAGGCCACGGGCGTGGCGCCCGGCGACGAGGTGCTGGTGGACGGCTTTCTGGCCGGGCCGCGCTCGCTGGGCGAGTACCAGCGGTGGGGCGGCTTCGCCTCCTACGCGGTGGCGCCGGTGGAGGCGGTGCGGCGCATCCCCGGGCGGATGTCCTTCGACGAGGCCTGCAACCTGCTCGGCAACTACGAGACGGCGTACCACTGCCTGGTGACGCGCGGCCGGCTGAAGGCCGGCGAGACAGTGCTGGTGCACGGCGCGTCGGGCGCCACGGGCCTGGCCGCGGTGCAGCTCGCCAAGCTGCTCGGCGCGCGCGTCATCGCCACCGGCCGCAGCGCCGCCAAGCTGGAGGTGGTGCGCGCCCAGGGCGCCGACCACGTCGTCACCACCGGCGCCGGGCCGCTCAAGGAGCAGGTGAAGGCACTCACCGGCGGCGAGGGCGTCGACGTGGTGTACGACGGCGTGGGCGGGGAGATCTCCGTCGAGAGCCTGCGCTGCGTGAAGTTCGGCGCGCGGTACCTCATCGTCGGCTGGGCGGCGACGCCCTTCGTGGCCCGCGGCAAGGGGCAGCGCGGCGCGCCCAACGCCAACCCACTGCCCACCAACCTGATCATGATGAAGGGCCTGGAGGTGCTGGGCTGCCCGACGTTCATCGCCACGGTGAACGATCCCTCGCTCCGGCCGCCGCGGCTGGAGGCGCTGATGCGCTGGTTCGAGGAGGGCAAGCTGCGGCCGCACGTGTCTCACGCCTTCCCGCTCGCGGAGTTCAAGGCCGCGATGCGCGCCAAGTGGAGCGGCGAGGTGGTGGGCAGCTGCGTGCTGCACCCCTGAGCCCGGAAGGCGTCAGCCGCCGGCCTTGAAGTCCCAGGTGACGTGCGTACGTGCACGCGGACTCCCACTCCGGCACGATCGCGAATGGGAGTGAGGATCGCAGGAACGACGCGATCTCAGCATGAGGTCCCCGAGCAGCTTGATGGGAGCCAGAGCGAATCAGTTCACGACGAGCTGTCCCTTCAGCATCCGCATGCCGCACGTGAAGGGGAAGGTGCCTGGCTTGTCCGGGGTGAACTCCACCACCGTCTCGCTGAGCCCCGCGAGCGTCTGCTTCACGCCGAAGTCCGGGATGAGCAGCTCCTCCGAGCACCCGCCGGTGTCCTTGCGGATGAAGCGCAGCCGGGCTGGCACGCCCTTCTTCAGCTTCACCTCGCTGGGCTCGTAGCCGCCCGCCACGGTGATGGTCACCTCCTGGACTGCCTTCGCCTCGGCCTCTGGCGCCGAGGCCGGAGCGGCGGGTGGCTCCACCGCCTGGGCATCCTTGGGCGTCAGCAGGAAGGTGATGAAGTACTCGGGATCTCCCGGCATGGGCAGGTGCACGGTCGTCTCGCGCTCCTGCTCCGAGGCGGAAAGCGTCGCCGCCAGGAACTGGCCTCCCGGCTCCGGGGCCAGCGGCACGCTCTGCCCTCCAGCCTCCACCCTGCCCTTCATCCCCGCGATCGGCACCGGCTTGCGGAAGGCGTCCGTCACCCAGACGCGCACCTCGCCCGAGCGCAGGGAGAGCACCTCGAGGTGCATGTCGCCGCTCATGGCCACGATGCCGCCCTGCAGCGGCGTGTGGTCATGCTCTTTCAAGCCTCCTGCCGGGGCAGCGCCGTGGCCTTCAGCCTCCAGGTGCGCGCTGAAGCGCGCCGTCTCCGGCTTTCCCCCCTGCACCACCGTCACCACCATGGCGAGATGGTCATCCGTATGCGCGGGCCCCTGGCCCGCCAGGTGGTCTCCCGCGGGAGCGAGCGCCACCTCGGGATAGCCACCCTTCGCCACCTTGATGGAGCCGCTGGCGCCCTCGGTCGGACGCACCTTCAGGTCCTCACCCAACAGGTAGACGCGGTAGCTCCCATCGCGCGTGGCCACCAGCTCCAGGTGTCCGCGAGGCGTGTCCTCCACTTGCCCACCATGAGGAGTGGCGTGCGCGTGTGGCTCCGCGCCATGGGGCTTCCTCACCGCGGCCTGCGTCTCCGCGGGCGCTGTCGTGCTCGCGGCCGGAGCCTCCGGCTTCTTGTCGCACGCGGCCAGCAGCCCGGCGATCACCACCCATCCCAGCCAGCGCTTCATGTGGCCCTCCAGAACATTCGCCTGCATGAGTCTCCTCAAGCCTTTCCCGCCAGGCCGCCCTCCGCCGAGGGAGCCAGCGCCTGGTCCTCCTCCTCGCGAGCAGCCTTCTTGCGCGCCAGGTACTTCTCCAAAGCCGGACGGCCGAACCGGTAGAACACCGCCGGGGTGACGACCATGTCCAGGAGGGTCGAGCTGATCAGCCCCCCAAGGATGACCGTCGCCACCGGGTGGAGGAGCTCCTTGCCCGGCTCGCCCGCGGCCAGCGCCAGCGGCACCAGCGCCAGGCCCGCCGTGAGCGCCGTCATCATCACCGGCACCAGCCGCTCCAGCGAGCCGCGCACCACCATCTCCCGGCTGAAGCGCTCCCCCTCCAGCTCCACCAGGTGGAGGTAGTGCGAGATCATCATGATGGTGTTGCGGCTGGCGATGCCGCACAGGGTGATGAAGCCCACCAGCGTCGCCACCGACAGCGTGCGGTCCGTCAACAGCACCGCCGCCACGCTGCCCACCAGCGCCAGCGGGATGTTGAGCATCACCTGGAGCACCAGCCGCGCCGAGCGGAAGTGCGCGTACAGCACCAGGAACATCCCCACCAGCGACACCAGCGACAGCAGCGCGATGAGGCGCGTGGCCGACTGCTGGCTCTCGAACTGGCCCTCATAGGCCAGGGTGTACCCCGTGGGCAGCTTCACGCGCTCGGCGACGCGGGCGCGCACCTCCTCCACCGTGCCTCCCAAGTCCCGCTCCGCCACGTTGGCCATCACCACCACGCGCCGCTGGAGGTGATCATGGTTGATGAGGTTGGGCCCCCGCGTCTCCACCACCTCCGCGATCGCCGCCACCGGCACGCGCGCTCCCGAGGGTGTGTCCACCAGCGCCCGGCGGAAGGTGTCCGCGCTCACGCGGGCGGCTTCGTCGTAGCGCACCAGCACGTCGAAGGTCCGCTGCCCCTCCAGCACCTGCCCCACCACCACGCCGTTGAAGGCCTTCTCGAGCTGCTCGGCCATGGCGCCCGGCTGCACGCCCAGCCGCGCCGCCTCCTCGCGCTTGAGCCGGAGCTGCAGCTGCGGAATGAGCGTCTGCTGCTCCACCTGCAGGTCGACGATCCCGGGCACCTCCGCCATCGCCTGGCGCACCTCCTCCGCCTTGGCGCGCAGCACGTCCAGCTCCTGCCCGAAGAGCTTCACCGCCACCTGCGCGCGGATGCCCGAGAGCAGGTGATCCAGCCGGTGCGAGATGGGCTGGCCCACGGACACGGACACGCCCGGCAGCTGCGAGAGCCGGGCGCGCAGGTCCGCGAGCACCTCCGGACGCGGGCGCCCTCCCTCCTTGAAGTCCACGTCCAGCTCCGAGTAGTGGACGCCCTCGGCGTGCTCGTCCTGCTCGGCGCGGCCGGTGCGCCGGCCCACGGTGCGCACCTCGGGCACGGAGATGATGAGGCGCTCGGCGAGCCGGCCCAGGCGGTTGGACTCCTCCAGCGAGGTGCCCGGCGAAGCCACCACGTTCACCGTGGCGGTGCCCTCGTTGAACGGCGGCAGGAAGGTGCGCCCCAGGAAGGGGACCGTGGCCGCCGCCGCCAGCACCAGCACGGCCGCACCCGCCATCACCGCGCCCGGGTGCGCCAGGGACACCTCATAGAGCCGTCGCGCCCGCTGCTTCAGGGCTCGCACCAGCGCGCTGTCGCCGTGCTCCAGGAAGCGCGCCCTGGGCAGCAGGTACGCGCACAGCACCGGCGTCACCGTGAGGGACACCAGCAGCGAGGCGAGGATGGAGACGATGTACGCCACGCCCAGCGGCGCGAACAGGCGGCCCTCGATGCCGCCCATGGCGAACAGCGGAAGGAAGACGAGCACCACGATGAGGGTGGCGAAGATGATGGAGCCGCGCACCTCGGAGGACGCGCGGTAGATGACGCGCAGCGCGGGCTCCGGCCGCTCCCGCTGCCGGTTCTCCTTGAGCCGCCGGTAGACGTTCTCCACGTCCACGATGGCGTCGTCCACCAGCTCGCCGATGGCCACCGCCAGCCCGCCCAGGGTGAGCGTGTTGATGGAGAGGCCGAAGGCGTCCATCACCAGCGCCGTGATGACGAAGGAGAGCGGGATGGCCGTGAGCGTGATGGCCGTGGTGCGCAGGTTGGCCAGGAAGAGGAACAGCACCACCACCACCAGGATGGCGCCGTCCCGCAGCGCCTCCACCACGTTGCCAATCGCGGCCTCGATGAAGTCCGCCTGCTCGAAGAGCGTCGCGATGTGGATGTCCTCCGGCAGCGTGCCCCTCAGCTCCGCCACCGCCGCCTCCACCTGCTCGGTGAGCGCCAGCGTGCTCGCGCCCGGCTGCTTCTGCACCGCGAGGATGACCGCGGGCCTCCCGTTCATCCCCCCGTCTCCGCGCTTCACCGCCGGGCCGGCCTTCACCTCGGCCACCTGGGAGAGCCGCACGGGCACCCCCTCGCGCACGGCCACCACCGTGCCCGCCAGCTCCTCCACGGAGGCGCTCCGCGCCAGGTTGCGCACCAGGTACTCGCGCCCCCCGCGGGTGACGAAGCCGCCCGTGGTGTTGCCCTGCGCCAGCCCCGCCGCCCGCTCCACCTCCTCCAGGGTGAGCCCGAAGGCCAGCAGCTTCTCCGGATCCACCAGCACCTGGAGCTGCTTCACCCCGCCGCCCATCACCGTCACCTGCGCCAGGCCCGGGATCGTCAGCAGGCGCTGGCGGATGACCCAGTCGGCCAGCGCGCGCACCTCCAGCGGCGAGCTGCGATCCCCCTCGCTCTGCACCCCCAGCAGGAGGAGCTCCCCCATGATGGAGGAGATGGGGGCCAGGTGCGGCACCACCTCGCGCGGCAGCGCCTCCCGCGCCACCTGGAGGCGCTCGGCCACGAGCTGCCGATCCAGGTAGATGTCCGTCCCCCAGTCGAACTCCACGTAGACCACGGACAGGCCCACGCCGGACGAGGAGCGCACGCGCCGCACGCCCGGCGCCCCGTTCATCGCCACCTCGACGGGCCGCGTGACGAGCGTCTCCACCTCCTCCGGAGACAGCCCGCCGGCCTCCGTCATCACCGTGACCGTGGGCCGGTTGAGGTCCGGGAACACGTCCACCGGCAGCCGGGTGATGATCCACCCTCCGTAGAGGAGCACCGCCACCGCCGCCAGGACGACGAAGAGCCGGTGCCGCAGGGAGAAGAGGATGACGTGATCCACTAGCGCCCTCCCCTGGCGGCCTGGAGCGTCGCGGCGCCCCGCACCACCACGCGCTCGCCTTCCTTCAACCCCTGGCGCACCGCCCGCCAGTCGCCATCCCGGACACCGAGCACCACCTCGCGCCGCTCGAAGGCCTCGGGCGCGGTGTGGACGAAGAGGAAGGCACGGCCCTCCTCCTCCACCACGGCCGCCTCGGGCACGGCGAGCCGCTGCGCTCGCCCTCCCGCGCCGATCGCCACCTCCACGAACATCCCGGGACGCAGGCGGCCCTCGCGGTTGTCCAGCTCGAAGAGGACGCGGACGCTGCGGGTGGCTTCGTCCACCACCTGCCCCACGTGGTAGAGGCGCGCGGGGAAGTGCTGCCCCTCGTAGGCCTCGCTGTGCACGAGCGCCCCCGTGGCCGCCTCGACTCGCGCCACGTCATTCTCGAAGACGCGCGCCTCCACCCAGACGATGGCGGCGTCCAGCACCGTGAAGAGCGGACGCGAGGGATCCACCTGCTCCCCCACCGTGGCGCGCGCCTCCACGAGCACCCCGTCCATGGGCGCGGTGAGGCTGAAGCGCGCGGTGCCCTGCCCCTGGCGCGCCCCGGCCAGCACCTCGCGCGCGGCGCGGGCACGGCTCAGCTCCTCCTCCGCGGTGCGCACGGCGAGCGCGGCCTGCTGCACCTCCTTCTCGGCGACCACGCCTTCCAGCGACTCGAGCCGCGCCAGGTCTCTCCGGGCCTGCTCCAGCGCGGCCTGGGCGCGGGTGGCCTCCGCCTCGGCCTGGATGAGCCCGGTGGAGAGGCCCGTGGCCTCGGAGGCGGAGAGGCTCTGCTGAACGGTGGCGAGCACCTGCCCCTTCTTCACCCGCTGGCCCACCAGCGGCACGTTGCCCCCCGAGGCCGTGACGATGCCAGGGACGGGCGAGGACACCTGCGCGTAGCGATCCGTCCGCGGGACGACCTTGCCAGGAGCGACGAGGCGCGCCTCCAGCGAGCGGACCTGGGCGCGCTCGGTGCGGATCTCCAGCAGGAACTGGGTCTCCTTGGGGAGGGAGAAGGCCGGGCCCGACGCCACGGGAGTGGCGACAGGAGCGCCATGATCCTCTTCCCCGTGCCCCCAGGCCACGGCCGCCACGAGCAGCACCGCCGCTCCCCACCCGCTCCAACGCGTCACGGCGTCACCCTCCGCATCCATCGAGTCATGCCCCAGGCCACGAGCCCCAGGACTCCCACGAGGCCCACCACCCCGAGGAGCCACCCTGCCGATGCGCCAGCGCCACGCGCCGCGGAGATCTCCTCGGCCTCCAGGTGCACGCTCCCGAGCGAGAGCACATCCACCCGCTCACCTCGGGTGACAGTGATGACGGCGGCGAACTCGGCGCCCACGGGCAGGTCCGCCTCGGTCAGGTACACGCCGGGCGAGTCCATCCTCGGCGCCAAGGCCTGCGTGGTGGGGCCGGTGAGCGTCAGCTCCACCTGCGCGCCCGAGACCGGCGCGTTGGTGTCCACCTCCGCGACGAACACGCGCAGCGGCGTCTTCCCGCCCTCCCCGTGCGCGGGGTGCTTGAGCACCACCTCGAAGACCTCTCCGGTGGCGCCCAGGGCATGGAGCTCGCCTTGCGTGGAGGCCACGGGAGGGCGTGCGTCGCCATGGTCCTCGCCTCCGTGGGCCAGGGCCGGTGCGGACAGGAGCCAGAGCAGCAGACAGGACAGGCGCCTCATCTCGGAGCTCCTCCCGTGGGCAGTCGGCCAGCGGCATGCAGGAGCGCGGCGCGTGCACGGACGAGCGCGGAGGCGGCGTCGATGGCCTCCCCGCGCGCGGCGTAGGCCCGGTCCCTCGCGAGCAGGAGCGCGTCCAGGCCCAGCTCTCCTGCCTCGTAGGCGCGCTGGACGAGGGACAGGTTGCGCTCGGCCCCGGGCAACGTCGCGGTGAGCGCGGCCTCCGCGGCTCGGGCGGCCTCGTAGGCTTCGCGCGCCGACACCCGCTCGGCCTCCACCTCGCGCTCCCGCCCCTCACGCTCCGCCTCTCGCGCCGCGCGCCGCGCCCTGGCCTCCGCGAGCTCCCCCTGGTTGCGGTCCCACAGCGGCAGCGGCACGGAGAGGCGCGCCACCAGCAGCGAGGCGGTGTGGAGATCGGAGCCCGTCGCGTGCTCCTCCGGCCGGGTCTCCCGCTCGTAGCCGAGGCTCACGGTGGGATCCGGGAAGCGCTCGCGGCGCAGCAGCTCCACCTCCGCCCGAGCCACCTCGGCCTCGGAGCGCGCGGCCTCCAGCACCGGCGGCTCTGCCCGTGGCACCTCGGGGACAGGCGCGGCCCCCAGCTCGAGCTTCAGAGGCGCGGTGGCCAGCCGCCCGAAGAAGCGGTTCAGCGACGCACGAGCGGAAGCAGCCTCCGCGCGAGCGAGCGCGGCTCGAGCCTCGGCCCTCGCCCGCTCCAGCGCCGCCGTGTTGCGCTCCAGCTCCGGGACATCCCCTGCCTCGAAGCGTCGCGCCGCGGCCTCCTCCAGCGTCCGCGCCGCCGCGAGCGCCTCTTCCGCCAGCCTCGCGTGCGCCTCTCGGCGCACCCACTCCGCCGCCGCCTCTGTCACCTCACGCGCGACGCTCAGCTCCACCCCACGCCGTCGAGCCCGCGCCGCCGCGAGCGCCGCCTCGGCCCGCTCCGTCCTCAAACCCCGTTGCCCGGCCACCTCCAGCGTCTGGCTGATCGCGATCGACAGCCTCCGCTCCCCCTCTTCCTGAGTCACCGCGTCGGTGCCGTACTCCAGCTCGAGCTCCGGGTTCTCGCGCAGCCACCGGGCCTCCGACGTCAGCGCTCCCTCGACGCCCTTCTCCTCGGCGCGTGCGGCGGCCACCTCGGGGCTCTTCGCCAACGCCTCGCCCACCACCTGGTCGAGCGTCCAGGCGCTCCCCTCGGGAGCGGGAGCGGCGGCCAGGAAGAGCGTCAGGGCTGAGGACACGGCGAGCATGCGGCCTGAGCCATCGCAAGCCACGTACCAGCCCGAAGCCTTGAAGTTCCAGGCACTTGGCCAGGCCCCCGAGTCGGCAGGTGTAACGGCCTACGTCACACTGTGATCGCATGGGCGATCAGTAGACTTCACGCCATGCGCGTGAACCCTGCTCTGCGTGCTGCCCTTCTGGGAGTGATGCTGACTGCGTGCGCGTCCACGGAGGCGTCGAGGTCGGAGACCGTTGAGCCGGAGGAAGTCTCCTGGGAGGAGGGAGGTCAGGACGCCACCACATGAGGAGATTCGGCGTCACGCCATCAAGCTCATCGTCAAGCATGACCTGACAGGAGCCCAGATGGTTCCCTGCCGTTAGAGGGTGTTGAGCCGAGGCAGGTAGGCACAAGAGGGAGCTTCCCCGGCGCAGCGCCACGCCCCACTGCGCCCCGGAGTGCAGCGTGGACTGCCTACCTGCCATGTCGGACCCGGCTGATGTGATGCCAGCCACCTGAAACGTGGAGGGTGGCGGACATGGAACGG
>JAFGNZ010000168.1 GCA_016926755.1 Myxococcaceae bacterium | reverse complement strand
TGTTCCGAGGTTCTTGTCCTTCACGTCCTCTGGCGGGATCCGCTAATGAGTGGGGCGCATGGATCCCTCGGACCTCAGCCTCCTGGCAGCCCTCGATGCCCTCCTCCAGGAAGGCAGCGTGACGAAAGCGGCGCGGCGCCTCGGCCTGTCGACGCCTGGGATGAGCCACGCGCTGGCGCGGATGCGGGAGCGCCTGGGAGATCCGCTGCTGGTGCGCGCCGGCCGCGCCATGGTCCTCACGCCTCGCGCGGAGGCCCTGCGGCCTCGGGTGCACAGCCTCGTGGCCGAGGCGGCGCAGGTGCTGGAGCCAGAGCAGGCCTTCTCCGCGCGAGAGCTGCATCGGACCTTCGTGATGTACGCGACGGACCACGTCCTCGCCGTGCTGGGCCCCGAGCTGGACCAGCGGGTGCACGCCGAGGCGCCGAATGTCTCCCTGCGCTTCGTGCCCGTCACCGTCGATGATGCGGTCCCGCTGCGCGAGGGGGCCGCGGACCTCGCCATGGGAGAGGGCCCGGAGTGCTTTGCGTATCGACGCCGCACGTTACTGCACGTCCAGGATACGGCCTTGTCCATCAATGGCATAGACCGCCCCAGCATCAAGGATGATGTCGTTGATTCCGCATCGTGAGAGGTCGGGGAAGAATCGGACAAAGAAGAGATTGTCATCGGCCTTCAGGACCGAGGTGTCGAATGTATCCCATCGGGAGAGACACTGAGATAAGCGCTCATCATGATCGGTCGTCATCACTCTGGCGCCTGGAGGACGGAAATCCTTCATAGCTACATTCAGGGCCGCCAGCATTGGTCCTGAGAGTGACACGCCTCCATCGAGGGAGTTCGGAAACGCGACTTGAGCGGCTTCTTCTGGTGGTGCCCATACGGGTTTCTCATGCTTGTAATAGCCGTAATAACCCAAGAACGCGCAACCAGTCAGTGCGCCGGAGCAGGAGAGCAAAAGCAGCGAGAAATGCCTTATTGCAGTTCGCACAACAGCGCCTCGTGACGTTCTTGATTCAAGGTAGCCAATCTTGTCCCTCAAGTAACTCGACTTCTCCATAGATTCCCATTGCCTTGCCAATGGGGAGCCATTGCCCTTGGCGCAGGGCTGAGATGATACGCGAGGAATAATTATAGCTGTAGCTGCTACACTCCCCTGATGGCTCGCGGTAGAAAACGAGTAGATCGCTATCCCAGATGCGTCCTGTTGTCTCGTCGAAGAAGCGCAAGGGGGTCCACTGCCTCTTCCGGCTTAGATCCTCGCCCGAGAAGCGTCGATTGTGCGGATGGGTGTGGGCAGGTCCTAAGACGATGACGTGCTTGTGTTTTGGATCATTGAGAGACCTCGGGACTTTGCAGAACTTCTTTCCACCCGCTGCATTGCCTCCAATGTCGGAAAGATAGCTGAGAAAGAATGCCTGCTCCTCCTGGGAATAGTAATGCAACGCGCAGTATTCCATGCCATGCCGGCCAGTCGAAGCGCCTGGTTGGCTGGTCATGAGTTGGCATGCATTCTCGGCCAGGTCCGCCAGGTCTTTGAATGGCCCCGCGAGTGGCCCGTCGACCTCAATGCCGCCACCAGGAAGAAGCCGTCTCCGGACATTGGGGTTGGGGGGCGTGCACCCCAAGGTACTGCTCAAGAGCCAAAAGAGAACTACCCTGACAATCCTTGCGGACAGGGGGGGCACTGCCGAGCGGCGAAGCCGCTTTGCGGCCTGATTGAGGTGGAGCATCTCAATCGGAAGGGACATAGAGCTAAGCTAGCTCCAGCTCGCGCAGCTTGTCCACGATTGGGCCGGGCTGCTGCGCGGCACGTTCACTTTGGACGTCTTCGCCTGTGCCGGGGGTGTGAAGGACTTCACACTCCTGCTGAGAGCCGCTTCACTGTGGGGGCACGGCCCCTCCAGCCAAGCTGGGCTCCATGACGGCATCCCCCACCGTCACCCCCAGGAGCCCCCATGTCTCGCATCGCCCGTTCAGAGGTCATCGTCCCCAAGGCCCTCTCCCCCGAAGCCCGTCACCAGCTCATTGACGCGCTCTACGCCGTCCACGAGGAGATCTTCGACGGAGTGGAGCGTGAGGCCTTCGCGAAGTACGTGGTCGAGTCGAAGGCGGAGCACACCTGGCTCCAGATCCACAAGAACGAGGCCGGCTCCATCGTCGGCTACTTCGCCCTGCACATCTTCGAGCGGGAGTTTGGCGGAAAGCCCACGGCGGTGTTCCGCGCGGAGGCCGGCTCGCTGCGCGCCTACCGAGGCGGCAGCATCACCATGCGCTTCGGGCTGAGGCGGGTGCTGAGCTACCTGCTGCGAAACCCGCGCCGCACGGCGTGGTACCTGGGCTCGCTGGTGCACCCCTCGAGCTACATGCTGCTGGCCAACCACTTCGGAGCGGTGTGGCCACACCGCGAGCAGGCCACGCCTCCAGAGGTGCTCTCCTTCATGGACTCCCTGGCCAGCGAGTTCAGCCTCGAGAGGGTGGACCCATCCAACCCGCTGGTGAGAAAGGTGGGCTGGAGGACGCGAGAGGCGGAGGCCGAGCGCGAGTATTGGCAGCACTGCGACAAGCCCGCGGCCCGCTTCTTCGTCGAGGCCAACCCTGGCTACACCCAGGGGCACGGCCTGATGACGTTGGTGCCCCTGACGGCGGACAGCGTGCTGCACCTGGCCCGCGTCGTCAGCGAGCGTGCGCTGCGCCGCCCCTTGGAGGCCTGTCGAGCGCTGGTGCAGCGACTCCCCGGCGCCGCGCGCATCCGGCGCACCGCGGTGATGCGCCTGCTCCAGGCCTCGCCGCCCTTCGCGCACTTCGACCAGCGAGTGCTGGCGGCCCTGGCCTCGGGCACCGAGCTGCTCTCGCTGCCCGCTGGCCGGTATGTCGTCCACGCGGGAGACTCCTGTGACGGGCTGTATCTGCTGGCGCGCGGCGCCGCCTATGTGCTCATGCCGAACGGCCATGAGGAGGAGTTGGTGGACGAGCTGGGCAGCGGATCGGTGTTCGGGGAGATCGCCATGCTCGCGGGAGAGCGCCGCTCCGCCTCCATTCGCACCGCCACGGCCTCGGTGCTGGTGCGAATCCCTCGCGAGGCGCTGCTGCCGGTGATGGCGACCCACGCCAGCCTGCGGCAGGAGGTGTGGCGGGTGTTCGCGGCCAGGCGCTTCGATGACGTGGTGCGCGAGCTCCCGAGCTACAGCCAGCTCGGCCGCAAGAAGCGGCTGGCGTTGCCGCTGCAGGGTGAGCACCGGGAGCTGGAGGCGAGCGAGGAGGTCTCCATCATGCCGGGGACGACCCTCTTCGTGCTCTCGGGCTCGATGATGCTGGAGGCGGAGAGGATGAAGCTCGCCACGCGAGGCCCGGCACTGCTCGAGGCTCACCAGCCGCTGTGCGCGGGGGCGCGCGAGCGCTCCCGGGTCATCCTGCTGCCACGCATGGCGCTGGCGGAGCCCTCGAGCGAGCCGGCCCTCGTGGCATGAGCCGGGGCGGTGCCGACGACCGAGCCGGCCGGGCGACCGCCCCAGCGACACGTCCCAAGGAAAGAGGATCTCTGGAACGCGGTTGTGGACATACCCCGGGTCCACCACCATGAGTTCGAGATAGCGGGAGTAGGTGTCAAAGAAGCGGTCAACAGAAGAGGCCACGGGGGCCGCGGATGGGAAATCCATGGCTTGGAGGTAGATGACAGGCTGGAGTCCTTGCGCATCAGCCAACCTGGGGACCGTGGCGAAATAGAGGGCGAACCCCGTCTCCTCACCGAAGACGAGCGAGGAGCGGAAGTGCATGGTGTCGGGTCCTCTCTCTCTCAGCCGCATGTTCCAAGGGATGAGATGATCCCACTCGGTGCCGGGAGAGTAGAGAGAGAGGGGGCCGAGCTTTCCTCCACCGGCGCGCTCATATACTGCGGCGAGTTGAGGGTCCACTGGCTCATCGAGGATGGACTCTCCGGGTTTGGGAGCGGTCTTCACGAGGGGCTCAAGGTGCAAGGGAAGCGAATGTTGCCGGCAAACCGTGATGAGACGATCAAATCCAGGGAGTGGAGTACGGTGGGTCATTCTTCAATCCTTGGGTCAGGGTACGAGCGACGCCTTGAGTTCAGCCATCTCCCGCCAAGCTGCTTGCGCCGCTCTTGCTAGAGCAGGCGCGTCCGCCGGGTCCATGCCTGGCCCGGTGCTTCGCGACAGCCCCAGCTCTCTTCTGGAGGGGGTGGCGCCTATAGAGGTGGCGCAGGCGGAAAGCAGAGAGAGGGCAAGCAGTGCGATCGTGGCCACCAGGGCCGACGTCAAGGGAGGCGACTGGGGGCTCGCGGCGATCGTCGGCATGTACCGATGTTAACCCGAGTTGCTTGCTCGCTCGGTTTCAGCCGCATGAGGCACTGCGCCCGTGGCCTCTGGTGAGCGCGCTCCCCCAGGCACGGGCGCCCTGTTCCGAGGTTCTTGTCCTTCACGTCCTCTGGCGGGATCCGCTAATGAGTGGGGCGCATGGATCCCTCGGACCTCAGCCTCCTGGC
>JAFGNZ010000167.1 GCA_016926755.1 Myxococcaceae bacterium | reverse complement strand
GACGTGAACGGCCGCTCCATCGGCATCGAGATCGTCAACGACGGCAGCGGGAAGACGCCCTTCACGGACGCGCAGTACAAGGCGCTCACCCAGCTCACCGGCTACCTCAAGCAGGAGTACAAGGTGCCGATGAACAACATCGTGGGGCACAAGGACGTGGCCGTGCCCAAGGGCCGCAAGAGCGATCCGGCGGCCAACTTCGACTGGAACCGGCTGCGCGACGGCATCTCCTGAGCGGCTCGCGCCCCCGGCCCTTCCGGCTCCGGCGGAAGGGCTGGATGATTTCCCGGCGCTGGGGCAGTTTGTCCTGCGGACATGCCTCTCCTGCGCCACGCCTTCGCCCTGTATGCCGTGCGCGAGCTCGGCCGGTTCTCCTCGGCCTTCTCGCGCGCACGGGAGAGCGCCCCCCTGGAGGAGGGCCTCCAGTGCGTGCGTCAAGCGTGCGTGGCAACGCTGGGCATGGAGCTCGACACGCTGACGCGCTTCGACGCCCGCTCCGTCGTCGCCCTGTTCGCCGCGCCGGAGCAGGCGCGCATCCTCGCCCGGCTGGTGGATGAGCGGGCGCGCCTCATGGTGCGCCACGGCCAGCTCTCCGCGGGGCTGGAGGACACCCTCTACGCGGGCCAGCTCCTGGCGTGCTCGCGCCAGCGCTTCGGCGTGCCCAGGGACTCGCGGGCGGCCGAGCTCCTCCAGCGCGAGGCCGGTGAGAGCTCCGCGCTGGTGTGAGGCCCCCCGCCCCGCCGCGCTACCAGTCGATCGGCTCCCGATCGCGGAAGAACACGCCCGTGGGCCCCTCCGGCGGCAGCAGCGCCGCCCAGACGATGGTGTCGGCCCCCTGCTCCGCGGTGCGCGGCGCGCTGGAGCCCCCCATGCGCGTGCGCACCCAGCCCGGGCAGACGGCGTTCACCAACACCCGGCGCCCCTTCAGCTCCTCGGCCAGCCGGCGCGTCAGCGCGTTGAGCGCCGCCTTCGAGATCCGGTAGGCCGAGCGGGGCCAGCCCTTGCGCGCGTACTGCCCGCTGCGCACGTCCTCGACGAACTCGCGCACCAGCGCCGCCAGCGCCTCCTTCGAGGGCGGCGGATCGAAGCGGCGGCGGATCTCCGGGGGCAGGTTCGCCAGCTCCCCCGAGCCGGTCGACACCATGACGAGCCGGCCGTGCTCCTCGAGCAGCGGCAACAGGCGCTCCGTGAGGCGCCAGGCCCCGAAGAAGTTCACCGCGCTCGTGCGCTCGGCCACGTCCGCGCCGAAGCCATCCAGCGTGATGGCGGCGTTGTTGACGAGCGCCGCGAGCCGCTGCTCGCGCTGGGCCAGCCGCGCGGCCAGCGCGTCGATGCTCTCCTGGGAGGCCACGTCCAGCGGCTCGAAGATCACGTCCAGCCCCTCGGAGCGCAGCGCGCCGGTGGCCGCCTCCCCCGCGGCCGACTCCTTGGCCGTCAGCAGCACCCGCATCCCCCTGCGTCCCAGCTGCCGGCAGACCTCGAGCCCGATGCCTCGATTGCCCCCAGTCACGAGGACCGCTCCCTTCTCCGTTGCCATGTGTCTCCTCCCCCATTGGAGTGGCCCCCACACACTGTGGGGGTATGGCCTCCGCTGCAGGGATCTCGTAGAGCGAACCCCTTTAATGCAGCTGGATTCCGACAGTATTACTGCACGTCTTGCCGTTTAAGAAAATTTTTGCACTCACACAAGCCTGGCTTGTTTTGCCGGGCTTGCCCGAATGCTGCCGCCTGGAGGCTGGGGGCGTGCGCTGGCCCGGAGGCGAGCGCCCCTCAGGCCTTGCGGAGCGTGAGGATCGTCACTTCGGTGGGGATGCCGATCCGGAACGGGAGCCAGTGGCCGGTGCCTCCCGAGACATAGAGGTGGCTGTCCTGCTTTCGGTAGCGCCCGAGCATGAAGTCGAAGACGAACCAGAACACGGGCATCCCCAGCAAGGCGACCTGGCCCCCATGCGTGTGGCCCGAGAGCGTGAGGTGGGCCCCCCGCTCGGCCGCGAACGGAAAGAAGGAGGGGTGGTGCGACAGGCACAGCACCAGCTCGTCGGGCGAGGCCCCCTGGAACGCCACCTCCGCCGAGTGGCGCATGCGCTGCGCCCTGGCCAGCGGGTTGCTCCGGCTCATGGGGTAGTCGACGCCCACCACGCGCAGGCGCTGTCCGGCATGCTCGAGCACGTGCGACGCGTCCACCAGCAGGCGGACCGGTCCGCCGCGCCTGGCAATCGCCTCATACCCCTCGAGGATGGGCTCCAGGCCCCGCCAGTGCTCGTGGTTGCCGAGCACGGCGATCATCCCATGGGGCGCCTCGCACGCCGCGAGCGCCGCCATCGCCTCGTCGAGCTGCTCGAGATCATCGATCAGATCGCCCGTCATCACCTGCAGGTGCACGCCGGCGTCGTTCATCGCCGCCACGGCGGCCCGCAGGTAGTCCGCGCTGATGAAGGGCCCCACGTGGACGTCGGTGATCTGGCCAATCCGGAAGCCGTCCAGGGCCGCGGGCAGGTTGCGCAGGGGCACCTCCACCTCGCGGAGCTCGAAGCCCGAGATGCCGTTCACCACCCCGGCGGAGCTCGTCCCCATGGCCACGAAGGGGACCGCGCGCCCCGCGTTCACGAGCAGGCTCCTGCGCTCCAGGTCCACCCCGTCCGGCGCCACGCCCGCGGGAGCGGCGGCGGCGCGGCGCTGCCTCCACCAGCGCACGAGCGCGAAGGGAGCGCCCCCCAGCACGACGATGGCCACGCCGATGGACCACACGATGGAGAAGAGCCTCAGGGGCGCGCCCACGACGGGGAGCTGCCCGTGGGAGCCGAACCCGAGCACCACGGGCAGGACCCAGGCCAGGAGCGACAGCAGCACCAGCCCGAGGAAGGCCTGACGGCGCCAGCCGCTCGCGAGCGCGGGCCACAGCCGCTTGAGGACGAGGTAGCCGAGCAGGTTCACCAGCGAGATGAAGAGGAGTCTGCCGAAGATCATGCGGCGCTCAGCTGAGGAACTTGGTCATCCGGCCCTGCGCCACCATCCCCCCATCCTTCTCGCGGCGGATGTCCACCTGGACGAAGGCCAGCGTCTTCCCGGCCTTGAGCACGGCGGCCTCCACCAGCACGGTGGAGCCCCCCGGCGCGGGCGAGAACCAGGACACGTTGAGATCCGTGGAGACGCCGGGGCGGTGCTCGCGGTCCGCGCTCATGATGGCCAGGGTGCCCACCACGTCCACCAGCGTGGCCACCGCCCCGCCATGCAGCGCGCCGTTGACGTTCTGCACCGCCTCGCCCACCGGCAGGCGCACGCGGGCGCGCCCACCGTCGACTTCGATCAGCTCCATCCCCGCCAGCGAGCGGTCATACCCGCCCTGCCCGAACCGGCTCAGCCGCTCCTTCAGTCTGTCATCCATGCGGCCCCACCATAATCGCCGCTCGGGCCGGATGCTCTCCTACCTTGCCCCTGCCAAGGGCTCGCCTGAGCCGCCTCAGGCGGCGTCCCGGTTCTTCTTGAACAGCCGCTGGAGGTACTGCCAGGCGAACTCCAGCTCCCTGAGCCGCTGCTCGGCCAGCAGCTGCAGCTCGGGGCTGAGCCGGGCCATCGTCTCCGGCCGGTAGTCCTGGATGAGCTGCAGGAACGCGGCGCGGGCCTCCTCCAGGGTGGCGGGCTGCCGGAAGCCGAGCAGCCTCCAGACCACCTGCACCTGGGAGACCCGGAAGTTGGTGGGTGGCTCCTTCACGAGCGGGCGCGGCGCGAGCGGGCCGGCCGCGGCCAGCTGCTGTTCGACGCGGCGCCCGATGCGCACCCTCGGGCACCCCGAGTTCGCGCCGCCAACCAGGGAGTGGACCATCAGCACATAGGGGCCGATGCGCAGCTCATCGTCCATGGTCACCATCACCGGCTGCGTCACCAGCTCTCCGTTGACCCATGTCCCGTTGGTGGAGCCCTCATCCATCACGAGGGTCCCCCCCTCGATGGCGATCAGCCGGCAGTGGATTCCGGAGACCGTCTCGTCCCGAAGCATGAGCTGACACTTCTTCGAGCGGCCGACGAAGACCTCCCGGTTGGACAGCGTGCCCTTGGTCGTGATCCGCGTTCCGCTCAACGTCACCGAGATGGTGAACACGTGCGCTCCCTGTGCAGGCCCTCCCGCCCGGAGATACGAGCGGGCTCCCCCCCCTTGATAGTCGAAGCATGAGCCGTGCCGGTTTCCTCACCTTGCACTACTCCTTGTTATTTCAAGAACTTGAGAAACGACACGGTAAAATGACAGGCAGGCTCGACGAGAAACTGTCAAAGTTGCTGTCAGAACTGACAGGCAGTCCTGTGCCCCCGGGGAGTTCATGGCGAGCGGCGAAGAGGCGAAGAGGGAGCATGAGGCGGGCGCGCAGAGCCAGGAGGCGGAGCCGCTCGGTGGCCCTTCGCTCAGCCGGACCGCCGTCATCCCCCAGCCGGTGCAGCTCCTGCCCGAGTCCCCGAGCGAGCAGATCACCCGCCGGGAGCGGATCCCCCGCGAGCTGCTGCCGCCGCTGCCGCCGCTGCCCTACCGCGAGCCCAAGGCCCTGCGGGTGCAGCGCGAGGGGGTGCCGGACTTGATCGTCCCGCTGTACCCGGATCGCTCCTACGTCTTCGGGCGAGCCCCGGAGTCCACGGTGGTGTTCGCGAATGACGCGGTGTCCCGCCAGCACGGGCGCCTGTCCTTCCGAGAGGACCACCGGTGGGTGTACCGGGATCTCAACTCGCGCAACCGCAGCTTCCTGGGGGACGCGGTGCTGCCCGCCTCCGGGGATGAGCGAGAGTCCTTCCATGTGATGAGCGCCTCGCATGGCTGGGTCGTCGAGGCGGGCCACGTCATCCTGCTGGGCAATGGCCGCAGCCGCATCACGCTGCTGGCCGAGGTGCCCTCCGGGCTGGTGGCGGGGCCCCGTCCCCGGCAGGGGGGCTCCGCGGCGGCGGCCCAGCTCGAGCGCTCGGTCAACATCTGCGCGCGCCACCAGCTGCCCGTCTTCATCCTCGGCAAGTCCGGGACGGGGAAGACCTTCCTGGCCCGGGAGATCCACAGCCGGAGCCGGCTGGACGGGAACTTCGTCATCCTCAACTGCGGCCGCCTGCCTCAGGACACGAACACGCTGCAGAGCGAGCTGCTGGGGCACGTGAAGGGGGCGTTCACGGGCGCGGCCTTCGCGCGGGTGGGCAAGCTCTACGTGGCCAATGGCGGCACGCTCTTCCTGGACGAGGTGGAGTTCCTGCCGCCGCCGGCCCAGGACTTCCTGGTGGACATCCTGGAGGGCACGGGGAGCCTGGCGCCGCTGGGCGCGCCCGCGGACACACGCGAGCCCCCGCCGCGCTTCCGGCTGATCTCCGCCTCGAAGATGCCGCTGCAGCAGACGAGGCTCCGGCCGGACCTGGCCCAGCGGCTGGCCACCGGAGACGTGATCATCCTGCCGACGCTGGAGGAGCGGCGGGAGGACATCCCGAACCTCGTGGAGGAGTTCCTCCACCGCCTGAAGACGGAGCAGCAGTACGACGCCGCCTTCACCAGCGACGCCATCGCGCACCTGCAGCACCTGGACTGGCCGGGGCAGATCCGCGAGCTGGAGACCACGGTGAAGGCCGTGGTGGCGCGCGAGGTGGCCGCGCGAGCGATCGATGGGGTCGGCGCTTCGCGGATGATGATCACCCTGGAGGCGGTGAAGGCGTACCTGTCCCAGCGCAAGCTGGGGTTTGGAACCTCGTCCGAGGTGACGGGTGGCTCGACGATCCCGGTGCCAGTCCTGGCGCGCAAGCGCCCGGCCGATCTGACGGAGCCGGAGATCCGGGCCATGCTGGAGCGGCACCAGGGCAACAAGACGCGCGCCGCCCAGGAGCTGGGGATCGCGCTCAACACGCTCAAGGATCGGATGAGGAAGCTCGGGATCGCGTGAGCCTCGGGCCCACGCCGCACGCGGGCAGCAGCAGGCACCTCGCGCAGTTCTCCCGGACGGGCCGGGCCGGGCACACCCCGCTCATGCCGTAGTGGCACAGCGCGAAGTCGTACCGGACCGGATCCTCCGCGTCGAGCCGCCGCAGCGAGGCCGTCACCTCCTCCGCCGTGCGCCAGCTCAGGTCCTTGCGCCGCGTCAGCCCCAGGTGCTGGGCAATGCGCCCGAGGTGCGTGTCCAGTGGAATGACCAGGCCCGAGGCCGGCACCCGCTTCCAGATACCGAAGTCCACCGCGTCCGGCCCGCGCACCATCCACCGCAGGTAGAGGTTGAGCCGCTTCGCCGCGCCCGAGCCCAGCGGCGACGGCAGCAGGTGGTGCAGCCCCCGCTCCTTGCCCAGCGCCCGCCGCAGCTCCCCCAGCGGCACGTCTCGCAGCGCCGCGGTGAAGTCGCTCAGGGCCCCATGGATCGTCCCGTGGGCCTCCCACCCGCGCACGAAGAGCGCCTCCAGGCTGCCGTGCTCGCGCAGCGCCCTCCCCATCCCCAGCAGCAGCACCGCCACGTCCGTGCCCACGTTGAAGCGATACACGAACCCGTGCAGCAGCTCGCGCGCTCCCGCCACGTCCAGCCCTCGCACGGAGGCGGCCGGCGACGCGCCCATGCGCCGCAGCAGCGCCTCCACCTTGGGCCGAAACAAGTCCGCCCGCCCGTACGCGAGCGCCGCCGCCAGCAATGCGCTCACCTCGATGTCCCGAGGATCCGTGTAGCGGTGCGGGAACTCCACGGGATCAAACCCGATGCGCGCGCGCGCGTCCGTCGACGCCAGGAAGGACTCCAGCAGCGGGCGCAGGCGCTCGGCCGCCTTCACCGACAACCCCGTGCTCCGAGAACGCCTGCTCACGCGTGGACCTCCAACCCCACCTCAACGGCCCTGGCTCCTGGGTTCATCCCCAGGGGGCCTGGCTCCCGGCGGCGCGAGAGGCCCCGCGGCGCTCAGCGCGTCAGCTCGCGCACCGCGTGCCCCAGCTCCGGCAGGATCAGCTTCTCCAGCGCCAGCCTCACCGCCTGCGGCGAGCCCGGCATCGCGAAGAGGATCATCCCCTGGTACGTCCCCGCCGTGGCCCGCGACATCATCGCCGCGCTGCCGATCTGCTCGTACGAGAGCATCCGGAAGAGCTCCCCAAATCCCGGCAGCTCCTTCTCGAACAGGCCGCGCAGCGTCTCCACCGTCGTGTCCCGCCGGCCGATCCCCGTGCCCCCGTTGAAGAGCACGGCCCGAGCCCCCGCGGCCGTCGCCTCGGCCAGCGCCGCACGGATGGCCTCCGGCTCGTCCTTCACCACCTTGTAGCCGCAGAGGGTGTGCCCCGCGGACTCCAGCCCGCCGCACAGCGCTCGCCCGCTCTCGTCCCGCGCCTCGTCCCGGCTGTCCGAGCACGTCACCACGAACACGCTCACGTGCGCCGGCGCGTGCGCCTTGTGCTCCTTCTCCGCGTGCGAGTGCCCGTGATGCGCGTGCCCGCGCGCCGCGTGGGCGTAATGATGGTGGTGCTCGTGCTGATGGCCACCCTGGCCGTGCCCATGCTCATGATCGTGCCCGTCGTGTGCCATGGCTGCCCTCTCGAACGGCGCTGCCTGCTACTTCACCTGGGGATCGTCGATGACGAGCTCCCCGTTCTCCACCTCGATCTTCACGATGGTCTGGTCATCGGCGATCCCAGGAGAGGTCTCGTTCCTCCCGGTGTCCAGGTCGAAGCCGACTTCGTGGCAGGGGCAGATGACCAGATTGTCCTCGATGCGCCCGCCCGACAGCAGGCAGCCCGCGTGGTTGCACCAGTCATCGAGCCCCTTGTAGCGCCCGTTGATCTTGGCGATGCACACGTTGCGATTGCCTACCTCGTAGCCGCGCAGTTCCTTCTCGGCGAAGTCCGCCGGTCCCAGCTTGATCTTCATCGGCCTCGTTCTTCCTCCTAAGACGACGGTTTGGCCCCGTGGGGCGCCCTTCTACCCTGCCCCGAGAGAGCCTGCGAGCGTCCTTCTCGCCCAAGCTTGCCTGCGCGCTCGCCCCTTTCGCATTAACTTCTCCCCCGTGAGCCCGCCACCCCTCGACAAAGCCGCCGTCGCCAGGATCCTCCGGGAGATCTCCCTGCTCCTCCAGCTCAAGGGGGAGAACGCCTTCAAGGTCCGCGCCTATGACACCGGAGCGGACCGCCTCCTTGGGATGACCCAGGAGCTGGGGGCCCTGGTACGGGAGGGCCGCCTGACCGAGCTGCCAGGGATCGGCCAGGGGCTCGCCGACAAGATCGCCGAGCTGGTCACCACCGGGAAGCTCGGCCTCTACGAGGAGCTCAAGGCCGCGTTCCCCCCGGGCCTGCTGGAGATGCTCCAGCTGCCGGAGCTGGGGCCCAAGAAGGTGATGGCGCTCTGGAACGAGCTGAAGGTGGGCAGCGTCGCGGACCTGGAGAAGGCCTGCCGCGAGGGCCGAGTGCGAGCGCTCAAGGGCTTCGGCGCCAGGAGCGAGGCGAAGATCCTCGAGGGCATCGCCCTGCACCAGCGCGTCCACGGCAAGCGCAAGCGGCTGGGGGACGTGCTCCCCACCGTCGAGGGCCTGCTGGAGCGGCTCAAGGCGGCGCCGGGCGTGGTCCGGGTGAGCCCGGCGGGCAGCGTGCGGCGCCGCGCCGAGACGGTAGGAGACGTGGATCTGCTGGCCTCCGCGCCCGAGGCGGGCCCGGTGTTGGACGTGCTGGCCACCGCGCCCGGGGTGGCCGTGGTGCTGGGCAAGGGCGAGTCGAAGTGCTCGGTGCGCATGACGGAGGGGGATCTCCAGGTGGATCTGCGCGTGCTGCCGGACGAGGACTTCGCCACCGCGCTGCACCACTTCACCGGCTCCAAGGCCCACCACGTGCGCCTGCGCGGGCTGGGGCAGGACAAGGGCTACAAGATCTCCGAGTGGGGGGTGCACCGCGCGGACGGCACCAAGCTCCTCATCCGCGAGGAAGCGGACCTCTACAAGCTGCTGGGGATGCAGGACATCCCGCCCGAGCTGCGCGAGGACTCGGGCGAGATCGAGGCGGCGCTGGAGGGCCGGCTGCCGGAGGATCTGCTCACCCTGGAGGACGTGCGCGGGGCCGTGCACTCGCACAGCACGTGGTCGGACGGGAGGAACTCACTGGAGGAGATGGCGCGCGCGGCCCAGGCGCTGGGCTTCCAGTACCTCACCGTCACGGAGCACAGCCAGGCCGCCGTCTACGCCGGGGGCTTGAAGGAGGAGGAGCTCGAGCGCCAGTGGGAGGAGATCGACCGGGTGAATGAGGCCGTCCCAGGCTTCCGGCTCCTCAAGGGCATCGAGGTGGACATCCTGGAGACGGGCGCGCTGGACTACCGCGACAGCGTGCTGGAGCGGCTCGAGGTGGTCATCGGCTCCGTCCACATCCGCCACGGGATGGACGAGGAGCAGATGACCCGGCGCCTTTTGAGCGCCATGGACAACCCGTGCCTGAACATCATCGGCCACCCGACGGGGCGCCTCATCCACGAGCGCGAGCCGTACCCGTTCCGGATGGAGGAGGTGCTGGATCGGGCCGCCGAGCGCGGGGTGGTGATGGAGGTGAACGGCTCGCCCGCGCGGCTGGATCTCAAGGCCGAGCACGTGCGCCAGGCCGTGCAGCGGGGCGTGAAGCTGGTGGTGAGCGTGGACGCGCACAAGATCTCGGATCTGCACCACGTGGCCTTCGCGGTGGCCACCGCGCGCAAGGGCTGGGCGCGCAAGGGGGAGGTGCTCAACACCCTGCCCGCGGATCCGTTCATCGCGAAGCTCAAGGCCCTGCGCGCCCGGTGAAGCTCACGTCCGAGTCCACGGCGGGAAGCGGTGGAGCGGCCTCGCGCCGCCCCGATACCCGATATGGGGCACACGGTGTTCTGGCTGAGCTACGCGCCGCGCCGGACGCGGTGGACCTGCTGCCAGTCCGGTGTTCTGGCGCTCCATGGCTGTCAGGGCGGAGGGATATTCAGGAGACTCCCGTCCGTGGAGGGCCCCATGACGCCCGCGCTGTTACTGCTGCTGCTGCTGGCACAGGCAGAAGGTCCGGATGCGCCATCCCAGGCCGCGCCCGCTCGTGGCTCGGCCGAGAGGTGGCACTACCTGACGCGCGGGGAGGCCACCACGCTGGCCCTGTTGCCGCGAGGAGGCATCGAGACGCGGGAGGGCTTCATGCAGGTGGAGCCCACGTTGGTCGTGGACGGCGGTGAGGAGTTCGGCCTCAACGTGGGCGCTGCGGTGCGGTTACGGCTGTGGGGTGGAGAGCCCGGCGCGGGACTCGTGCGGCGAGAGGACTGGGACAGCCTCTCGGACTGGGGGCAGCTCGTTCGCGGCCTCAAGTTGGGATCTGACAACTGGCCCGTGGGCGTGTGGGTGGGCGCACTGGAGGGCTACAGCCTCCTGTCCGGGCACCTCGTGCGGCGCTACTCCAATCGCGCCAACCCGGACTACCACCCTGCGGGCGCCTTCCTCACCGGCAGGCTGGGCCCCCTCTACGTGGAGGCGTTCGCCTCGGACGTGCTGAGCGCTCGCCTCATGGGGGCGCAAGCCGAGGTGGATCTGGCACATGTCTTCACCGGCGCGCAGCCCGAGCCGGGTCGCTACACGCTGGGGCTGTCGGCGGTGCGGGACTGGGGCAGGGCCGGGGGAGAATCGCCGCCAGTGACGCTGGCGCATGTGGATGGCACGGCGGTGCTGGTGGTGCGCCCGGGTTTCGAGCTGCACGTGCTGGGCGGCTGGGGAGAGCGATTGGGCGAGGCAGGCGCCTGGGGAGCGGTGGCTGGCGTGGGGGCGGACGCGCTCACTCCCACGCTGGACATGAAGCTACGGGTGGAGGTGCGGCGGCAGCACGGGGGCTTCCGCCAGGGGTACTTCGGGCCGGATTACGAGCTTTCTCGTTGGAGTGGGGTGGGCACCTCCGGGCCACCGGTGGAGCAGGCCTTCTTCCCGGAGGGCTTCTCCGCCTACGGCGAGGTGGAGGTGGGCTGGGATGGGGTGCGGCTGGGCGAGCTTCTGCAACGCCACCTGTACCTGTCGCTGGGCGCGGAGGTGTTCGACTGGGGCCGCGTGGACGTGGATGGGCGCATGGCACTCCAAGTGGCCGGTCGGCGCATGGTGGTGGCGGTGAATGGGCTGGCGCTGGGCCTGGGCCAGCCGGGGGCGCGCCACCTGTACTCAGGGGAGCTGCGCTGGCGCTTTGCCAGCAGGTTGTACGCGCTGGCCCAGGGCGGCACGCGGCTCTACCCGAGGGCGGACGGGACGTTGCGCCCGGTGGCCTTCGCCGCCTTCGGCCTGGGGGTGGACCATGCGCGCTGAGGCGCTGAGGCGAAGGTGGTGGGCGCTGCTGGTGGGCGCCGCCCTGTTCACCACCGGCTGCGCCACGCTGTCCGCGCCGCCCGGGCCGGGCGACACCCACGGCCCTCCCGCGGTGTTGCGAGAGGATGCCGCGGCCAGTGCCCTCTGGGCTCAAGCTCCCTCCTCAGCCGCTCCCGCGGAGAAGAGACCGCGAGTGCGGCTGCGGCGCCGCCACGGCCCGCCCGTGGTGGGCACTGACGTGGCCCTGGTGAGCCCGGAGGAGATGGCCGTGCGCGCGGCGGCCAGTCCGGAGGGCTGGCCGGACTACTCCTCCTGGTGGGATGAAGAGCTGCTGGCGCCCTTCTTCCAGTGCGCCTCACCCGCGGAGTTCCTCGCGTTGCAGCGCCGGGTGGACATGCCCCGGCTGGTGGAGGCGTTGGAGGACTGGAACGCCGTGAGGCTCGGCGCGCTGGGGCCCATGGAGGCTCCGGCCGCGCAGGCGCTCCAGCGCAAGCGCTTCTCCTTCCTCATCTCCGCCACCCAGAGGTACGGGGCCTACGCCCAGGTGCTCACCCTCTTCCTCTTCGACACCGCCTTCGATGACGAGGTGCGCGAGCTGTTGGTGCTGCTGTCCAAGGACAAGCAACTGGAACAGACGCTGGGGCAGATGGAGG
>JAFGNZ010000166.1 GCA_016926755.1 Myxococcaceae bacterium | reverse complement strand
GGGTTGAGCTTGAGGACCTGCTTGTAGAGCGCGACGGCCTTCAGGAAGAAGCCATCCGAGGAGTAGCTCTCGGCGACCTTGGTGAAGTAGTGCGCGGCCTGGGCGTTGTCGTTCTTCTTCTGGTACAGCTCGCCCATCTTCTGGAGGACGCGCACGTCCTTGGCGTCAACCTCCAGGACCTTCTGGTACTCCTTGATGGCCTTGTCGTAGGCGCCCTTCGCGACGAGCTTCGCGGCGGCTTCGATGATCTTGTTCTTGTCCATCGAGCAGGGCTTCTGACCGGGCTAACCCCTTGGAACTTCTTGGGGTTCCTGCGTCCTTGGGGATCCAGCGAGGGAGAGCCGAGGCTATCGGAATCAGCTCTTGCCGGTCAAGAAATCGCCGGGTCCCCCCCACGACGGATCAGGGGGTTGCGCGAGTGCCTCCCAGGCAGGCAGGCTCAGGGGGTCTCTTCAATGGCCTTTTTCAGGCGGCGGGAGCCCGTCTCGCTGGCCAGCAGCCGCTCCACGAACCGGGTGTCATAGTTGCCCTCCTGGAAGGCCTCCTCCGCCAGCGCGGCCCGGTGGAACGGGATATTGGTCCGGATCCCCTCCACCACGTACTCCCCCAGCGCCCGCTGCATCCGCCGGATCGCCGTGGGCCGATCCTCCGCATGGACGATCAGCTTGGCCAGCAGGCTGTCGTAGTATGGGAGCACGGTGTAGTTCTCATACGCAGCGGAGTCTACACGCACCCCGTACCCACCCGGGACGCTGTAGCCGGTGATGCGCCCCGGCCAGGGCGCGAAGGTGATGGGATCCTCGGCGTTCACCCGGCACTCGATGGCGGCGCCCCGCAGCTGGATGTCCTCCTGCTTGAAGCGCAGGGGGTGCCCGTAGGCCATCCGGATCTGCTCGCTCACCAGGTCAATCCCCGTGACGAGCTCCGTCACCGGGTGCTCCACCTGGATGCGGGTGTTCATCTCCATGAAGTAGAACTGGCCGTGCTCGTCCAGCAGGTACTCGATGGTGCCCACGTTGTTGTAGCGCAGCCGCTTCATCGCCTCGACGGAGATGCGCCCCATCTTCTCGCGCAGCTCCGGGGTGAGCGCCGGCGAGGGGCTCTCCTCGATGAGCTTCTGGTGCCGCCGCTGCACGGAGCACTCGCGCTCGCCCAGGTGGATGATGTTGCCGTGCTCGTCCGCGACGATCTGGATCTCGATGTGGCGCGGCTTCTCCACGTACCGCTCGATGTAGAGATCGCCGTTGTTGAAGCTGGCCACCGCCTCCGCCGCCGCCGTGGAGAACGCCTGCGCCAGCGCGCCCGGCTCGCGGACGATCTTCATCCCCTTGCCACCGCCACCCGCCGCCGCCTTGATGATGACCGGGAAGCCGACCTCCCGGGCGATCGCCTCCGCCTCCTTCGGATCCCTCACCACCCCGGCGCTGCCGGGCAGCAGGGGCAGGCCCGCCTCGCGCGCCGCCTGCTTGGCCCGCACCTTGTTGCCCATCAGCCGCAGCATCTCCGGCCGCGGGCCAATGAAGCGGATCTTGCAGTTCTCACACACCTCGGCGAACTCGGCGTTCTCCGAGAGGAAGCCGTACCCAGGGTGGATGGCGTCCGCCCGGGTGATCTCCGCCGCGGACAGCAGCTGGGGGACGTTGAGGTAGCTCTCCTTGGATGGCGGCGGGCCGATGCACACCGCCTCGTCCGCGAAGCGCACGTGCAGCGCGTTGGCGTCCGCCGTGGAGTGCACCGCCACCGTGGCGATCCCCAGCTCCCGGCAGGCACGAATGACCCGCAGGGCGATCTCCCCGCGGTTGGCGATCAGCACCTTCTTGAACACGCCCTGCCCTCCTCGCGGCCTCCGAGGCCGGCGCGTGGCCGGCCTCGCGGACTACGCTGGCTCAATGCGGAAGAGCGCCTGGCCGAACTCCACCGGCTGCCCGTTCTCCACCAGGATCTCGGCCACGCGACCCGCGTGATCGGCCTCGATCTCGTTCATCAGCTTCATGGCCTCGACGATGCAGAGCACCTGGCCCTTCTTCACCACCGAGCCCACCTCCACGAAGGGCGGCTGGTCCGGAGCGGGCGTCCGGTAGAACGTCCCCACGAACGGGCTGGTGATCACGTGGCCGGGCTTCTCCGCCGGCTTGCCGGGCGCGGGCGCCGCGGCGGGCGCCGAGGGGCGCGCGGGCGCGGGCGTGCTGTACTCCACCGCCGGCACCGCCACCGGGCTCACCGACGGGCTCACCGGCGCCGCGTGGACGATGGTGGGCGCCGGCCCGTGGCCACGCCGGATGTACAGCCGCTCATCGCCCCGCTGCCACACCAGCCTCGTCACATCCGAGGCCTCCAGCAGCTCCACGATCTGCCGCAGCGCCTCCACGTCCAGGGACGTCGTCCCCGCATCACGGCCGCTGCCGCCGGGCGGCGTGGGCGCGCCCTCCACCCGCGTTGATCTACGCTTCGTCGCCATGCGTCCCCTCCCGCCGGAGCATCACGCCCGGACTAGCCCGCCGTGGCCACGCGCGTGAGGTACTTCCCGTCGCGCGTGTCGATCTTCAGGACATCCCCCTCGTTGATGAAGAGCGGGACGTTGACCGTGTAGCCCGTCTCCAGCGTCGC
>JAFGNZ010000165.1 GCA_016926755.1 Myxococcaceae bacterium | reverse complement strand
TCTCGTCCACCAGCACCGCCACCAGCTCCGCCATCTCCTCCATGCGGTCGGCGATCCGGTGGCACCACAGGTGGCCGACCCCCGGATAGCTCTCGTGGGAGATCTTCTCCATCTGCTCTTCGTCCACCTGGTCGCCCACCCCGACGAACACGAAGTTCATCCGGGGGAGGCGGCCGTTGGCGATCTCCTTGGCCACCTGGGTGGCGTAGGCCATCACGTCATTGGGATCGGAGAGCTGCGAGTCGGTGATGATCACCGCCAGCCCGCGCCGGGCGCCGGTCTGGATCTGCTGCTTGAGATGAGCCACGAAGTCGCGGAGCACGGGCAGCATCACCGTGGCCTTCCCGTAGAAGCGCGGGCCGGGGAAGCGATAGCCCTTCGCCTGCGGACCGGTGAGATCTCCCACCACCTCGATCTGGGTCCCATCCCCGGTCGCCCAGTAGGCCACCCGCACCTTGCCGTCGCGATCCTTGCTCGCCAGGTACTCGAGCATCCACTGCATCTGCGGCTCGACCAGGTTCTTCACCGGCGCCAGCTTGGCGAGCACGCCTCGCGGGCCGTACTCGTCCTCCATGCTCGCCGAGCCATCCATGTAGAGGGCCACATCCAGCCCCTCCACGGTGGGATCATGCAGGAGCGTGGCGACGACCTTGTTGCCCGTGCGGTGGACGTCCGAGAAAGGCCGAACGATGACTTCGTGGCCAGCCATCAGTGATGGTCCTCCTCATCCTCGTCGTGGTGCTCGTCCTCGTCCGGGAGCGGCTGGGTGTAGCGCTGGCCGTTCACCTCGAGGGTGAAGCTCTTGGCGCCCTCGGGCACGTCGAACTCGAGCACCGCGGGCAGCCGGCCCTCGTAGCTCTTCAGCACCTTGCCCTTGTCGTCGTAGATGGTGCCGCCGGCGGCGACGGTCATGTTCTCGTCCACCAGCACCGCCACCAGCTCCGCGACCTGGTTGATCTCCTCGGCGATGCGGTGGCACCACAGGTGGCCCACGCCCTTGTACTCGGTGTGGGCGATCTCTTCGAGCTGGTGCTCGTCGACGTCGTTTCCCACGCCCACCAGGACGAAGTTGAGCCGCGGCAAGCGGCCGGCGGCGATGTCCCGCGCCACCTCGGCCGAGAAGATCTGCACCTCGTCCGCGTCGCTCAGCCGGCCGTCGGTGACGACCACCGCGCACCCGCGCCTGGCGCCCTGCGTGGTCTGCTCCTTCAGGTAGCGCACGTAGTCCTTCAGCGCCGGCGTCAGGCACGTGTTGTTCCCCAGCTTCTTGGCGCCGGGGAACTTGTACTGCTTGACGTCCACACCCTTCAGCTCGCCGATCACCTCCACGTCCCGTCCGGCGGTGCCGCAGGCCCAGTAGGCCACGCGCAGCATGCCGTTGCGGTCCTTGGTCGCCAGGTACTCGAGCATCCACTGCACCTGGGGCTCGACCTGGTTCGACGCCTCCTTCAGCGGCGCGCCGCGCAGCCACTCCAGGAAGCCTCGAGCCGGCCGCTTGTACTCGTACTCCTCGCGCATGCTGCCTGACGCATCCATGTAGATGGCCATGTCCAGGCCTTCGACAGTGGGATCATGCAGGAGTACCGCGCGTACTCGATCTCCCTCACGGTGAAGATCCGAAAACGGCTCGACCGGCTTTTCGTGTCCCATTGTTCCCCTTTCGGAAGTGGCGAGACGCTATCGCCCTGCGCAGGGGGGCCGCAATGGGCCGGCCGCTATTCGAAGTCTGACATCCAGTCGGGCTTCTTCTTCGGAGCGGGCTCGGCCGCGGCGGGCTCGCGGCGAGCGGGCGCGGCGGGCGGCGGGCTGGGTCCAAAGTCGGAGAGCCACTCGGGCGCGGAGGACGCGGAGGAGGCCGCCGGCGCACGAGGCTTGATGGCCGGGATGGCCGGGCGCGAGCGCGTGAGCTTCGGCTTCGGGCCTTGGGTGTGAGCGTGTGCGTCCAGGAAGTCGTTCATCCAGTCGCTCGGGCGCGCCGGCGGAGGCGGCGGGCGAGGCGGGATGGGTTGCCGAGCACCGGCGGAGTTGGGGATGGAGATGCGAGGGGTGAGCCCCCCCAGGGGGGACGTGCCGCTGCCGGGACGGCACAGCGCTCGGAGCACGCGCTCGGCCTCGTTGGGCCACCCGGGGAGGGCTCCGAGCGCGCGGCGCGCCAGCTCGAGGAACTCGGGAGGCGAGGCCTCCGGCGGGACCTTGATCTTCTCCGCGCTCAGCAAGCCCGCAAGCTTGCCCACCAGTCCGCCGCGCTGCTTTCGCAGGATGGCCACGTCCCCGTTCACCTCGTAGCCGCGCGTCTCGAGATCCGCGATGGCCATGACGCGGCTGGGGACGGGCAGCTCCATCGTGCTGAGGAGCTCCGGACCGCCATGCTCGCGAGCATCCTCCTGGAGCTGGGAGAGGACGTCGTAGAGGATCTGGCCCACCAGCGGATCATTCGCGGCGTTGCGCGTCTGCATGTCCGGAGGGACCGCGGGGTAGGCCAGCACCAGGCCCCGGCCCTCGGCGAGGAGCTCGGGGCGATCCCCGGGCAGCAGGGCGTGGTAGCTGCGCGGCGCCGTCTTGCTCTCGGGATCCTGCGCGTAGAAGAAGACGTCGCTCGCGCCGTGGGCCAGCCCGGCGAGCACGGCCCCTCGCGTCACGGTGAGCTGGCCGGGGAAGCGCTCCAGCACGGCGCCCGGCCACGGGCCCATCAGCGTCCCGTAGAGGTAGACCGGATCATTGACGCCCTCGGCGTCCGCGGGGTGCTCCACGAGCTCCACCGCGAAGAAGAAGAGCTCGGCCGCGGCGATGCGCCGGGGGCAGCGGCCGGAGGTGACCTCGTGGTGCGCGAGCTGGGCCTGGGCGCTGGCGGGGAGCAGGCCGCGCTCGGTGGCGGGCACGGCCTGCAGCTGGCCCACCGCGTCGAGGCCGACGATCCACTCCTGCTCGCCGAGATACCCGCCCTCCAGACGGAATGTGTCCACCACATTCACCACCGCGGCGGCGTCCGGGCGGACGGGCTCGGCCGGAGTGGAGGCGTGGGGAACGAAGTAGCGAGGGTGGTTCACGGCGGAGCAGCAAGGCTCGCCCAACTGGGCAATGAGCGCAAGCCAGAGCCGGCAGAGGCTGAGCGCGAAGCCGTCATACCGCGGTGGTCCTCAAGGGAACTTTGTTTCCCCAAAGAGGCACCGGATTCTCCAATGAGTGGACACACGCGGGAGTGGCTCCTTGCTCCCCAGGCACACGGTGAATAGCTCCCTGACATCCCAGATCAACGCGGGAGTCAGGGGGAGTTCGCCACATGAATTTGAAGAGCCTTGGGGCGGTGCTGGTGATGGCATGGATGGCCAGTTCATGCGGTGAAGAGCTGCGAACGTCAGAAGCAGAACCGACTCCCGCGGAGGCGCGCACCACGACGCAGTGGGCCCGCAGCACCAACAAGGTGCTGATTCTGGACAGCAGCGTCAGCGGCGGGCCCAACAGCCGCGAGGCCCAGGCGGTGAAGGCCCACGACCCCGCCACACATATTGACGTGGTCAGCCCCGCGCAGTGGCGAGCGATCACCGCCGAACAGTTCATGTTGTACCGCGCCATCATCCTGGGCGATGCGACCTGCGCGAGTGGCTCGGACGCGTTCCAGGCCGCGGTGGACACCCGTGACCGCTGGGGCGCCATCGTTGATGGGACCGTGGCCATCGTCAGCACGGACCCGGCCCACAACGACACCCCCCAGCTGGTGGAGAACGCGATCCGGTTCGTCCTCGGCCCCTCTCCACACCGCACCACCGGCATGTACATCTCGCTGGGGTGTGCGTACCAGGCCGCTCCGGCCAACACGCCCGTGCCGCTGCTGGAGCCGTTCGGCGACTTCAAGGTGCAGGGCGTGACGGGCTGCGCCACCTCCGGCCACCTCTTCCAGTTGTCTCCCGCGACGCTCTCGGACAACCTCTCGGATGGGCAGTTGCCCGGCGATGGGTGCGCGGCGCGCTCGGTGTTCACCCACTATCCGGAGCACACCTTCGCGTTCGCGGCCATCGCGACGAGCTCCTCCGGGGCACCGCTCCCCGGGCAGCAGCCGTATGTCGACTACTTCGTCGCGCCGGACTTGGAGACCTCCTTCGTTGGCACGCCCTACGTCGTCGCGCGCGGCGCCGTGGCGCTCAGCGCTGGCTGCGGCCTCCCGGATCACTCCCCGTCCATCGAGCAGTGCGACCTGGGTGACGGCCTCAACGGCCGGCTCGCGAATCCAGGGGAGAACCCGGCTCAGACGTGCTCGTTCTCGTGCCACCTCAACTGGTGCGGTGACGGCTTCGTCGACACGGCCCTGGGCGAGGAGTGCGACGACGGCATCAACAACGGCCGCACCCGTGACTCCTCCGGCAACATCGGCGCCTGCTCCTCCTTCTGCAAGATCCCCGACATCACGCCCCCCAACAGGCCGCCGGTGGCGCGCTGCAAGAGCGTGACGGTGGCCGCGACGAGCACCTGCGGTGTCCCCGCCGACATCAACGACGGCTCCAACGATCCAGACGGCGATCTGGTGGGCTGCACGCAGAGCCCGTCCGGCGCGTACCCCATCGGCAGCACGACGGTGACCCTGACGTGCACGGATCAGGCGGGCCAGTCGGCCTCGTGCGCTGGCACTGTCACGGTGAGGGACGAGGTGCTTCCGACGGTGACCCTCCAGGGCCCGGCCAGCGAGGCGCTGGAGTGCCTGCGAGGCGCCAGATACTCGGACCCGGGCGCCACCGCGCAGGACGCGTGCGAGGGCCCCCTGTCGGTCACCACCTCCGGCTCGGTGAACCTGGAGGTCCCCGGCTCCTACCAGGTGAGCTACACCGCGACGGACTCGGCCGGCGCGGTGGAGACGGCCTCTCGCGCCGTCGTCGTGGCCGACACGCAGCCCCCCCACATCGTCTGTCCCGAGCCCATCGTCGTCGAGACCCTCGAGGGGGCGCTGATCTCCGTGACCCCCGGGGTCGCCACGGCCACGGACACGTGCTCGCAGGCGCGGGTGTCCAGCGCCGCGCAGACCCGCTTCCCGGTGGGCACCACGCCCGTGCAGTACACGGCGACGGACGAGGCAGGGAACACCGCCACCTGCACCTCGACCATCACCGTCCTTCGCGTCAAGCCGCCGGACTCCACGGGCGTGCCCTCCCCCGACTCCCTGGACCGCGCCCTGATGGGAGGCGGCAGCAGCTGCTCGGCGACGGGCAGCGGGCCCTCTTCGCTGGCGCTCATGGGGCTGGGCTTGCTCGCGTCCCTGCTGCTCAGGAAGCGCGCGCGCCCGGGCCTGGTGGTGCTGGCCGGGGTGCTCGTGGCCGCCACGGCCTCCGCCCAGCTCCAGGGCGTGCCCACGTTCGATCTGGAGCTGCTGAAGCTCAACCCCAGCGGCAAGGGCTCCCTGCTGCTGGGGACGGGCGAGCTGCTGCCGGATGGCGACTACCGCCTCTCGCTCACCACCCACTACGAGAAGGATCCGCTCGTCCTGCTCCAGAACGGCAGACAGGTGGGCGTGGTGGTGCGGCACCGGACCACGGCGCACCTGGCCGCGGCCTATGGCCTGTGGGGGAGACTGGAGCTCGGAGCCCAGGTGCCCCTGGTGCTCTTCCAGCGCGGCGATGATCTGACGGCCCGCGGCGTCGGCGGGCTCGAGGGAGGCGTGGCGCCGGGCACCCCGCTGTTCCACGTGCAGATGAAGCTGCTCTCCCAGCGGGAGGACGATCTGGTGGATCTCGCGCTCGGGCTGCAGGCGGGCCCGCCGGTGGGCAGCGCCGCGGCGCTCGCTCGGGAGCTGCGTGCCACCCCCAACCTCATGGTGGGCCGCACCTTCGACTCGCTGCGCGCGGCGATCGACGCGGGCGTCCTCTTGCGGCCTCGCACCGTGCTGACGCCGGACGAGAACATCCAGGACGAGCTCGGCCACGCGCTGCGCCTGGGGGGGGCGCTCTCCTCGCTCGGCCAGGGCCTGCGCGGAGAGCTGGCCCTCAGCACCCTGGTGCCACTCAAGCGCCAGGGCTTCTCCGTGGAGGCCCTGACGGGAGCGCGCTGGCCGGTGAGCGAGACGGTCGAGGCCTACGGGCTCGCGGGCCTGGGCTTTGGCACCGCGCCGGGCACCCCCGACTTCCGCGTGCTGTTCGGGATGGCCTATGGCCGCACGCAGCCCGCGCGCGTCGAGCTGGCCAGCTACGATCCAGGCCCCACTCCGAGGGACTCGGACGGGGACGGCATCCTGGACGAGATGGACCGCTGCCCGACGATGCCAGGGCTGCCCGGGTTCCAGGGCTGCCCGGACCAGGACGACGACAGCGTGGAGGATGAGGTGGACCTGTGCCCGAGCGAGCCGGGCCTGGTGGAGCTGCGGGGCTGCCCGGTGGAGGACTCGGATGGGGATGGCGTCGTCGACGAGTCGGATGACTGCCCCACGGAGGCGGGCCTCGCGGAGCGGCGCGGCTGTCCCTTCCTGGACAAGGACGAGGACACGGTGGAGGACGTGCGGGACAACTGCCCGGACGAGGCGGGCCCCGCCGACAACCAGGGCTGCCCGGCCGAGGAGGAGCAGCTGGTGACTATCGAGACAGACCGCATCGCGATCAAGGACACGGTCCACTTCGACTTCGACAAGGCCACGATCCAGCCCCGCTCCTTCGCGCTGCTGGATCAGGTGGCGCGCGTGCTCCGCGAGCACCCGGAGATCCTCTCGGTGAGCATCGAGGGCCACACGGACGACCAGGGCCCGGCCGAGTACAACCGGAACCTGTCGCAGCGGCGCTCGGAGTCGGTGCGTGAATACCTCTCACGGAAGGGCGTGGCGCCCGAGCGGATGGAGGCTCGGGGCTTCGGTGAGGATCGCCCCGTGGAGTCCAACCGCACCAACGCCGGGCGCGCGGCCAACCGCCGTGTCGAGTTCATCACCCGCTACGCGGACTCCCAGAAGTAATAGCGGCGCGGCGGCACCCGGTGGCTGGACGCTCGCGCCCGCCTCGCGCGCATTTGGTTTCAATATTGCTCGAAAATTGCGATATAGTCACCCCTTGTAAGTGGGCGGCCGCCCCTGGTCGCCGTCTCTACCTGCAAGAGGAGAATGAAATGGCAATGCATCGAGTATTCGCTTCTGCGCTCGTCCTGGGGCTCCTGTCGTTCGCATGCGGTGGCGTGGAGGAAGAGGGCGGCGAGCAGCTCGAGCAGGAGCTCACCTCGCAGGAGGGCTCCGCAGTGGGCGGATGCACGATACTCTCCGTGAGCTGTGGCGTGAACGAGAGGCTGGTCGTCGACTTCATGAGCAATACCGACTACTGCTCCTACGCGACGCCCTTCGGCGCGGGCTTCAAGCCCGCGCAGTGCCCTTCCTCCCATCCCAACCTCATCGTTCACCCTGGCACCGATACCTGCTGCTCTAATGGCTGCTGCACCTATTGAAGCTGTGGCCTCTTGCGTGCGGCGGACTGGCGCGAGAGGCCCAGGAGTGCCGCGGCCCTGGTGCCCCACAGGGCCGTAAGCCATGCCGCTTCTGAGTGGCCACCTCCGGCCGCGAAGAGAGCGTCCTCACGGAAGACGATTGCCCACGCTGGCGAGCCGCGGCCCCATCCACTCTCTTGAGGTGGACATCTCCCGCGCTTCCAGGGAATGGAACCCGTTCATCCCCACTCGGCACCGCATGTGCAGAGGTCGCGGCCTGCCACGCGTTCAACGTGTTGGCGGATCACTCGAAAGACCGGGGGGAGGCAGCGTGAAGGGACTGGCATGGAATCCACGAAGGGTGGCGTGTGCATGGGTGGCGGGCGCTCTGCTCATGGGGCTGGGGGCGTTGCCGGCGGAGGCGGGCTCGAGGGAGGAGCCACTTCACCTCCAGGAAGAGACGCTCGCACGGATGTCCCAGGCGGCCGTGCTGCAGTATTGGCTGCGAGCCCCCGCGCGAGCCCCCGCTGCCTTCCGGCAACGGCTCGAGCGGGTGCGCCAGGACGGGGCCCGGCTGCGCCCGGAGGCCTCGACGCAGCCGTGGGAGCTGCTGGAGCAAACAGGCCAGCTCTTCAACGCCGACAGCTTCGGGCTGCCCCAGAATGAGGAGTCGGTCGCCGCCTGCCGCACCAACCCTCAAATCGTGCTGGGGGGGACGAACGACTACCGCGGGCTGCTGGATCCGGAGCAGAACTTCACTGGCTGGAGTCTGTCCACCAATGGCGGATTCTCCCTGGCGCAAGAGGGGCGACTCCCCCCGATCCTCCACGGCGGAACTCGCTTCGCCAGCGGCGGCAATCCCGCGGTGGCCATGGACGCAGCCTGCAACCTCTATGCGGGAACGCTGAGCGTCCCCCTCTTGAATGAACCCTCGGCGAGCTTCAACGCCGTCAGCGTGTACCTGTCCGATGCAAACACGTTGGCCTCGTGCTTCGGCGAGACGGACTCGGCGTGCTGGCCCATCCGCAGGGTCGTCGCGGCGGCCGCCCCCCTCCACGTCGTGGACAAGCCGTGGCTCAGCGCGGGTCCCAATGGGGACGTGTGGATCACCTACACGGACTTCGACGGGCTCACGGGCAAGAGCAGCATCCAGGCGGTGCGCTGCCACAGTCAGCTGGAGTTCTGCTCCGAGCCCATCCGCGTCAGCGGCAACGAGAGCAACGTCCAGTTCTCGGATGTCACCATGGGCCCGGACGGCCGGGTCTATGTCACCTGGAGTGAGGTCAGCAGATTCACCGGCCCCCCGCTCCTCGTCCACAAGCTGCGCATCGCCCCGGCCGGCAGCCTCGAGTTCGGCCCCATCCGCGTCATCGCCGTGGAGGGTGATCCCATTGCCGGGGGCTCCTCCTCCCGGGGCCCTCTCCAGGCAAACGACTTCCAGGCCGCCACCTACCTCAAGCACGAGGTGGCATTGGTAAACGGGCGGCCGCGCATCTTCGCCGTCTGGGATGCCTGCTCCGAGCTGGTGCAGCTCATGATCTGCGAGAATCCGGAGATCCTGCTCACCTGGTCGGACAATGACGGGGCCACCTGGAGCCAGCCGACGATCCTATCCCACGGTGGCGTCAACTACTTCCCCACCCTCTCCTATGACTCCGCTGGCCGGCTGGTGGTCGCCTGGTTCACACACCGCTATGATCAGATGTTTGACCACCGGCAGGACGTGGAGTTGGTGGATATCGTCGCGGAGAAGCCGTGGCTCATGGGGCGCAGGCGGCTCACCGGGGTGTCAAACGAGCCGGCGTCGGACCCTTTCCTGGGGGGCCTCTCCATCGGTGAGAGCATCGAGGTCTTCGCGCACCAGTCCCGGGCGTACCTCCACTACAACGCCAACTACCGCAAGGTGAGGTTCCTGGGCCAGGGCGTCCCCGTGAACCAGCAGGACAACTTCCTGTTCAACATTGATCTGATCGAGAGCGCCGAGCCGACCTCCAGGCACCTGGGCCCCGAGAAAACCGAGGCGCCATAAGGAGGCTGGAGGAAATAACTTTTCCACTTTCACGGTCGCATCATTGCCCGTCGTGAAGGGCGCGCTGGCAGCTTGGGAAGGA
>JAFGNZ010000164.1 GCA_016926755.1 Myxococcaceae bacterium | reverse complement strand
TGTACCTGCTCACCTTCATCATCGCCTTCGAGCGCGAGGCGCTGTACTCGCGCACCCTCTTCTCCCTGCTCCTCATCGTCGCGGTGGCGGGCGTGACGCGCGTCGTCCTCTCCGGGCCTCACACCCCGCTCGGCTTGCAGATCCTGGCGTACGGTGGGGCGCTGCTGGCCGGCTGCATGGTGTGCCATGGCGAGCTGTACCGGCTGCGGCCCGCACCGCGCCACCTGAGCGCCTTCTACCTCTGGGTGTCTGTGGGCGGAGTGCTGGGGGGCCTGATCGTCACCCTGGTGGCGCCGCGCCTCTTCGTCAGCTTCGCGGAGTACCCGCTGGCGCTGGCGGCGTGCTGCCTCATCTCGCTGGTGACCATGCTCCCGCGCCCGCCGGGAGAGGAGCCGCTGGAGCGGCTGCGGCGGATGATGCGGATGTTCCTCCTGGCCTTCGTGATCGTGGGGCTGGGAGTGGCGGTGGCGGACTTCCGGAGCGAGGTGCGGCTGACGGCACGAAACTTCTTCGGCGTGGTGCAGGTGCTGGAGCAGGCGCGGGGCAGGGCGGCCGAGCACCGGTTCACCCTCAAGCACGGCGCCATCGCCCACGGTGTCCAGTACACCGAGGCCGCGCGTCGGCGCCTGCCCATGTCCTACTTCACGCTGGAGAGCGGCCTGGGGCTGGCCATCACCGAGCACCGCCGCCTGCGCGAGGCCGTGGGGCTGCCGCCAGGCCTGCGCATCGGCGTGCTGGGGCTGGGCATCGGCTCCACCGCCGCGCTCGCCCAGGCCGAGGACTCGGTGCGCTTCTACGAGATCAACCCGAAGATCATCTCCCTGGCCAGGGGGGAGGGGGGCTACTTCAGCTACCTGGCGGACAGCCCCGCGCGGGTGGAGGTGGTGGAGGGGGATGCGCGGATCTCCCTGGAGCGGGAGCTGGAGCGGGGCGAGCCCCAGGGCTTCGACGTGCTCGCGGTGGACACCTTCAGCTCGGACTCCATCCCCGTGCACCTGCTCACCGAGGAGGCGGTCGCCGTCTACCGCCAGCACCTGGCGCCCCACGGCGTGCTGGCCCTGCACATCAGCAACGCGCACCTGGACATGGTGCCGGTCGCCCTGGCGCACGCGAAGGCCTTCGGGATGCACGCCACGCTCGTCGTCTATGATCCGAAGGACAACGAGGCCCGCAGCATCTGGATGCTCCTCGGCCCGGACGCGGAGTTCTCCTGGGGGCCCACCTTCGCGCGCGCCCCGTCGAAGGTGCGAAGGCTGGAGCTGATGGGGGCCCCGGCCGTCACCTGGACGGATGAGCGAGGCAGCGTCCTGCCCCTGCTCCGGCATGGGAGCTGGCACGGCGAGACGCGCGAGATCATCCTCCCCTCGCGCGCTCGGCCCTGAGGCGCCGCGTCAGGCCTGCTTGCCTGGCTTGGAGTCCTCGTCCTTGGAGGGCTCATCCGACTTCTTCAAGTCGACGCGCGAGCTCCACAGCCCGGGCCCCAGCACCACGACGAGCAGGGTGATCACCAAGAAACCAATCAAGAATTCCAGCCAGAACCCCACGACTCCCTCCTACTCCGCCGCGGCCTCCTCCGAGGACTCCTCCTCGGAGGGCGCGGGCGTCTTTCCGTTGCTGTACTCTTTCATCCGGTACTGGATCTTCCGCACGCTGATCCCGAGGATCTCCGCGGCGCGGCTGGTGGAGCCCTGCACCATCTCCAGTGTGCGGAGGATGGCCTCTCGCTCAATGGTGGCCATGGAGGCCCCGGGGATCAGGTTGTTGGAGGAGGAGCCCGCCGGCCGAGGCCCCCTCAGCACCGGCGGCAGATCGTCCGTGGTCAGCTCCGCGCCCTGGGCCAGCACCACCGCGCGCTCCACGGCGTTCTCCAGCTCGCGGATGTTGCCGGGCCAGTCATGGGCCAGCAGGGCCTGGAGCGTCCCTGGCGCCAGCCCCTTCACCTGCTTGCCGTAGCTGTCGCTGTACTTCTCCAGGAAGTGGCTGACGAGCGCGGGGATGTCGCTCTTGCGCTCCCTCAGCGGCGGCAGGGTGACGGAGACGACGTTGAGCCGGTAGAAGAGATCCTCCCGGAAGCGGCCCGCCTTCACCTCGGCGGCCAGATCCCGGTGGGTGGCTGCGACGATGCGCACGTCCACCTTGATCGTCTGGGTGCCGCCCACGCGCTCGAACTCGCGCTGCTGGAGCACGCGCAGCAGCTTCACCTGCACGGAGGCGGAGATCTCGCCGATCTCGTCCAGGAAGAGCGTGCCGCCGTCGGCCAGCTCGAAGCGGCCCTCCTTGCGCGCCACCGCGCCGGTGAAGGAGCCCTTCTCATGGCCGAACAGCTCGCTCTCCAGCAGGTTCTCGGACAGCGCCGCGCAGTGCACGCGGATGAAGGGCTTGTCCTTGCGCGGGGACTCCTGGTGCAGCGCCTGGGCGATGAGCTCCTTGCCCGTCCCGGACTCGCCGAGGATGAGCACGGTGGCGCGCGTGGCCGCCGCGCGCCGGATCACGTCGTAGATGCCCTGGAGCTGGGGGGAGTCCCCGATGATGTTGTGGAAGCGCGTGCGCTGGCGGACCTGGTCCCGCAGGGCCTCGGCCTCCTGGCGCAGGCGGCGCTGCTCCAGCGCCTTGCCCAGGATCACGAGCACCGCGTCCGCGTCCAGCGGCTTGACCAGGTAGTTGTCGGCCCCGGAGCGCATGGCCTCGACGGCCGTCTCCACGCTGGCGAAGGCCGTCATCATCACGAAGGTGGCGTCCGAGCCCTGCTCGCGCGCCTTCTTCAACAGGCT
This sequence comes from Myxococcaceae bacterium, assembly GCA_016926755.1. GTDB lineage: Bacteria > Myxococcota > Myxococcia > Myxococcales > Myxococcaceae > Hyalangium. The sequence goes on along the minus strand of JAFGNZ010000164.1, from coordinate 10,357 downwards.
GAGCCCGTCCAGCTGCGGCATGCGCACGTCCGAGAGGACCACGGCGGGCGAGAACTCCGAGATGCGCGCCAGCGCGTCCATGCCATTGGAGGCCTCCGCGACTTCATAGCCCTCCTCACCCAGGATGGTGGCGATGGCGCGGCGGGCGTTGTCCTCATCATCGACGACCAGGATGCGTTCAGCTGCCATGGGGCTCACGCTAGCAGGTCGCCACCCGAGGTGGCATGGATGTTGTGAGGGGCCACGCACCCGAGCTGCGGCGCCCGCCCGTCACTCCAGATCTCCACCACGGGCTCGATGCGTGGCTTCAACTGGAGCACGGAGCTGGGAAAGCAGCAGGAGCCCAGCTCCTCGAAGATCTGCCGCGCCCGCTCCGCGTCCGCCTCGGTGCGCACCGCGACGTGGGGGCGGACGATGACGTCAGTGAAGTGGGGCTGCCCCTCGGGGCCTTCCACGCGCCGGCCCATCGCGGAGCTCTGGTAGAACAGCAGCTCGAGCCCCGCGGCCCGGGCCCGCTCCTGGAAGAGCTGCAGCGTGCGGCCCTCCACGGCGCCCACCAGGAGCGTCTCGGGGGACCAGCGATCCGGCCCCGGGTGGCCGGCGATCAGGCCGCCGAGCGGCAGCGGGGGCGCCTGCTCGGTGGTGAGGGTGGCCCGCTCCTCGCCTTGCCACTGGAGGCGGGTCTCGAACTCGGTGACGGAGATGGATGTCATGGGAGCTCCGTAGAGAGGTTTGGAGAAGAAGATCCTTTCAACGCTCGTGCCAGCGGCTCAGGGCAGCCCGAAGAAGCGGAGGACCCAGGGGCCGGTGAGGACGATCACCAGGCAGCCAAGCGCCATGAGCGGCAGGCCGAGGCGCAGCAGATCCGACGAGTCCACGCTTCCCTGCCCGACGACCATGGCGTTGGGCGGGGTGCTGATGACGAAGGGGACGCCGAAGGAGCACCCCATGGCCACGAGGATGGGCATGGAGGCCGAGGGGAAGAGCTGGACCGCGATGGGGATCAGGAGCGCGGAGGTGGCGGTGTTGCTCATCAGCGCGGACAGCACGGCGGCCAGGCTCACGAGCAGGCCCACCTGGGCCACCTGGGGCCAGGCGCTCCAGTCCACCCCCCCCAGCGCCGTGGCCACCACGCCGGAGCGCTCCACGAGCCGCCCCAGGGAGATGCCCCCGGCGATGAGGATGAGCGTGGACCAGTCCAGCCGCCCGAGATCCTCGCGCCGCAGCAGGCCCGTGCCGAAGAGGGCCGCCGTGGCCCCCAGCGCCACCAGCGGGGCGGGCAGGCCGTGCAGGGGCTCGGTGAGCCAGAGGGCGGCGCAGGCCACGAAGATGCCGAGCACCCCATGCGCGCGGGTGTCCAGCTTCCGCGTGGGCGCGGCGGGCAGCTCGAACCGGCCGCGCACCCGGTAGCCCACCACCAGCAGCAGGAAGCCCACGGCCAGCATCAGCCCGGTGAGGGGCAGGGCGAAGGCCATCCACTTGACGAACGTCACCTGGGTGTACGGGCTGGCCGCGGAGATGGCGATGGCGTTGGGGCCGGTGCCCACGGGCGTGGCCATGCCCCCGAAGTTCGCCCCGAGCGCCACGGACAGCAGCAGGGCCCGCCGCAGGCTCGCGTCATTCTTCGAGGCCTGGAGCAGGGGCCGGAGGGAGGCCAGCATCATCGCCGCGGCGGCGATGTTCGACATCCACATGGACAGGAAGGCCACCCCGGCGGTGACGAGCAGCATCAGCAGGCGACGGCTCCCGCGCGCCAGCCGCACCACGTGCTGGGCCACCGCCGCGTCCAGCCCGTGCCGCGAGGAGGCCACCTCCAGCGTGAAGCCCCCCAGGAAGAGGGCGAGCACCGGATCCGCGCACCACGCCAGCACCGCGGGCAGCTTGTAGCCGGCCTCCAGCGGGCCGAGCAGCGCGGCCGTCGCCCCCAGCAGCAGCAGCGTGGGGACGAAGGGCGGCACCAGCTCGGTGAGCCACAGCGTCAGGCACACCCCGGCGATCAGGAGGGATCTCGCGATGAGGGGGTTGTCCACGCCCAGCCACGCCACCAGGAGGCTCGCGGCCACGCCCACGAGGGCCAGGCCCGGTCGCACCCAGCGCTTCCAGCGGGCGCCCGCGGAGGCATGGGGGAGGGGAGGTGTCGGGGCTTCGTCGTCCTGGATCGCCTGGAGGGGGCTCAAGCTCATCCGTCACTCGTCTCGCGGGGGGCGCACGATGAAGATCGGCCGGGTGCCGTTCATCAGCACCTCTTGTGCCACGGAGCCGGCCAGGGCGCGCGTCAGCCCCGAGCGCCCATGGGTGGCCAGGCAGATGACGTCGCAGTCCAGCCGCTCGGCGGCCTGGCAGATGGCCTCGGAGACCTTGCGGCCGGTGACGAGCTCGATGCGCGTGGTGATGCCCCGCGCGGCGGCCTCGTGGGGGATGAGGGCCCGCAGCTCGGCGGTGAGCTGCTCCCGCTCGGCGCGCTCCTTCGGCGAGGTGGGCTCGGGCAGGGTATACCCGGTGCTCACCGCCAGCGCGCCCTCGGGCGGTGGCAGCACGTGGATCAGGTACACGCTGCCCCCGGCGGGCGCCAGGGAGTAGGCGTAGCGCACGGCGCTGGAGCCCAGCTCGGAGAGATCCGTCGGGGCCAGCACCCGGCGCGTGTGGGGGATGGCCCGCGTGGTGGTGGCGGTGGCGGGGACGGTGAGGATGGAGGTGGGCGCGTCATGCAGCACGCTCTGGGAGACGGAGCCGTGCCACCACCGGCGCGCCCCGGTGCGCTGGTGCGTGCCCACCACCACCAGATCCACCGCCTCCTTGCGCGCCAGGTTGACCAGCGCCTCCGAGGGGCGCCCGAGCCCCGGCTCCAGGTGCACCCAGACGGCGCCGCTGCCGGGCATGTCCCCCATGCGCGCCGTGAGATCCCGGCGCAGCGCCTGCTCGGCCTCCGGCGTCGCCTCCACCTCCGGGGAGAGGGGGACGCCGTAGCGCGCGTGCGCGTCCGCGCCCCAATAATGGTGGGCGGCGATCACCTCGCACGGGCCCAGCGCCCTCATCCGGCGGACCCAGGCCACCGCGGCGTCCGAGGGCGTGGAGAAGTTCAGCCCGAGCAGCAGGCGCAGGGAGCGCTCCCCCCGCGCCCAGGCCTCGAGGGGCTGGGGCGCTCTGAGCACGAGCACCGGGCAGCGCGCCGCCTGCACCACGCGATCCACCACGCTGCCAATGCGCCAGCGGGGCGCTCGCTGCCCGTGATGGGACAGGACGAGCAGGGAGGCGTGGACGTGGGAGGCCAGCTCGACGAGCACCTCGTCCGGGGCGCCGTCCAGCAGGTGCGTCTTCACCTCCACCTCGCGCCGGCGCAGCTCCTGGGCCTGCTGCTCCAGCCGAGTCTGGGCCTCGCGCCGCATCGCCTCGAGGATGGCGTCCGAGCCTCCGGCGCTCCCGTACTCCAGGACATGCGCCAGATGGAGTGGCTCGCCGGTGCGGCGGGCGAGCGCGGCCGCGGCGAACGCGGCCACGGTGGCGTGCTCCGAGAAGTCCGTTCCGAAGATGATGGCCATGGGGCTGGTGCCTCTCTGGGTTCGGCCCAGGGGCTCCCTGGGAGAGGAGATGGGTGGGGTGCTACTCGTACTCGGCCGCTTCGCTCAGCCGATCCAGATCTTCGATGAGGTGCTGGGCGTAGCGCACCAGGTCCGCCTCCGTGAGGATCCCCAGGAGCTTGCCGTCCTCGCCCACGACAGGCAGGCAGCCGAACTTGTTCTCCAGCATCACCGCCACCGCCTCGCGCAGGGCCATGTCCGGCCGCACCGTGCGCACCTCGCGGTTCATGATGTCCGCCGCCCACAGGGGATTCTTCGTCGGGTCCGGGGACTTGAGGCTCGCGGCCTTGAGGAGATCCCGGTGCGTGATGAGCCCCACGAGCTTGCCCTCCCGGACCACGGGCAGGTGCCGGATGCGGTGGAGCCGGAGCAGCTCGTCCGCGACCGCCAGGTTCTGGGACTCCTTCAGGGTGATCAGGTCGCGGGTCATCAGCTCGCCAACAGTCTTCATGAAAAGGTGGCTCCTGCGGGAAGAAGTCGTGTGGGCTTCCACCACTGCACATTCGGATCCAGCCCAGAGGTTCCCGTTGGGACGGTGGGTCTGCACAGGGGTGGACGCAAGGTTTGCGAGCCTGCCCGCTACCCCGCAGAGTCTGCGCTGTCCAGTTGAACGCCCTCCCCCCGTGCGGTAGACCCCGGCCCGTCGCTAGGGGTGCCCTGAGGGGCTGAGACGGCCGTGGGAGCGGCCAAACCCTTGGAACCTGAACCGGGTCATACCGGCGGAGGGAAGCGGCGGGCGCTCCGGTCCTCGCTCGCCTCTGGATCCGCCGAGAGGGAGGAGCCGCAATGAGTGGAGCGTCCAGGAGCCTCAAGGTCGATGGCAAGGTGCTCGAGGGGATCTCGCGGGGGCCGCTGCCAGCCTCGCGCAAGGTGTACGTCCCGGGCGAGCGCTACCCGGAGCTGCGGATCCCCATGCGGGAGATCAGCCAGACGCCCACCCGCCATGGCCACGGCCCGGAGGCGCGGGTGGTGCCCAACCCGCCGGTGCACGTCTATGACTCCAGCGGCCCGTACACGGATCCAGAGGCGCGGATCGATCTGAAGGAGGGGCTGCCGCCCATCCGCGCCGAGTGGATCGCGGCGCGGGGGGACACCCAGGCGCTGCCCGGCATCACCTCCGAGTACGGGCGCGCCCGTGAGGCGGATCCGCGCCTGGCCGGGCTGCGCTTCTCCCACCGCCGCGCGCCGCGCGTGGCGAAGCCGGGCGCCAACGTCACGCAGCTGCACTCCGCGCGCAAGGGCCTCATCACCCCGGAGATGGAGTTCGTGGCGGTGCGCGAGAACCTCCAGGTGGAGGCCGCGCTGGCCGCGCAGCACCCGGGGCAGTCCTGGGGCGCGGCGATCCCCCGGCGCATCACGCCGGAGTTCGTGCGGGACGAGGTGGCCCGGGGCCGCGCCATCATCCCCGCCAACATCAACCACCCGGAGCTGGAGCCGATGATCATCGGCCGCAACTTCCTGGTGAAGATCAACGCCAACATCGGCAACTCGGCCGTCTCCTCCTCCATCGAGGAGGAGGTGGAGAAGATGGTGTGGTCCATCCGCTGGGGCGCGGACACGGTGATGGATCTGTCCACCGGCCGCAACATCCACGAGACGCGCGAGTGGATCCTCCGCAACGCGCCGGTGCCCATCGGCACGGTGCCCATCTACCAGGCGCTGGAGAAGGTGGGCGGCAAGGCCGAGGAGCTGACGTGGGAGATCTACCGCGACACGCTGATCGAGCAGTGCGAGCAGGGCGTGGACTACTTCACCATCCACGCGGGCGTGCGGCTGGCGTACATCCCGCTGACGGCGCGGCGGCTGACGGGCATCGTCAGCCGCGGGGGCTCCATCCTGGCCAGGTGGTGCCTGGCCCACCACCGGGAGAACTTCCTCTACACGCACTTCGAGGAGATCTGCGAGATCCTGAAGGCGTACGACGTCAGCTTCAGCCTGGGGGATGGCCTGCGCCCGGGCTCGATCGCGGACGCCAATGACGCGGCCCAGTTCGGGGAGCTGGAGACGCTGGGCGAGCTGACGAAGATCGCCTGGAAGCACGACGTGCAGGTGATGATCGAGGGGCCGGGCCACGTGCCCATGCACCTCATCCAGGAGAACATGACGAGGCAGCTGGCCGTGTGCCACGAGGCGCCCTTCTATACGCTGGGGCCCCTCACCACGGACATCGCGCCGGGGTACGATCACTTCACCAGCGGGATCGGCGCGGCGATGATCGGCTGGTTCGGCACGGCGATGCTCTGCTACGTCACCCCCAAGGAGCACCTGGGCCTGCCGAACAGGGAGGACGTGAAGGAGGGCGTCATCACGTACAAGATCGCCGCCCACGCGGCGGATCTGGCCAAGGGACACCCGGGCGCGCAGGCGCGGGACAACGCGCTCTCCAAGGCCCGCTTCGAGTTCCGCTGGGAGGATCAGTTCAACCTCTCGCTGGATCCGGAGCGCGCCCGGGCCTTCCACGACGAGACGCTGCCGGCCGAGGGCGCCAAGGTGGCCCACTTCTGCTCCATGTGCGGCCCCCAGTTCTGCTCCATGAAGATCACCCAGGAGGTGCGGGACTTCGCGGAGAAGAGCGGCGTGGAGGCGGCGGCGGCCCTGGAGGCCGGCATGGCCGAGAAGAGCGAGGAGTTCAAGAAGGCGGGCGCGGAGATCTACCGCTGAGGCGCCAGTGCCTTCCGGGCGCTGTCACCCGTCCACCGCGTGACATTTGACGCAGGCGCTGGCAAAAGGAGGCCGCTGGGTGCGATTGGGTGCGCCCGGGCCTTTCCTTGGAGGGGGTTTTTCATGGATCCGCAGCAGCAGATGGGGTCGCAGTTCCTGACCGGTTCGCCGGCGCCGACCCAGGATGAGAAGACGTGGGGCATGCTCGCTCACCTGAGCGCGCTGGTGGCTGGAGTCGTCGGGCTGCCGTTCCTCGGCCCGCTGATCGTCATGCTCACCAAGGGCAAGGAGTCGCCCTGGGTGAACGCTCAGGCCAAGGAGTCGCTCAACTTCCAGATCACCGTCACGATCGCGCTCTTCGTCGCGGCCTTCACGATCTGCATCGGCATCGGCGTGGTGCTGCTGCCGCTGGTGGGCATTGCGGCGCTGGTGCTGACCATCATCGCCGGCCTCAAGGCCAACAACGGCGAGATGTACAAGTACCCGGCGACGCTCCGGCTGGTGAAGTAGTCCGGACACAGGCGGAGCAGCTCGCGGGCGAGGCAGGGTGTCCCCGAAGGGGGGCCTTCCTCGCTCGTGGCGTCTCCGGGCTCAGCCGCCGATGCCCATCATCGGCAGCAGGGTGGAGGCGTTACCGGCCTCGGTGAAGCGGTGGCCGTCTGGCTTCTCGCCCAGGGCGCGGCGGATGGCCAGGGCCAACTCCACGTCGGAGGCGCCCCCGCGGATGAGCTGGTGCAGCGGCGCCTGCGCGCGCCCACCGAGGCAGCTCCGCAGATCCCCGTTGGAGGCCACCCGCACGCGGTTGCACCCGCCGCAGAAGTTCTGGGTGAGGGGAGAGATGAAGCCCACGCGGCCGCCAGGCGAGCGCCAGTAGCGCGCCGGGCCCGAGCTGGTGCTGGAGGCGTCCTCCGCGGCCTCGGGGGCCAGCGGGAGGCCGGCGGCCTGGAGCTGAGCGATCAGCTCCGCGGTGGGGACCGGGGTGCCCTGGCCGAAGGGCATCAGCTCGATGAAGCGCGGGGTGATGCCCCGCTCGTGCGCGTAGCGGACCAGGGCCGGGGCCTCGTGCTCATTGACGCCGCGCATGACGACGACGTTGAGCTTGAGCGAGTCGTAGCCGGCCCGCGCCGCGGCGTCGATGCCGCGCAGCGTGGCGGCGAAGTCGCCCTGCTTGGAGATGCGGCGGAAGGTCTCCTCGGAGAGCGTGTCCAGGCTGATGTTGAGCTGGCTGACGCCCGCCTCGCGCAGCGGTACGGCCAGCCGCTCCAGGTGGCTGGCGTTGGTGGTGATGGCCACGCGCTGCACGCCGGGCGCGGCGGAGATGCGTTGGGCGATCTCGAGGATGTCCGGGCGGATGAGGGGCTCGCCGCCGGTGAGCCGCACGCGCTGGATGCCCAGGCTCGCGAAGACGGAGACGATGCGCTCGAACTCCGCGGCGCTCAGCAGGTCCTTCTTGCCTCCCCAGGAGGCGGGCGAGCAGTAGGTGCAGCGGAAGTTGCAGCGGTCCGTGATGCTCAGCCGCAGGTACGTCATCCGCCGCCCCTGGGCATCCAGGAGGGGCGGGGCGAGCGGGTCTCGCGCGGGCGCGGCGGGAGCGTTCAATGCCCTCACGCCACCTTGTTCTTGTTGCTGGGAAGGGAGGGCGAGGGGGCCGGCGTCAGCTCCAAGTCATCGTCCTCGGTGAGCTTCTCCAGCTCGGCCTCGGCCTCCTGGGCCTGCACCTCCACCTCGGGCGGCTTGAGCTTGCGCTCGGCCATCTCCAGCTTGATGCGGACCAGGCCCTCCTCGCCGATTTCCAAGAACGCCCGCACCACCTCGGGATCGAACTGCGTGTTGGAGCAGCGCTTGATCTCCTGGATCGCGTTGGCGAACGTGGTGCCCTTGCGGTACGGCCGGTCGCTCGTCATCGCGTCCAGCGTGTCCGCCACCGCGAAGATGCGCGCGCCGATGTGGATCTCGTTCTTCTGCAGGTTGCGCGGGTAGCCCGCGCCATCCCACCGCTCCTGGTGCGACAGCACGATCTGCGCGGGCGTGTCCAGGAAGGGGATGTTCTGGATCATCTGGAAGCCGATGTCCGGGTGCTTGCGCATCTCCATCCACTCGTCCGGCGTGAGCTTGCCCGGCTTGAGCAGCACCGCGTCCGGCACGCCGATCTTGCCAATGTCGTGCAGCAGCGCGCCGCGGCCGATCTCCTCCAGCTCCTTGCCGCCAATGCCCATGCGCGTCGCGATGGCGGTGGTGTAGCTGACCACGCGCTGCGAGTGATCCGACGTCTCGTGCTCGCGCGCGTCCAGCGCCGCCACCAGCGCCAGCAGCGTGTTCTGGTACGTGTTGGCGATGTCCCGGAGCGCCAGCCGCAGCTCCTGGGTGCGATCGCGCACCTTGCGCTCCAGCTTCTTCTGGTAGCGCTTGCGGGCCATCTCGATGCGGCGCTTGGCCAGGGCACGCTCGATGGCGCGGATCAGATCTGTCAGCTTGGGCGGCTTGAGCAGGTAGTCCACCGCGCCGCGGCGCAGGCAGTCCACCGCGGACTCCGTGTCGCCGTAGCCCGTCAGCATGATGACGGAGGTGTCGGGGTGGCGCTCGCGCAGGTTCTCCAGCAGCCAGAGGCCATCCCGGCCCGGCATCTTCATGTCGCTGATGACCAGCGGCGTCTCGGCTTCGTTGGCGATGTCCAGCGCCATCTCGGCGCCGCTGGCGACCACGCAGTTGTAGCCCTCCTCCGTGAGGAGGACGGAGATGACGTCGCGGACGGAGTCATCGTCGTCCACGATCAGGATGCGGGGAGGGGCGGGGGGAATGGCTTCCACGGCGGGGGATTCTAGAGGTTTCCGGGTTTCGAGCGCCAATAGGTACGACAACTTACTACCCTCCCCTGCCTTCCTGGTCGCCCCCCGGACGGAGGTGCGGCAGGGTACTTCAGGCAGGAGCCCTAGCACTGAACCGGTCGTACCGGAAGTACGAGAGGTCCACTGAAGGACGTTCCTCGAGGATGCACTGCGTAATCAGCTTCGCGGTGATGGGGGCCAGGAGGATGCCGTTGCGGAAGTGGCCGGTGGCCAGGAAGAGGCCGGGCAGGGGGCCGGGCCCGAGGATGGGGAGCTTGTCCTCCGAGTAGGGCCGGAACCCGGCCCACATGTCCTGGACGGAGGCCTCGCCGAGCGCGGGGCACAGCTCCAGGGCCATCCCGAGGATGCGCGAGAGCCCCTCGGCGGTGACCTGCTTGTCGAAGCCGGCGAACTCCATGGTGCTGCCGGCGATGAGGCGGCCGTCGGTGCGAGGCACCAGGTAGCCCTTCTCGGAGGTGAGGATGTGGGTGGTGATGGGCAGCCGCGTCTGGAACTCGATCATCTGCCCGCGGGCGGGGCGCACCACATGGGGATCCAGCGCCGTGCCCTGCACGAGGCCGGACCAGGAGCCGGCGGCGATGACGACGGCGCCAGCGCGGAGGAGCTCGCCGTCGAGATCCACGCCCACGGCGCGCCCGTGCTCTTGCACGACGCCGCGCACGTAGCCGCCGCGGAAGGTGGCGCCGGCGCGCGCGGCGGCCATGGAGAGGGCGCGGACGAGCAGGCGGTTGTCCACCTGGTGATCGTCAGGGAAGCGCGCGGCGGCGAGGACCTTGGGGGAGAGCTTCGGCTCTACCTCCTGGGCCTGTCTCCCATCCAACAGCTCGGCGCGCAGGCCGAGCGCCTTCTGCCAGGCGGAGGCGGCCTCCAGGTGGTGGGCCGCGGCCTCGGTGAAGGCGGCCTTGAGCACGCCGCAGGGCAGGTAGGCGATGTCCACGCCCGTCAGCTCGCGCAGCTCGGCGGCCAGTTCGCCATAGAGGGCGCGGCTGCGCAGGCACAGCTCGAGGAAGGGGCCGGGGCCATCGGCCTCCATCTGCGGGGCGAGGATGCCGGCGGCGGCGCTGGAGGCCTCGGCGCCGGGGATGGAGCGCTCCAGCACGGTGACGTTGACGCCGGCCTGGCGCAGGCGCAGGGCGATGCCGCAGCCCATCACGCCGCCACCCACGATGAGGACGTCCGGGAGACTCATGGCGTCCGCTTGTGCTTGCTTTCGGGTGGGATTGCAAGCACCCGTGGGTGGCGGCTCACGCGCCTGGAGTGAAGGGGCCCAGC
>JAFGNZ010000163.1 GCA_016926755.1 Myxococcaceae bacterium | reverse complement strand
TTCAAGGGCACATGCTACGTGCCCATCCTCCCACGCGGGCGCCGCCCCACCTCCAGCCCTGGAAGCAAGCCGTGATGCGCGAATGGATTCTCCCCAAGGGAGCGCGCTTCCAGGTGCTGGAGCACAACCTGTCACTCGCAGCCAGTGATGGTGGCCTGGGTGCCGCCGGCGCACGTCACCTGAGCGCTGCCCACCACTGAGCAGGCTCCCATACAGGTGATCTTGCAGGTGCCCGCGCTGCACACGATGTTGGAGCCCGCGCCCACGGTGTGGGTGCACGAGGTGCCCGAGCAGTTGACGTTGCAGTCGGCGCCGCAGGTCCCGCTGCAGGTGGCGGCGGCACCGCAGTCGTAGTTGCAGCTCGCCGTGGAGCTGTCGCAGGCATCGAAGTCACAGGTGTCGCCATCGAGGCACAGGCAGTTGGTGCCGGAGCACACACTGGAGCCACAGCCGGAGAGGGCCGCGAAGGAGACGACGACGAACAGCAGAGCGCGAACGAGAGACATGTTTCCTCGCAGGGGGGAAAGGGGTTCGTCCCCCAGACGCAACGTGCTCGCGCAAGTCGCACGGCGAGCGCGTTTTTTTTGAAAATGTCCTGGTCCCGCCGCTTGTCAGGTGACCTCGGGCTCTTCCATGCGCAGCAGGCTCAGCAGCGACACGCCCAGGTGGCTCTGGAGGCTGGCCAGGAGCTCGTCGATATCCTGGGTGTCAAGCCGGTGCACCGTGGACAGCCAGGCCCGCGTGCCTTCGACGAGGCGCTCGCGCGCGCGGACCACCCAGCGGGCCGCTGTCGTCCGGTGCACGCCGTACAGGACGCCGAGTTGGTCGATGCTCAGCCCCTCAACGAAGGACAACCACAGCACCGAGCGCTCTCGGGGCTCGAGCCCTTCGAGGGCACGGGTGAAGGCCTCGGTGAAGACGACCCGGTGCGAGCGGCGCACGAAGTCCAGCTCGGGAGACAGGCCGCGCGCGGGAAGCGACTCCACCAGCTCGCTCAGCTCGCCCTGCTTGGGGCCGCGTCCCCGCAGGTGACTGAGGGATTCGCGCACCAGCACGGTGCGGAGCCAGCTCACCAGGGTGGACTCGCCCCCGAACTGCTTCAGCTTCGGCGTGGCACCTGCTTCCGCCACCAGGAGCTTCCCGCGGACGTCCTGGAGGATGTCCTCGCGCCGTGCCGCGTCGGGAACCCGGCGCTCCAGCACCCGGGCCGCCTCCGCCAGCAGCGCGTCGAACCGCCGGAGCGCCTCGGCCTCTCCCGCGAGGCAACGCCGCACCACCTCCATGTCGACACTCAGCTCCATGGGGTCGTCATACCGAAAGGTTGTGACTTCCACGATGCCCCTGCGTCCATGGGGCCACTGGACACCTTGCGCTCCTCCGGGCAAATACCCCTCTGAGCCGTCATGAAACCTACCTCGCCCCACCCACCGGATCATCAGCTGGCCGCCGTCGCGGAGGGCACGCTGGCCGCGGAGTCAGCGGACGCTGTCCGGGAGCACCTCGACGTGTGCGCCGAGTGTCGGCTGGTGGTGGCGGAGGTCATCCGGGAGGGCTCGGTGGTACCTGTCACCGGGACGCTGGGCGGGGCGCGGCCTCCAGAGCGGCTCCCCGAGCCGGGCACGCCCCTGTCGCGCTATGTGCTGCTCGAGCAGCGCGGGCAGGGAGCCAATGGTGTCGTCTACGCCGCGCACGATCCGCTGCTCCACCGCACCGTCGCCCTCAAGCTGCGGATGCCTCGCGCCGGAGAGTCCTCTCGGGTGCACTTCGAGCGCCTGTTGAAGGAGGGGCGCGCGCTGGCGCGGCTGCACCACCCGCACGTCACCGCCGTCTACGACGTGGCCGAGGACCAGGGCTGGACGTTCGTGGCCATGCAGTATGTGGAAGGCCACACGTTGCGAGCGTGGCTCGCGCTGCACCCGGGGAGCCTCTCGCACCGGCTCGCGCTGCTGCGGCAGGCCGGCGAGGGGCTGGCGGCGGCGCATGAGGCGGGGCTCGTCCACCGGGACGTCAAGCCCGACAACATCCTCGTCGAGGCTTCGGGCCATGCCTACGTGACGGACTTCGGTCTGGCGGCTCCGAGAGAGGGCTCCGAGGCCGGCATCGCGGGGACTGCGGGCTACGTGGCGCCCGAGCTCTTTCTGGGCCAGCCCGCGGACGCTCGCGCGGATCAGTTCAGCTTCTGCGTCACCCTCTCCGAGGTGCTCCACGGGGTGCGGCCCTTCGCCGGCACCCGCCTGGAGACCTACCGCGAGGCGCTGCTGCGGGGCGAGCGGGTCAAGGACACCGCGCGGCTGCCGCGTCACGTGCAGCAGGTGATCGACCGCGGGCTCCGGATGGCGCCGACGGAACGCTTCCCCTCGATGCGGGCGCTGCTCGAGGCGCTGGCGCCGCGACGCCCGCGATGGCCTCGGGTGCTGGCCGTGCTCGGGGGGGTGGGGCTCATCGGCGCCGGGGGGCTCCTCTTGCGTCCGGTGGCGCACTGCGAGGGCGTGACCGCGGAGCTCGAACCGACCTGGAACCCGGCGGTGGTGGCCCGGCTGGACGAGCGCTTCGCGCATGCGCCCGCCTTCGTCGCGGGAAGTCGCGGGGCCACGCTCCAGGCGCTCGAGGCGTGGACGACGTCCTGGAAGCGCACCGCCACCCATGCCTGCGCGGAGACGTATGAGCGCCGTACTCGCTCCGAGAGCGTGTACCTGCGGCAGCTGGGGTGTCTGGAGCAGCAGCGGCTGCAGCTGTCCGCGCTGTTGGACGTGCTGATCGAACCCGAGGGGCTCGGCCGCGCCTTGGAGGCGGTGGAGCGTCTGCCAGCGCCCGATCGCTGCGAGGGCCCGCGCCCGCTGCTCTCGGGAGGGGAGGTGCCCGCGGACCCGAGGATCGCTCGCGGGCGAGCCCTGTGCGCGACCGGGCGCTGCGCCGAGGCGACGCCCTTGCTCGAGGCCGCGCACCAGGAGCTCGAGAAGAGCGGGAGCCCCGCGCGCCGGGTGGACGCCGCGCTGGCGTTGGCGGAGGCGCGGGGCCGCATGGAGGACAACACGCGCGCCTCCGCCAGCTTCCTGGAGGCCCTCACCACGGCGCTGGAGCTCGGTGAGGACGCCGCGGCCTCGGAGGCGGCGCTCGGCCTGCTATGGATTGAGGGCGTGCACCTGCGCCGCTTCGATGAAGGAGAGCGCGCGCTGCGGATAGGCCGTGCGCTGCTCCTTCGGAGTGGGGGCGACGAGGCGCTCTCCGCGAGGATCGACCGCACCGCCGCGGAGTTCCGCATGGTGGCTGGCCGCTATGACGAGGCGCTAAAGCTCGCCCAGCAGGCCCTCGCGAAGCAGGAGAAGCGCTCGGGTGCCACGAGCCTCGGCGCGGCTCGAGCCCGGCTCTCCCGAGGCACCATTGCCTGGCAGATGGGCCGCTATGACGAGGCGCTCCAGGACTTCGAGGCGGCGCAGCGGACCCTGGTGGAGCGTCTGGGAGGGGAGCACCCGGACATCGCTCAGGTGTCGCACAACATGGCCGCGGTGTGGCTGCGAAGAGGCGAGCCCGCCAAGGCCGAGCCCCTGATGCGTCGCGCCAGCGAGATCCTGCGCCGGGCGCGGGGCCCCGAGCACGTGGCGACGCTGTCGAGCGAGCTCGGCCTGGGCGCCGCCGTCTTCATGCAGGGCCGCCTCGCCGAGGCGCGGGCGGCCTTCGCCCACGTGTTGGCGGGCCAGGAGAAGGCCTGGGGACCGGACCACCCCAAGCTCGCGGCGGTGCTGTCGAATCTGGGCGAGGTGGAGCTCGCGTCCGGAGCGCCGGAGCGGGCCCGGCCGCTGCTCGAACGCTCCCTGGCTCTCGTTGCTCGGGGCGACGACGGCCCCTACGAGGCCGCGGACACACGCTTCGTGCTCGCGCGTGTCTTCGCGGCGCTGCACAAGCCCACGCAGGCCCGGCGGTTGGCCGTGGAGGCGCGCGAGGCCTGGAAGCAGGGCGGCTCGGGCTTCAGCAGTCGGGTGGAGGCCGTGGACACCTTCCTGCGCACGCTGCGGTGAGGCGATATGGACGAGGTAAGGGCGCGATTCTGCTAGCACCAAACGCGCCACGTGCCCTCCGAGGGATCGGAACCTTTCGGGTCGGCCTTCAGGCCCCCCATCCGTGTGATTCTAGACATAAAGGTTTTATCCAATATTCTTGAATAATAGGAATACCCGTCAACACTGAGCGGAGCCAGAATACGTATGAGCGCAGCCCCCCCGTCAGCGAATGGAACCGGAACGGCAGGCGCTGCGCACGGGACGCGCGAGCCCATTGCGATCGTCGGCGTGGGCTGCCGCTTTCCCGGAGGCGCACACGATCCGGAGAGCTTCTGGCAGCTGCTCATGAAGGGCTCGGACGCCGTCGTCGACGTCCCGAAAGATCGTTGGGACTGGCGGCGCTACTACGATCCCGATCCGGCCAGGCCTGGCAAGCTCTACATCCGGCAGGGCGGTTTCCTGCAACAGAAGATCGACGAGTTCGATGCGGAGTTCTTCCGGTTCTCTCCGCGCGAGGCGGCGAGGCTCGATCCTCAGCAGCGGATCCTGCTCGAGGTGGCGTGGGAGGCGCTCGAGGACGCGGGCATCCCGCTCGAGCGGATCGCGGGCACCAACACAGGGGTCTTCGTCGGCGGCTTCACGATGGACAGCCTCGTGCTCCAGTCGTCTCCTCTGAACCGCGACGAGATCGGCAGCCACACGGCGACGGGCGTCGGCTTCACGATGCTGGCGGCGAGGCTCTCGTACACCTTCGATCTCCGGGGCCCGAGCCAGACCATCGATACCGCGTGCTCCTCGTCACTCGTCGCGACGCACCTGGCGTGCATGAGCCTGTGGAGCGGCGACTGCTCCACCGCGCTCGTCGGCGGGGTGAACCTCATCTTCGATCCCGGGTTCGTCGTGGTCATGTGCAAGGGGGGGTTCCTCTCACCGGACGCGCGATGCAAGGCCTTTGACGCCAGCGCGAACGGCTATGCGCGCGGCGAGGGCGCGGGCGTGGCCGTGCTCAAGCCGCTCTCCGCGGCGCTCGCCAACGGCGACCCCATCTACGCGACGATTCGGGGGACCGGGGTCAACCAGGACGGATTTTCGGACGGCATCACGGTGCCCTCTCGCCCCGCGCAGGAGCGGCTGCTCCGCCTCGCCTATGAGCGGGCGGGCGTCTCGCCCTCGAGCGTCGCCTACGTCGAGGCCCACGGTACCGGCACACCGGTCGGCGATCCGATCGAGGCGTCCGCGCTGGGGGCGGTCCTCGGTTCGGGACGGCCTCCGGAGCGCCCGTGCTTGATTGGCTCGGTCAAGACGAACATCGGCCATCTCGAGGCCGCGTCGGGGATGGCGGGGCTGATCAAGGCCGCGCTCGTGCTCCGTCACGGCGAGGTGCCGCCTCACCTGCACTTCGCCACGCCCAACCCCGCCATTGACTTCAACTCGCTCGGGTTGCGCGTCGCGAACGTGGCCCAGCCGCTGCCTGGCCGCGGCGACGGCGAAGAGGGGGAGGCCTTCGCCGGTGTGAACTCGTTCGGCTATGGCGGGACGAACGCGCACGTGGTCCTGGCACGGGAGCCTCACGCCAAGAGCATCGCGAGAGCGCGCGAGCGGGGCTCGCAGCCTGAGCTGGTGGTCCTCTCCGCGCGCTCGGCCGGGGCCCTTCGCGACGCGGCGTCGGCCTGGCTCCAGCTGCCCGAGCTGAGCGCGGGCAACGCGGCGGAGGACGTCTACGAGCTGGCGCGCGCCGCGGCGGTGAGCAGAACCCACCATGAGCACCGGGTGGCCATCGTCGCCGCTCGCCGAAGCGAGCTCGCCTCCTCACTCGAGAGCGTTGCGCGGGGCGAGCGGACGCCGGCGGCGTTCGTCGGGCGTGCGCGCCGGGATCGACGGCCGCGCGTGGCCTTCGTCTTCACCGGAATGGGGCCGCAGTGGTGGCGCATGGGCCGCGAGCTCCTCGCGTCCGAGCCCGTCTTCCGCGCCGAGGTGGAGGCCTGCGACGCGGCGATGCGTGCGCACGGTGGACCCTCGGTGATCGAAGAGCTCCTGCGCGACGAGGCGCAGTCCCAGATGGCGCTCACCCTGGTCGCGCAGACGACGAACTTCGCCCTCCAGGCGGGGCTCGCGGCGCTCCTTCGCTCCTGGGGCATCAGCCCTGATGCCGTCGTGGGGCACAGCGTCGGTGAGGTCGCCGCGGCGTACACCGCGGGAGCGCTCACCCTGCGAGAGGCCACGCTCGTCAGCGTTCATCGCGCACGCCTTCAAGCGACGACCGCGGGGCGCGGGGGCATGATGGCCGTCGGGCTCTCGGTGCCCGAGGCCGAGAGCTTTCTGGCCAGGCACGCCTCCGGCGTCTCGATCGCAGCCATCAACTCGACGACCGCGGTGACGCTCGCTGGCGATCACGCGGGCCTCGCGGAGATTGCGCGCATCCTCGCCGAGCGACAGGTCTTCCACCGCGAGCTTCGCGTCGAGATCGCCTACCACAGCGCCCAGATGGACTGCATCGAGCACGAGCTCCGAGAGGCCCTCGGCTCGATTCGCCCCCAGCGCCCCACCCTCAAGCTCTACTCGACCGTGACCGGAGGGACCGAGGGCTCCTGGGATGCGGCCTACTGGTGGCGGAACGTTCGTCAGCCGGTGCTCTTCGCGAACGCCGTTGACGCGATGCTCGCCGATGGCTTCGACACGTTCGTCGAGGTCGGCCCCCACCCCGTCCTGTCGTCCGCCTTGAAGGAAGGAATCTCTCGCTCGGGCCGGCAGGCCACGGCGCTGACGACGCTGCGCCGGGAACAGCCCGAGCGCCAGACGCTCCTCGCGTGCCTCGGCGAGCTCTACACGCTGGGGCTGAGCCCCGATTGGCAGCGGCTCTTCGCGGAGCCGGCGAAGAGGGTCCGGCTCCCCTCCTACAGGTGGCAGCGCGAGCGGCACTGGGTGGAGGCGGCCGCTTCACGCAGCGAGCGCATCGGCGATGGAGAGCCCGTGCTGCCCGGCACCCGCGTGCAGGGGCCACAGCCCGCGTGGGAGCGGCAGGTCAACGCGCAGTTCTTTCCGTGGCTCGCGGATCACCAGGTCGAGGCGGCCGTCGTGTTCCCCGGGGCCGGCTACATCCTGTCCGCCATCGCCGCGGCCCGGCTTGCACTGGGTGAGAGCACCCTCGCGCTCGAGCACATCGAGCTCCGGCGCGCGCTCGTGATCGGCGCGGACGAGGTGCTGCTCCGGACCTTGATCGATGAGGACGCACAGCGCGTGTCCGTGCACAGCCGCGTGCGGGCACGTGACTCACAGTGGAGGCTCCACGCAGCCGCCCACATCATCCAGCGCACGCACTTTCCGCCGCTCTCGGTGGACGCGCGCGCCATCGAGCAGCGTTGCGGCGAGGTCCTCGAGTCCCAGGAGATCTACGCGCGGCTCGACTCTCGCGGGCTGCGCTACGGAGAGGCGTTCCGCAAGGTGACGCGCATCTCGATTGGAGAGAACGAGTGCCTGGCGGAGATCGCCGCCAAGGGCTCCGAGAGTGAGGAGGCCTCCACGCAGCCGCTGAGCCCCCCGATCCTCGACGCCGCGCTGCACGCCCTGCTCGCCGCGCAGCCAGCCAGCGAGGAGCGCACCGTCATGGTGCCGGTGCGGATCGATCGCTTCGTCCTCCACTCGGACGGGACGCCGCCGCGCATGCTCGTCTGGGGCCGTGTCATCGCCCGCGACGAGCGCTCGGTGCGGGCCGACCTGATGCTCTTCGACCCAGAGGGAGCGCCGGTAGCCGAGGTGCGCGGGCTTCACTGCGAGCGGATCTCGGGACCGGCCGCGGCGAGGTCCGAGGAGCTCGACGGCCTTCTCTACGCTTCCCATTGGGAACAGGAGCAGCCCGCGGAGCAGGAGGCGGGCACCCGGCCAGCGCCGGATCGAGCCGCGGGGACGTGGCTCCTCGTCTCCTCCGGAGGTGAGGGTGCGCGGCTCCTCGCTGGCGAGCTCGAGAAACACGGCGCCCGCTGCGTCCACGCGGCGCCCGATGATCTGGCCTCGCTCCGCCGTTCGCTCGGTGAGCTACGGACCGCCTCACCGCCGTGCGCGGGCCTGGTGTTCCTGGCCACCGATGCCGCCCAGGCAAGTACGCCGGCGGAGCAGGCGATGAAGCATGGCACGGGGGCGCTGGCCGCCATCCAGGCGCTCGCCAAGGTTCGATGGAAGGACGCGCCCCGGTTGTGGCTGGTGACGACGTCCGCTCAGGGGCCGGGCGGCGCGCGCGTCGATCCGAGCCATGCGTCGATCTGGGGACTCGGGCGCGTTGCCGCGAACGAGCATCCGCAGCACCGCTGCACACTCGTGGACCTCGGCGGAGCCTCCGGCGACGCCCCCCGTGAGTGGGCGGCGCTGGCCAGGGAGCTTCTGGCGGACGGCCCCGAGACGGAGCTTGCCCTCCGCGGATCCGTCCAGCACGTCCACCGCGAGAGACGGCTCGACCCGGAGGCCGCGGGCCATCGAGAGGTGTCCGGCGACGAGCTCCCGTTCTCTCTGGAGCCATCGCGCAGGGGCGACGGTTCACCGGTCGTCTGGCGAGAGCGCGCTCATGCGGGGCCCGGGCCGGGCGAGATCCAGGTCCGCGTGGAGGCCACGGCCGTGAGCCTGCGCGATGTCGCCGATCTGCACGCCCGCCGAGCGCTGGGCGCGGAGTGCGCGGGGACCGTGGTGGCGGTCGGGGAGGGTGTGCACCACATGAAGGCCGGCGACCCCGTGATCGCTGTGGCTCCCGGTTGTCACGCCAGCACCTTCATGGCGCCCGCTCAGCTCGTCGCCCACCGCCAGCCGGGACCGGCGATCGAAGCCGCTTCGCCGCTTGCGCTCGCAGCGGCGGTGCGCGCGCTGGAGCTGGCACCATCGCTCGATCGCGAATCGACCGTGCTCGTGCATGGAGCGGACACGACGCCCGGGTTCTCGGCGGTGAAGCTGGCCCGCCTCCGTGGCGCGCGTATCCTCGCGACCGCCGACGACGAGGCGACCGCGCGGCTCCTCACCGAGCTGGGCGCACAGGTCGTGGGCCGCGCACGGGACGGCCGCTGGGCCGATGCGCTTGAACGGCTCACGGAAGGGCGCGGCGTCGATCTGGTGATCAACACGATCGAAGGCCCGCTCGGCAAGCGGGGCCTCCTGGCTGTCGGAGAGGGAGGCCGGTTCGTCGACCTGGCGGCGGACGGCGCGACGCCGCTCGAGGCCACCAAGGTCCAGAACCTCGGCATCGACCGCGTCGATCTGCCGAGCATGGCGAAGGCCCAACCGAAGCGGCTCTCCGCCCTGCTCTCCCAGGTCTCCCGGCTCCTTGCGGAGGGCAGCCTGCGTCCGCCTCCAGCGAGAGTGTTCTCGTTCGCCGACGCGGGGCGCGCGTACGAGCAGGCGCGGCAGGGCCTCCTGCCAGTCGTCCTTCAAAGGTCGGAGCACGAGAAGCTCTCCATCGCGCCCCCGCGCCACGGCCCCTCACTCCGTGCCGACGCGACCTATCTCGTCGTCGGCGGGCTCGCTGGCTTTGGTCTGACGACCGCGCAATGGCTCGTGGAGCGCGGTGCACGCTCCCTGGTCCTCGCGAGCCGCCGCGGCGAGGCGCGCGGAGCGGAGGCGGAGCGCATCGAGTCGTTCCGTCGAAACGGCGTGCGTGTGTGGGTGGCGCGCGCCGACGTGACCTCTCGCGCCGAGCTCGCCACGCTGCTCGAACGGATGGACGCCGAGCTCCCGCCGCTCCGCGGCGTGGTGCACGCTGCGACGACCTATGACGACGACTTCATGCTGCGCCTCGATTCAGAGCGGCTGTCGGCGGTCATGGCTCCCAAGGTGCTCGGCGCGTGGAACCTGCACGAGCTGACCGCGAAGCGGACTCTCGATCTCTTCCTCCTCTACTCTTCCGCGTCGGCCGTGCTGGGCTTCCAGGGACAAGCGTCCTACGCCGCGGCGAACTCGTTCCTCGACGCGCTCGCCGACCATCGACGGGGGCTCGGGCTGCCGGCGACGAGCCTCAACTGGGGCGCGCTCGACGCGGGCCTCGTCGCCCGAGATGAGGGCGTCGCGAGGCGTCTCGAGCAGCAAGGCGCGATCCCCTTGTCAATGGATCAGGCGTTCGCCGTGCTCGACTTCGCCCTGCGCGCCCGGGTGTCGCGTTGTACGCCCATGGGCACGGACTGGCGCCGCTGGGGCCGCATCTATCCGCAGGCCGCCGCACGCCCACGGTTCGACGCCGTCGCCGCGCGCGACACGAAAGACAGCGCCGCGACAGGGGCGTCGCTCCGCGAAGCGCTGGCGGTCGCCCCCGCCGAGCAGCGCCTGCCCCTCCTCACGAACGCGCTCCGCGAGATCGTCGCGCGCGTGTTTGGCATCTCGACGGAGAAGCTCGACCCATCGGTGACGCTCAAGGACATGGCGCTCGACTCCATGATGGCGACGGAGTTGGCGAACCTGATCGAGCGTACGGCGGGCGTGAACCTCTCGCTCTTGCGCCTGCTGGAGGGGCCGTCGCTCCACCAGCTCGCCGAGCACGTCTTGGAGTTGATGGGGAACGAAAGCACTGGCGCTGCACCTTCGCCTACTCACGAGAGCCCAGCATGAGCACCATCGTCGCCGTCGCAACCGATCTTCCGCCCACCTACTACGATCAGGAGCGCCTCAGCACCGAGTGGGCGAAGTTCTTCGCCGCGCACGATCTTGGCCTCGCGCCAGGCGCGGTGCAGAACATCTTCCGCAACTCGCAGGTGCGGGGGCGGTACTGCGCGTTCGGGTTGGAGCGCTTCGCCGACCCCCTGGGTACCGGCTACCAGATGGAAGACGCCAACGCCATCGCGGTGGAGATGTGCGAGACGAATGTGAACGCCTTGCTCGACCGCGCGGGTCTACGGCCGAAGGACATCTCGCTGCTCGCCTCGGTCACCAACCTCGTGGCCATTCCGTCGCTCGAGGCGCGGCTGATGAACTGCATTGGCTTTCCAACGCACACCCGGCGCATGCCCTTCGTCGGCCTGGGCTGCATGGCGGGTGCGGCGGGTATCGCTCGCATCTCCGATTACCTCGCGGGGCACCCCAGCGAGGCGGTGGTCCTCATGAGCGCCGAGCTCTGCTCGGGCATGTGGCATGGCTCGTTGCAGCGTGACTTTCTCGCGCTCGAGCAGCAGCGCAAGACGGATCCGTCGCGCGACGAGATCATCGTGTCGAACGTCGTGTTCTCCGCGATCTTCGGGGATGGCGCCAGCGCCGTCCTCCTGGTCGGGAGAGAGCATCCGCTCGCGAAGTCTTCGGGCAGCCCGCGGGTGCTCGGCTCGAGATCCATGCTCCTGCCGAACACCACTCACCTCATGGGGCTCGAGCTGCTCGACACGGGCCTTCGCAACATCCTCGGCGCGGAGGTTCCAGTGCGCGCGAAGGCGGGGCTCGGCGAGGTCATCCTCGGCCTCTTGAAAGAGCACGAGCTCGGCATCGGTGACATCGGGCGCTGGATTGTCCACCCAGGCGGTCCCAAGGTCATTCGCTCAGCCGCTGAAGTGCTGGGGCTCCCCGAGTCGACGCTCTCGCTCAGCGCAGAGACGCTCGCCCGGATCGGCAATGTGTCTTCCTCCACCGTGCTCTTCATGCTCGAAGAGATCCAACGAGCTCCGCCACCGCCCGGCACGTACGGGATGATGGTCGCCATGGGACCGGGATTCTCCCAGGAGGCCGTGCTCCTCCGTTGGTAGGGGGCGCGGCGCGAAGAGGCTCACAGTGCACCCATGCTAGACTTGCCTGAAAAGAACGACTGAAAAGAGGACTCCATGTCGCAATCCGTACCTGCTTCGCGAAGCCGTGTGCTGGTCATCGGGGGTGGTCCCGCGGGAGCGATAACCGCGACCCTGCTCGCCCGCGAAAAGGTCGAAGTCACGCTCCTCGAGCGGGAGAAGTTTCCCCGCTACCACATTGGCGAATCGCTGCTGACAGCCCTTCACCCCATCCTCGAGCTGGCAGGCGTCCGCGAGAAGGTCGACAACTTCGGCTTCGTGAAGAAGTACGGCGGGTTCTTCCGCGTCAAGCAGGGGATGCCCGCCGGCCACATCGATTTCCGGGGCAACCAGACCTACAAGTACAGCTACCAGGTCCGCCGCTCCGAGTTCGATCACCTCCTGCTCGAGCACGCCCGCGAATGCGGGGCGCAGGTGTTCGAAGAGACCGCCGTGCAGGAGATTGTCTTTGAGAAGGACCGCCCCGTGGCCGTCGAATGGTCGCAGAAGTCGGGCGCCAAGGGCCGCACCGAATTCGACTACCTCGTCGACGCCTCTGGGCTCACCGGCCTCATGGCCCAGAAGTACCTGCGCAACAGGCATTTCCAAGAGACCTTCGCCAACGTCGCCATCGGCGGCTACTGGAGAAACGCCCGCCCCTACACCGACGAGCAGGGCACTCAGCACCCGGGCGCGTTCTCGATGGAAGCGCTCGCCGACAGCAGCGGGTGGATCTGGGCCATCCCGCTTCATGACGGGCTCCTCAGCCTGGGGGTCGTGATTCATCGCGACACCTACAAGAAGTGGAAGGCGGAGCTCGGTGACAACGATGCGGTCTATCGGAAAGGCATTTCGCTGGCGCCGGACATCCAGAAGCTGCTGGAGGGCGCGACCTTCGAGAGCGAGCTGCACCAATGGTCGGACTACTCCTACGTCTCCGAGCGGTTCTCGGGCCCGGGTTTCCGTCTCGCTGGCGACGCGGCCGCGTTCATCGACCCGCTGTTCTCGTCGGGCGTGCACCTCGCGATGCTCGGGGGGCTCTCCTCGGCCGCCACGATCTGCGCCGAGCTCCGCGGCGAGCTCAAGGCAGACGAGGCGGCGCGGTTCCACGACCGCTACGTCCGCCGCGCCTATACGCGCTTCGTCGTCCTGGTCGCCGGCTTCTACAACCAGATCCGCCAGCAGGAGGCCTACACCATCCAGGGGCTCGAGGCGCAGAGCTTCCAGGACGCCTTCCACCTCATCCAGCAGGTGGTGTCGGGCAACACCGACGTGAACCACAAGGATCTCAGCCTCGACATCGTCAAGCGCGCCATGCGGTACACGACCGACATGATGTTCGAGCTCCACAACATGCCGACCGGAAACCCGGTCGCGAAGCTCATGGCCAACAAGGCCCTCGAGGAGAACATTGGAGATCCCTTCGACGCCATCGATGGCCACTACATCCGCATGAAGACTGGCTCGCTCGGCCTCGTCGAGATGGGACGCGCCGAGAGCTGGTTCCAGGGCATGAAGGAATCGTTCCTCAAGATAGTGGTGAAGACCCGGGACACCCTCCAGGCCTGAGACCGTGGCGAACCCTGGAGCCATGAGCGAAGCCGCTGCCATGGACCGGCTGAAGCCGGTGAAGGGCCGAAAGGCGCTGAGAGTCTTGCTCGTGCTGGCGGCGCTGGTTGCCGCCTACGCGTTGGTAGTGGCCGTGAGCGGCTACCCTCCCCCTCAGTTGCGGCCGTCTTTCGCGCTCAGAGCGGCGGCCTTCCGGGTCCACATAGTGGGGGGGGCGGTGGCGCTGGTCATCGGAGCGCTCCAGCTCCGCCCCGCCTCCCGGGGGCGCCACCGCTGGCTGGGCCGGCTCTACGTGGCCTCGGTCGCCGCGGGGATGGGAGCGGCCCTGCTGCTGACCCCCTTCACGGACCAGGGGATGACGACCCACCTGGGGTTTGGGGCGCTGGCGGTGGCCTGGGGAGCGACGACCGGGCTGGCCTTCCTCAGGGCGCGCCAGCGCCAGTTCGCCCGGCACCGCGAGTGGATCATTCGCAGCTACGCCTTGACCTGTGCCGGCATCACCCTGCGGATCTGGCTGCCTTTGTTGATGCTCTTCTCACGCGGCGACTGGCCTTTCACGTACCAGCTGGTCGCGTGGCTCTGCTGGGTCCCCAACCTGGTGGCCGCCGAGCTCTGGCTGAGGCGGAGCGCCGCCGCGAGGGAATCGCAGGCGGCGGAGCTGGGGTGAAGCCTCAGAGCCCCAGCCGCTGATGCAGCAGGCACATGCTGGTCATCACCATCAAACCGGGATCGATGCCAGCCCGCCTCCCGGGATCCATGCCCGGGATCGCATCGAGGAGGCCGACGACCCTCTTGCGATCGTAGAGCCCGGCCTTCTCGAGCGCCGAGCCCCGGAGCGTGTCCTGGACGAGGGCGAACAGGCCACCCTCCAGCTGCAGGGTGGACGGCGGAGAGAGGAAGGGATGCTTCTGGCGCTTGAAGGCGGACTCGGAGAGCACCGGCCGGGCGGCCTCGCGCAGGACGTACTTCTCCGTCATGCCGTGGATCTTCATGGAGATCGGCATGCGCGTGGCCTCGGCCACGAGGTGGTGATCGAGGAAGGGCAGACGCCCCTCCACCGAGTGCGCCATCTCCATGCGGTCCCCGAGGTTGCTCAGGATGTAGTTCGGGAGAGCCGTCTTCGCCCAGAGGTAGAGGGACTGGTTGACCGCGTCGCGGCCCTTGAGCTGCCGCTCGATGTCGAGGTGGCTGAGGACGGCGCGGAAGGTGTCACGGTCGCGGAACTGGGCCTTGAAGTCCTCGGAGAGCAGGCCCGACATCGCTCCTCCATCCTGGGCCCACGCCTCCATGATGGTGGGAACGAAGCCGAGGATGCGCTTCACGTTCTCGAGGGAGCGGCTGGCCCCCCGAGGCATGAGCAACCCCTGGGCGACGCGATTGGTCTCATTCAGCCGCGCGAGCAGCGCCTTGAGCGCCTCCGGATCCTGCCCCTGGGTGTTGTGCAGGAGCATGTCCCGGCGGAAGAAGGGGTAGCCGGCGAAGACCTCGTCAGCGCCCTCGCCCGTGAGGACGACCTTCCCCCCCGAGTCGCGGACGGCCCGGCTCAAGAAGAACTTGGCGACGGCGTGCGCGTTCGCGAAGGGCCGCTCGGCGTGGTAGACGGCGTCCGCGAAATGCTCGGCGAGGTGCTCCGCGCGGATGTCGATGGGGAAGAACTCGGCCCCGCAGAGCTTCGCCTGCTCCTCCGCGAGGGCGCGCTCATCGTAGTCGGCATGGTCGAACGACAAGGTGTAGGCCCGCAGCGGCCGCGGAGAGAGCCGTGAGGCGATGCCCAGCACCGCGCAGGAATCCACGCCGCCGCTGAGGTAGCAGGCCACCGGCACGTCGGCGCGCAGACGCAGGCGGATCGACTCCTCGAGGACCGTCCGCACCCTCTCCACCCACTCCTGGGGATCCCGGTCGAGCCGCGTCTGGTCCGCGGTCGGATAATCCCAGTCCCAATAGGAATGAATGCTCGCGCGGGTGCCGTCGCTGATCAGGTAACAGCCCGGCGGCACCTGGTAGATGCCGTCGAAGGCCGACCGGTCCGGAGCGTTCATCACTCCGGAGTGCAGGTCGACCACGGCCTCCCGGTCCCAACGCAGCGTCACGCCGAGCTCAGCGAGCGCCTTGATCTCGGAGGCGACGTGGCAGGCCCCGTTGTGAAGCGCGTAGTACAGGGGCTTGATCCCGAAGCGATCCCGCCCAGCGAACAGCACCCCGTCCCGCTCGTCCCAGATGGCGAAGGCGAACTCGCCCCGGAGCCGGTGCAGGCAGCGGGCGCCGAGGTCCTCGTAGAGGTGGAGGGCAATCTCGCTGTCGGAGCGCGTCCTGAAGGTGTGTCCCTGCGACTCGAGCTCCGCGCGGATCGCTTCGAAGCCGTAGAACTCGCCGTTCACGACGATGTGGAGGCCGCCATCCTCTCCCGCGATGGGCTGGTCGCCGGTCGTGAGGTCGATGATGCTCAGCCGCGCGTGGCCCAGGCCGACCCGGCCGTGCTCGGGCACCCAGACGCGCTCGGCGTCAGGCCCGCGATGCCGCAGCTTCTTCGTGGCCCGGCGCAGCGCCTCGGCAGAGACACGCTCTCGACTCGATACGGATGCAACGAAGCCACACATGTGCCGCTCTCCTCCAGGCCCGAACGATGCGGGCCTCACTGGCTTTCCAGGAACTCCGACAGGTGAGTGGCGGTCAAGGCGCGCTCGAACCACCGATCGAGAGTCACCAGATCCGTACACGTCAGGATGAGCTCGCGGGTCTTTTCGTCCACGGCAACGCCACGCACAGCGAGGATCCGCAGCACATCCTCGGCCCGTCCCTCGCGCCGCCCCTGCCGCCGCCCTTCCTCTCGGAATTCGTCCGCCATGGTCCTCATCAGTTCCTCCACTCGTTGAGTACCCACCACGGTTCGTAACACGCGCCGCATCGGCCCGCGTGCCGACAGGTCTCCCACTTCGAGCAGGTAGTTTACCACTGCGCGCAGCTCCTCAAGACCCTCGGGGGTTGCGTAGACCTGTGCGAACACGGCTGTCCACCTCTCCAACTGCTGGGCCAGGCCTCTGGAGCGCCCATAGCGCAGCACCAGAAAGGCCAGCCGCGCCAGCGGAGGCCCGGCGCGCGCCCTCAGCGCCTCCTCACGCTCGCTCGTCAAGTCGTCGAGCAGATACTCGAAGCGCGGCACCCACACCCGCCAGCCCTCCCGCTGTTCCTGCTCTGCTGGGAGATCGAAGAGTTCCTCGATCCGGCGTGGGGCCGTCCATGCTCCCTCCAACCCGTGGTACATGACCACCGGGACCACCACAGGCAGCACCTCGCTCTCCGGGTGTTCCTGGCGCCAGTGCTCCAGCTGGCGCACCACGTAGCGCAGCATCCGCAGCGCCATCCACCGGTCCACGGAGGATTGGTGCTCCAGCAATAAATAGAGCAGCAGCGGCTGTCCGCTCAGGAGCCGCGCCGAGAACAGCAGGTCGCTCTGGCTCTCCCTCAGCTCCGGGTCCACCACGCTGCCCGGCTCCCGGCGCAGGCTGCTCCAGTCCACCCGGGCCACCACCTCCGGCGGCAATACGGCGCGCAGCTCGGCCGCCGCCCGCTCGGGGTGACCGAAGGTGAAGCGTGCAAAGAGATCATGAGGGCCCGGCATGGCGCACGAGGCACAGCACGGGGCGTGCCAGCTCAGCGGCGAAGGAGCAGTTCTCTTGCGCCCGAGAGGCCTCGAAGCCCGTCCCTCGCTCTTGAGACTCTCTCCACGTGGACGGCGAGTCCAGCCTGGGAGACGGCTCCCCGTGGCGCTTCCCTCGCCACACGCCCCCCGTCCTGGCATGCGGCCACGAGCAGCCGCTGACGGGATGACGCGCGCGACGACAGTTCGCACCTTGAGGCAGGAGGTGCCGGGCATGGCTGATGACTCCATCGACAAGCAGCACCAGCGCGAGCGCGAGCAGGAGCGGCAGCGGCTCCGGGAGCAGGAGCAGAGGGATCTGGAGGTGGAGGCCCTGCGGGGAGCACGCCCACTGGAGGGCTTCGCAGGCGGGCATACGACGTGGACCGGCGAGCAGGATGACGCGGCTGCCTCACGGGTGCACGCTCGGGACGCCGAGGAGTCATGGACGGCGAGTGAGCGTCAGGCGCGCCTGGAGTCGGGGATCAAGCTCCGCGAGGCGGACGAGGACGAGGAGGCGCGAGCGCGAGGAGAGGAGCCCGTCTCCCATCGCGAGGAGTAGCGCCCGAGCGCCACCCCTCCGCCCCGGCCGCGGCGTCGGAAGCGTTGACTGCCCTCCAGGGACGCCCGCCGCCGGGGGCCCGCACCTTGTCCCCCGGAGACAATTTTGTTAGCCCGGGCGCTCATCTACCTGTGAGTGTGCGATGGACCCTGGTCCACGCCTTCCGCCCGGGAGCACTGCCACGGCTGCGGGAGGAACGACGACAGCCGAAGCTCCCGAGGCGGAAGCAGCGGCGCGCCTGCGCGTCCTGGTCGAACTTTCGCGGCTGCTGGCCGAGGCCAGGACCGATCTCGAGTTCGTCCTGGACGCCGTCGCCGCGCGCGTGGTGGAGCTGCTCGGGGACGGCTGTGCCGCATACCTCCGGGCGGAGGATGACACCTGGCTCGATCCCATCACGATCCGGCACCGAGAGCCGGCACGGCGCGTGCTCATCGAGCAGGTCAACACGGCCCGGCGGCTTCGCATCGGCGAGGGGCTGGCCGGAGGAGTCGTCGCCTCGGGGGTGACGCTCTTCCTCCCCATTGCCGACCCGGAGAGCCTCCGAGAGAGCACCGTGCCGGAGTACAGGGCCTACCTGGAGAGCGTCGGGGTGCACAGCCTGCTGATCGTGCCCATCTCCGGAAAGGAGCGGGTCCACGGCGCGCTGTGGCTGACGCGCGATCCGGGCAGCCCTCCGTACACCCAGGCGGATCGGGAGTTCGTCGAGGCGATCGCGGACTGCGCGGCGATGGCGCTGGACAGCGCGCGTCTTCACTCCGCGCTCTGGGAGGACCGCCAGCGGCTCGCGGAAGCCGCTTCGCGCATGGAGCGGCTGCAGGCGGTCACCGCGGCGCTCTCCAGCGCTGTCACTCCCGACGATGTCGCGGCCGTCGTCGCCCACCTCGCGGTCGCCTCCATGGGAGGCGTCGCCGGCTCACTGGTGCTGCCGAACGAGGAGCGCACCGAGCTCCATATCGTGTCCCACGTGGGTCACATCCACGCCCCTCACGTGCTGGAGCGCTTCCGGAGGCTGCCCCTCTCCGCGAACAACCCGGTGGCGCACGCGTTCCTCCAGGGCACGGCGTTCTACTTCGAGGACGTGGCGCGCTACGGAGCGCAGTTCCCCGAGCTGCTCAGGGCCATCTCGGAGGCAGGTTACCAGGCCGCCGCGGCCCTGCCCCTCGTGTCACGCGGAGAGAGCCTGGGCGTGCTCTGGGTGCGCTTCGCGACGCCCCGCGTGTTTGACAGGGACGAGCGCAAGCTCATGTCCACCATGGTGGCGCAGAGCGCGCAGGCGCTGGAGCGCTCCCGGCTCTACACGCGCGCGCAACAGGCCGTCACGCTGCGGGACGAGTTCCTGTCGGTCGCCGCGCATGAGCTCCGCACGCCGCTGGCGGCGATGAAGCTCCAGGTCCAGTCCCTGCAACGAGAGCTGGGCCAGGGCAGGCCAGGGGAGGAGCCCGCGGCCCGCTCCATCGCCAAGGCGGCGGCGGTGGCGCGGCAGGTCAGGCGCCTGGAGTCGCTGGTGACGGATCTGCTGGACCTCTCGCGCATCACCGCAGGGAAGCTCACCCCGCACTTCGAGGAGTTCGATCTCCAGGAGCTCGCGCGAGAGGTGTGCGACCGGATGGCCGACGACGCGAGCTGCGCGGGCAGCACGCTCACGCTGCGCTCCGAGCGCCCCGTCATCGGCCAGTGGGACCGGAGCCAGCTGGACCAGGTGCTCTCCAACTTCCTGAGCAACGCGATCAAGTACGGCGCCGCCAGGCCTATCGAGGTCACCGTCGCGGCCGACGGCGCACGCGCGCGCCTGGCCGTGCGGGATGGGGGCATCGGCATCTCCCCGAACGATCATGCGCGAATCTTCGAGCGGTTCGAGCGTGCGACGCCGGGGCAGCAGTACAGCGGCTTCGGGGTGGGGCTCTGGATCTGCAAGCAGATCGTTACCGCGCTGAGCGGCGAGCTCCGGGTGCGGAGCCAGCCCGGAGAAGGCTCCACCTTCGAGGTCGAGCTTCCCCTCCGCCAGCCCCGCTGAGCCCACCACGTCGGGACGGCAAGGTGCTCGCCCCAGCAGGGGTGGGGAAGGTTCATGCCCGGGGCGGAAGGCAGTAGGATCGCGCCCATGAATCTGCGGAAGGCGGCACGCGTGGCGCTCCCCCTCTACCTGGGGGCCATCTACGCCACGCTCGGGATCATGCGGCGGATCACGGAGACGCTGCGGGGGGCAGGGCTCCTGCGGATCTCCGTCGCCGTGGCCTTCACGCTCGCCGCCGTGGGCGCAGGGGTGCTCATCGGGCGCGAGCCGCTGAATCGCTCGCGGCGGGTCCTCGGGGCCATGGCCGGGTGCGCCGCCGTCTACGCGGCGATCATCTGGCCCATGGAGAGCCCGGAGGAGAAGCTCCACTTCATCGAATACGGCCTGGTGGCCCTCCTCGCGGATCTGGCCGCGCCCACGCACTGGGGCGCCAAGGCCCGCTTCGTCCGCTGCGCCCTCTTCGTGACCGCGGCCGGCTGGGGGGACGAGCTCCTCCAGGGGCTGCTCCCCCACCGCTACTATGATCTCCGAGATGTGGCCTTCAACGCGGTCGCGGGGCTCCTGGCGCTGAGCGCCCTGGCGCTGGTGCGCTTCGTGCGCACCAGCGTCCGCCCAACGCCTGCCTCGTCCCTCCCCCACCCTCCATGACGGACCGGCCTTCCATCCTGGTGGTCGATGACGATGCGCACCTGCGCGAGGTGGTGAGCTTCGCGCTCGAGCAGGCCGGGTTCCGTGTGGAGCAGGCCGAGAACGGGCGTGAAGGGCTGGCCCGGGTGCAGCGCGCCGTGCCGGCCCTCATCGTCCTGGACATCATGATGCCCGAGATGGACGGGCTGGAGCTGTGCCGCGAGGTCCGCCGCGCGCACGAGGTGCCCATCGTCTTCCTCTCCTCGCGGGACGACGAGGTGGACCGCATCCTGGGGCTGGAGCTGGGAGGCGACGACTACCTCGCCAAGCCCTTCAGCCCGCGCGAGCTGGTGGCGCGCATCAAGGCCGTGCTCCGCCGGACCCGGCCGCCCGCGGGTGCGCCCACCTCCCATGCCCCCCCTGCCCAGGTGTTGCAGCGCGGCCCGCTGCGGATGGACCTGGAGCGCTGGCGCGCGTCCTGGGAAGGGCGCGAGGTGGTGCTCACGGTGACCGAGTTCCACCTGCTCGCCGTGCTCCTTCGCGCTCCCGGCAAGGTCTTCACCCGGGATGAGCTGATGACGCGCGTCTACGAGGATGCGGTGGTGAGCGACCGCACCATCGACAGCCACGTGCGTCGCATCCGGCAGAAGTTCGCCGCCGCCGGGGGCGACGTCGTTCAAACGGTGCATGGCCTTGGCTATCGGCTCGCGCTCCCATGAGGCCAGGCGCCCCCGCGCGCGCCTGTGGATGGTCTTCGCCGCGGTGGGGCTGGGCGCCTTCGTGCTCGCGCTGCTCGGCCTGAGCCTGGTCCGCGTCTATGACGACCAGCTCATCCGCCACACGGAGGGCGAGCTCATTGCCCAGGGGGCCGTCGTCGCCGAGGTGTACCGCTCCCTCCTGCTCGCGCAGGGTGCGGGTGAAGCCTATGGCCTGGCACGGAGCTCCCCGTGGCCATTCCCCGTCCCTTCCGACACACGGCTCCGGCCCGTCCTCCCCTCGCTGCGCGCCGCGAGCGAGTGGCTGCCCCCCGTGGCGGAAGCGCCACTCGCCTTCATCCCGGCCGAGCCTCGAGCCCAGCAGGCCGGCAAGCGGCTCTCCCCACTGCTGGCCGAGGCAGCCCGTGCCACCCTGGCCGGCATCCGCGTGGTGGATCTCCAGGGCGTGGTAGTGGCCAGCAGCGCCGCGGGCGTGGG
This sequence comes from Myxococcaceae bacterium, assembly GCA_016926755.1. Lineage (GTDB taxonomy): Bacteria > Myxococcota > Myxococcia > Myxococcales > Myxococcaceae > Hyalangium. Next base: position 15,641 of record JAFGNZ010000163.1, on the reverse strand, counting down.
CACCACCCTGGCGGCCCGGGAGGAGGTGCGGCGGGCCTTGAGCGGCGAGCCCAACAGCCTGCTGCGACAGCGCCACTCCGACAGCGAGGATGCGCCGCTCGCCTCCCTGAGCCGGAACACCGGCGTGCGGGTGGTGGTGGCCCTGCCCGTCCTCGAGGGCGAGCGTGTCTGGGGCGCCGTGGTGCTCTCGCGCACGCCGATGACCTTCACCAAGGCGCTCTACGGAGACCGGTGGAACCTCTTCACCACGGGGCTGGTGCTGCTGGGCGCGGTGGCGCTGATGTCGCTGGTAGCGGCCGCGCTGGTAGTGCGTCCGGTGCGCGCGCTGGTGCGGCAGACGCGCGCCATCGCCGCCAGCGCCCCCGCGGGCTTCGAGCCGGTGAAGCACCCGGTGGTGCAGGAGCTGGCCGAGCTCTCCCAGGCCCTGGCGGGCATGGCCACGGCGCTGCGGGATCGCAACCAGTACATCCGCTCCTTCGCCGCCAATGTGTCTCACGAGTTCAAGACGCCGCTCGCCTCGATCCAGGGCGCGGTGGAGCTGCTGCGAGACAGCGCCGAGCGCATGTCCCCCGAGCAGCGCGAGCGCTTCCTCTCCAACATCGACACGGACACCCGGCGACTGACCCGGCTGGTGCAGCGGCTGCTGGAGCTGAGCAGCGCGGACACGCTGGCGGCGACCCCTGCCCAGGTGAAGCTGGCCCCGCTCCTGGCCTCGCTCGTGGAGCGTGCCAGGGCCGAGCAGCTCGCGGTAGAGGGGGCCGCCGTCCCGGATGGGCTCGGGCTGGCGCTGCCCGAGGAGCTGCTGGAGGCGGTGCTCTGGCAGCTCATCAGCAATGCCCGCCAGCATGGCGGCGAGGGCGTGCGCGTACGGCTGGCGGTGGAGGTGCTCGAGGGCGGGCGACGGGCCCGCGTCATCGTCAGGGACGACGGCAAGGGCATCTCCGAGTTCAACCGCCAGCGCATCTTCGATGCCTTCTTCACCACGGCGCGGGATCGCGGAGGGACGGGGATGGGGCTGACCATTGCCCAGGCCATGGTGCGTGCCTTCGGCGCGAGCCTGGAGCTGCTGCCCGCGGAGGGAACGGGGGCGGCCTTCGCCGTCGTGGCGGAGACCGCGCCGGCCCTGCCCGCTCAGCGGAAGTAGCTCTGGGAGATGTCCACCGAGTAGCCCAGCTCCACGGTGGGAGCCGAGGCGGCCACGAGGAACTGGCGGAAGTGGAGCACCTTGCCGGGCAGCGCCGCCTGCGAGGACAGCGCGTCCTCCTCCTGGCCCTCGTACAGCTCCATGCTGCCGCCCTCGCGTCGGTAGTTGAAGATGGCGGGCAGGTGCACCTGGGCATGCAGCGAGGCCACGGGCCAGGCCACCCGCGGGGCCGCGAGCTTCAGTCGGCCGGAGAGCTGGAAGGCGCCCAGCTCCTGCGCGAGCACCACCTCCAGCGTCCCCTCCGTCTCCCCGAGCCTCGCCGGGGCTACCTTGACGCGGAGCCGACCCTCTTTCTCGGAGGCGACCAGGGGCACGGCGTTGAGGAGGACCTGCTTGAGGCGCAGCTCTCCCGGCAGCTCCAGCTCCAGCTCCTGCTCCCGCTCCAGCCTCAGCGCGTAGTGCATGCGCACCGTGGCCCTCCCCTCCAGCGTGGAGACCCAGGAGGCCCGCGCCGCGGTGATGCTCGGCTCCAGCGGTGGGCGCGTCGGCTGCTGGGCCACCGCCTGCGAGCCCACGGTGCGCCAGCGCACCCGCAGCACCCCCTGCCGAGGGTACACGCCCTGCGCCGGAGCGCCGCTGGCCTGGGGCTCCAGCAGCGTGAAGGCGTTGGCATCCGCCTCCAGCCGCAGGGGCACCGGCGGGACGTGGGGGCCGTAGCGAAGCTCCGCGAGGCGCTCAGGGCCGGGCCCCGAGGGACGCACCGTCAGGCGCACATCGAAGGCATGGCGGCCGGGCCGCTGGGAGACGAAGGTGAGCTGGCCGTCCAAGGCGCCCACCGCGGCGCCCTCGAGCTGGGGCAGCCCGGTCAGGTACACCTCCGGGCCGAGCTGCAGCAGCCGCACCTGGCTCCACCGCTCCGAGGACAGGACCTCCACCTCGAAGTGCGCCTCGATCAGGAGGGCCTCCGGGGTGAGGTGGCCCTCGAGCTCGCTCTTCACCACCATCGCCTCCGTGGGCGGCACCGCCCCCTGGCGCCGCTCATAGAGCGGGAGCAGCTCCTGGAGGGGCACCGTGGCCGAGCCCACGGGCGTAGCGTTCGCGCTCAACATCACTCCCACGACGAGAGAGAGGCTCAACATGGTTCACCTCGATTCAGGGGTGGCGGCGGAGTGCTGCACCCCGCCGAGTGGCAGATCCGAGAGGAAGGCCCGCACGCTCGCGTGGCCAGACAGCGCCATCAGCCCCAGCAGCGCGGCGAGCAGCTCCAGCGTGTAGATGAGGCCCGTGTAGCCCTCGAGGAGGACCGCGGTGGTGGGCGCCACGACGCTGGCTCCCCAGAGGACAGCCAGCCGGGAGAGGCGCTCGTCGGGGTAGAGCCGCTTCGCAAAGAGCGTCACGGCGGCGCCGAGCCCGAGCGCCGTCAGGGCGTAGGCCAGGTAGAAGTTCATGAAGGCCGCCAGGTACGCCAGTAGCACGAAGAAGAAGGCGTAGGAGGTGGCCAGCAGGTAGGCCTCGTAGAAGGCGAGCGGCCGGCGGTGACGGAGGCTGAAGACGGCCAGCAGGGCCATCAGCCCGAAGAAAGGCACCCACGCCCTCCTCGCCATGGCGGCCACCAGGCCGTCATACCGCTCCACCGAGGGGAGGATGACGCCGAGGCTGACGCCGGACTCGAGCGATTGGAAGGCCCAGCCCAGGGAGACGGTGTCGCGCCCGGTCCGCACCTCGGTGGCCGCGAGCACCTGGTCCGGGTAGTCGTAGGTGCTGCCGCCCTCCACGGAGACATTCACCCGCACATCGCGGGCCGGCAGCGCCGGATCCATCTTGTAGATGAAGGAGTCCAGCCCCCGGGCGAGGTAGCGGATGGAGAAGACGCTGGTCGCGCCCTGAGCGAGGCGGCCCGTCCACACCAGGCGGTTGCCGGACTCGCCCAGATCCAGGCTGGCCTCGGTGCCGTTGACCAGGAACCGCAGGTCCGACAGGAGCACCTGGGACTTGTCCATCTCGATGGGGAAGATGAAGGCCACGTCGATGTCGTGCCCCTCGCGGTTCACCACGGCGTAGTCGGCGGTGAGGGTGAAGTCGAAGCCGGAGAAGTAGCGCAGGCCGCGCTTGCGATAGTTCATCCGGGCCTGCACCTGGACGTGCTGCTTGTCGAAGGGCAGCGGCTTGAGCTCGGTGAAGATGGTGCCGCTGCGCGCGTAGCGAAGCGAGGGGACGGGCTGCACCACCGGAGCGCCCCACCGCTTCTCGACGTCCCGGGCCAGCTCGGAGTTGGCGAAGTCGTTCCGGCTCGTCACCTGGCTGGCGATGACGGTGGTGACGAAGAGGACGATGGAGAAGCTGCCGAAGAAGTGGTGCTGCACCAGCCACCGGTACGCTCGCTTGATCGGGCCAGGAGCGCTCGGGGGCGGAGGGGGGAGCGGGTTGATGGGAGCAGGCGTGTCCGAGACGGCCAGCGGGGTGGTGTTCATGGCGCCAGGATGGAGTGGCGCCGTGCACTGCGAATGACAGCCGCGTGCACTTCCCATGAAATGTTCGTGCAGAATTCGTGCAAGCGCTCCGGCAGGCGCCCCTTCACGCCCCCACGGGCGCCAGGGAGGGCCGCAGGAAGTCATCGGCCTCGGCGGCGATGCGCTCGATCGAGGCCACCAGCTCGTGGCCATCGTCCACCTCGACGAGCCGGACATGGCGCTTGCCTCGTGCCCACCGCCGTGAGGCGGAGATGTCGGTCGTCTCGTCCTGCCGCCCGTGGATGAGGAGCGTGGGCACGCGCACGTCCGGCCAGCCAGCGGAGCGCGCGTCGATCGTCTCCGCGTCTCGGAAGAAGCCGAAGTCCACCCGGGCGAGCCGCTTCTCCGCGTAGTCCTCCGTCTCCAGCCAGCCCTGCTCCTCCCACCGGCGCAGGCCCTCCACGCCCAGGCGGCGCCGCAGCTGCTCGGCCACCCGGAAGGCCGGGGCCAGCAGGACGAGCGCGCACACCCGCGCGTCCTCCTCCGCCACCCGGCAGGCCGTCAGCCCGCCCAGGCTCGAGCCGAAGAGGACGGCCCGCTCCTGCTCTCCCCCCATGGCCTCACGCACCGTCCGCATCATGGCGCTCAGGCGCAGGTGCTCCAATGACGGCTGTCGCAGGTTCAGCCGCTCCAGGTGGATGCCCTGACGCGCGTAGTGGGCCGCGAGCGCCACGCCCTTGGAGGACTCGGGCCCCGAAGCGAAGCCGTGCAGGTAGAGCCAGCGGGGGCCCGCACGCGGGCCATGCTCGACATTCATGGGCCGGCAATGTACCTCGCGGGCCCATGCGCTTCGCCATCGTCGGCTCGGGAGCAGTGGGTGGTTACTTTGGTGCCAGGCTGGTCCGGGCGGGACATGACGTCACGTTCCTCGCCCGCGGCGCGCACCTGGAGGCGCTCCGCCAGCGCGGGCTGGAGATCCTCAGCCCCGCCGGGGACAGCCTCGTCCGGGCGCGCGCCGAGGCCGACCCTGCCCAGGTAGGCGCCGTGGACGTGGTGATCCTCGCCGTCAAGACGTACGACAACGCCACCGCCCTGCCGATGGTGAACGTACCTCGCGGCGGCGGCCGAGGTGGCGCGCGTCGCCACCTCCGAGGGCGTGGCCATCACGACCCGGATGGATGCGCTCGCCCAGGCCGTGGAGCGGCTGCCTCCGGACACCCGCGCCTCGCTGCTCGTCGATCTCGAGCAGGGCAAGCCCATCGAGGTAGAAGCCCTGCTGGGCTCGGTGGTGCGCCGGGGCCGGGCCGCGGGAGTCCCCACGCCCGTGCTGGCCACGCTCTACGGGCTGCTCAAGCCCCATGAGCACGGCCAGCCCCGCTGAGCAGCCACACCCTCCCCGGGACTCACGCCTCTACCGCCTGGAGCGCCAGAGCAGCAGGCCCAGGAGGAGCGCGCCCAGCACGAACGGAGCGCCGCCCCATAGGGCCAGCCGGAGACCAAGCGCCTTGTCCAGCGCGGTCACCGCATCCGAGGGTGTCTGCACGATGACGCCGATGCCAGTGTAGCCCACCGGTGCGAAGGCGGCGACCCACGAGCCCTGGTGCTCCGAGAGAGGATCACGGTAGCCGTCGAGGGAAACGATCGACTGGGGGGAGAGGATCTGCAGCTGTGTGCCCCCCACCTGGGCCAGCTGTCCGCGCGCCTCATGGAGCTGACGTGTCGTCTCCCAGTCGAGCTCCGTGGTGCTCCCCGGCTCGAGGCCGTCATGCAGGAGGACGATGTACGGGTGCGAGAGGCACTGATGGGTCAGTTGTTGGGACTCGGCGCGGGAGCGATCCTTCAACGTCACGAGCATGGCGGTGCGCTGGGCCGCGTGCGTATCGGTCGCGTTCGTATCATTCAGGCGGAGCGAGCCCAGAGAAGAGCCCGTGTCCAGCATTCCGACGATGACACCCCTCCAGGCTCCTTGCGCGTCATAGACAGGCGCGGAGACGGCGATGCGGTGCTTCTTGTCTGCCTCGGATGCGAAACCTCGCGACACGTAGGCCTCATGCCGCCGCTGGCTGGCGAGCCGCCGCGCACCCTGGAAGTAGTCGCGAAACTCGAAGCTCCGGCCCAGGAAGTCTTCAGGAGGACTGGGCCAGCGGGCCACGGCGGTCCCCTGCCTGTCCAGGATGAACCAATAGTCGAAGGGGGCTGGATCATCCGCGAGCTCCCCCTCTCCGCGAGGCTCCGCGTAACCCCAATGCAGCGCCTTGCAGAAGTCCTGCAGCGCGGCCAGCTCGCCACGCACGAGGGCCCCGGCCAGCTCGGCACGCTCCGCGGCCCGCGCGACGGCGTCACTGTACTGCTCGAGCCGGAAGAGCACCGTGCCCGCCATGGCCCGGGCGGCGAAGGAGTTGGTGCTCAGCTCCTCGTTTCGGCGGTCCACCTCCTGGACCCGCGCCACGGAGAGCGCCGCCACCGTGGTGACAAGCAGCAGCCACACCGCGGTGCTCAGCAGGCCCGCCAAGGCGCGGTGGCGCCGGCACCACCGCCATGCGCGCGCCAGCGGGTGGATGCGCCGAGCCATGAGGGGCTCGCCTCTCAGGTATCGCTCCAGCTCCTCGGCCAGCTCCTCCGCGGAGCCATACCGACGCGCGGGCTCCTTCTCCAAGCACTTGAGGCAGACCGCCTCCAGCTCCCTGTCCATGCGGGGAGCGAGTGTGCGCGGCGGGAGGGGCTCCTCCTCGAGCACCTTGCGAAGGGTTGCCACAGGCGTATCCGCCTCGAAAGGAGGCCGTCCCGTGAGCAGCTCATAGAGGATGGCCCCCAGGCCATAGACGTCGGCGGCGGTGGTGCTGTGCCGGGAGCGGCCCGCCGCCTGCTCCGGGGCCATATAAGCGGGCGTCCCCACCACGGCGCCGCTCTGGGTCACCTGGGCCTCCTCCTTGAGGAAGCGGGCCACCCCGAAGTCGGTGATGTATGGGCGGCCCGCCGCGTCCAGGAGCACGTTGGAGGGTTTCAGATCGCGATGGAGGATGCCGCGCTGGTGGCCGTAGTGCACGGCGCGGGCGAGCGTGGCGACGAGCTCCGCCGCACGGCGAGGCTCTGCCCGAGAGCGCTCGATGTGCTCGGCGAGGCTGCCGCCCTCCAGCAGCTTCATCGTGAAGAAGGGGCGGCCTTCGTGCTCGCCCACCTCATAGATGGGGACGATGTGAGGGTGATCAAGCCGGGCGGCGGCTTCGACCTCGGCGCGAAAGCGGTAGAGCGCGTCAGCCCCCGCCAGCTCCCCCTCGGCGAGCACCTTCAAGGCCACGAAGCGCTCCAGGGTCGGATGCCGCGCCCGGTAGACAACGCCCATGCCCCCCCGGGACAGCCGCTCGAGCAGCTCATACTCCCCCAGGCGCGGCGCGCGCTCACCGGAGCCACCCGGGGCAGGCGCGGCCCAAGCATCGGGCTCCGGGTCCTCCTCCGCCATCCCACGGAGCAGGAGGCACCGGGGGCACAGGCCCGCCAGCGTGCCGAGCTTCAGGTCCGTGCCACACCGAGGACACGCTGGAGGAGATGGGAGCTCTGCCATGGGCGGGTGCACCTCGTGCCTGTAAAGCACGGCCCCCGAAAGGTTACAGGGGCATACTACCCCAAGGCCTCCAGCAGCCTCCGCAGTTCGTCATCGATGTCCTCGGGGCCGCTGACAGTCTGGGCGATCTCCTCGCGAAGCAGCTCGCGGTACCGGCGGCGCAGGCGGTGGGCGGCCACCTTCACCGCGCCGGGAGTAGAGCCCAGCGCGGCGGCGAGCTGTTGATAGGAGGCTTCACTCCCTTCGCCCGCAAGGTTGTCCTTCAGCTGGCCGAACAACGGCCCCTTCCCGGCGCGGGTGCACTCGTCGCGGAGCAGGTTCAGCACGCGCTCCAGGAGCGCCAGCGCCCAGCGGCGCTCGAAGAGGCGCTCGGGCGTGAGCTCATGCGAGGGCTCGATGCGGTACTGGTCCTCCGCGGCCGTGGCGTCGAGGGGAACCAGGAGCTGGCCCCCACCCCGCTTGAGGGCGCTCTCGCGATCCCACTCATTGGCGAGGTAGTGCTGCAATGAAGCCAGCAGCCAGGAACGGAACCGGCCACGCTGGCGATCGGCGACGGCGATCTGGTTCTTCTCCAGCAGCCGGGCGAAGAAGCCCTGGACCCGATCGCTCGCATCTTCGGCGGCATGCCCCTTTCGCCGGATGAAGGCATACAGCGGGTACCAGTAGATCTCGCATAGCGCGGACAGAGCCTCGCGCGCCTCGGGTGTCGTGCCCTGACGGGCGGTGAGGATCAGGCTCCAGCGCGTCGTCTCGAACCGGCGAGACATCTCCCCTCCTTGAAGTGGGCCGGACTGTAGACGCCCGGGCTCCCCGGCGCGACCCTGTAACCTTGCTCCAGAGCCGCTTCATGAGGGGGTGAGCCTTCATGGGAGTGATCGCAGCAGCGCCAGGGCGCGCAGAAAGTCCTCGGGCAAGGGGGCCTCGGCGCGCACGAGCTCCCCCGTGGAGGGGCGTGGCAGCGAGAGGCGAACCGCATGCAGCGCCTGCCGCCCCAGCGCCTGCGCGGCTGGGTGCGCGCGCGTCTCCGCGGGGCCGTAGAGGGCATCTCCGATCACGGGGAGTCCTGCCTCGGAGAGCTGGACGCGGATCTGGTGGGTGCGGCCCGTCTCGAGCCGCACCTCCAGCAGCGTGGCGCCTCGGAGCCGCTCCCGCACCTCGAAGGAGAGCGCCGCACGGCGGGCGGACCGCACGCGCGTGGTGAACTTCCGAGGATCCTTCGGGTCGCGGCCGTAGGGGCCCTCCAGCCGCCCCTGCTCGGGCGCCTCGCCCAGCACGAGCGTCCAGTAGCGCTTGTCCACGTGCTTCTCCTGGAAGGCGCGGTCCAGCGCCGCCACGGCCTCGTCGGTGCGAGCGAGCACGAGGCAGCCGCTCGTCTCCCGATCCAGCCGGTGCACCACGCCGGGCTGCGCGACGCCCTCGACATCGAAGGGGGGCAGCCGTGCCGCGAGCAGCTCCACCACCGAGGGCTCCGAGCCGCCCGGCTCCACCACGAGCCCGGGGGGCTTGTTCACGATGACCATCGCCTCGTCATCGTAGAGCACGGGGAGGGCGGGCCCCTCCACGGAGCGCCGCGGGGGGGCGCGCGGCGGAGGCCGATCCAGCTCGATCTCCTCCCCGCCCCAGAGCTTGCGACTCGGCTGGCACTTCTTCCCGCGGATGCGCACCTGCCCGTGCTCGATGAGCGTGCGGGCCCGCTCCAGCGAGAGGCCCGGCACATGCTTCGAGAGGTGCTTGTCGAGCCGCTCTCCAGCGGCCTCTCGGGGGACGGTGATCTTCTGCGGTACCATGGGCCCTCTCGGCGTCCCGGCCTCGGCCGGTCCAGCCGGAGCAGACTCAACAGGCGGCGGCGTGGAGATGCAAGCGGGCCTTGCGAGAACCCCGGTTAGACTGCCTCCTTGTGAGAAGACTCCTCCCCGGCCCGGCGGCGGTGCTGGCGCTCCTGGTGGCAGTGCCCATCGCCCTGTCGCCGCTGAAGAACTACGATCTCTTCTTCCACCTCGCCGGGGCGCGGTGGATCCTCACACACGGCTTCACCCGCCAGGATCCGTTCAGCGTCACCGGCACCGCGGGGTGGGTTCCCCATGAGTGGGGCTTCGGCATCCTGGCCGAGCTCTCCCTGCGCGTCTTCGGCGCCGCCGGCCCCGAGCTGCTCACCGCCACCCTCGTCGCGGCCTTCATCCTGCTCGGCTGGCGCGCCATCCGCTCCGCGTCCTCCGCTCCAGGGCTGGTGGAGCTGGGCGTGCTCGCCCTCACGCTCGTGTCCCAGGCCTTCACCTGGTACCAGGAGCGGCCGTACCACCTGGGCCACGTCCTCTTCGCCCTTGCCCTGCTGCTCACCCAGGCGTGGCGCCGCGGCAGCCAGCGCGCGCCCTGGGCGCTCCTCCCCCTCTGTGCCCTATGGGCCAACCTGCACGGGAGCTGGATCCTCGGCCCCGCCCTGCTCGGCTCCACCGCCGTCGGCGCGCTCCTCGATGGCGGAGACGCCGCCCACCGCCGCCGCTGCGCCCTGGCCCTGGGAGCGGCCGCGCTCGCCTACCTCGCCTCGGCGCTCTCCCCCAGCGGCCCGAGCATCTACCTCTACCCCATCCTGCACTCGGTCCTCTCCTCCACCGGGACGCTGGAGGAGTGGCAGCCGCTCGATCTGACCCTTCGCTGGGCCCGCTACTTCCTGGCCTTCGCCTTCCTGGCGGCCTTCGTCTGCGGCGGCGCCCGCTCGCGGACCTGGGCCATCCTGCTGCCCGCCCTCGGGCTGACGGTGGCCTCCCTGGGTGCCCAGCGGCACGCGCCCTTCGCCGCCCTGCTCCTGGCCGTCTTCGTCGCCGAGCACCACCACCGCCTCGCACCCTCGGCGCTCCCTGACGCCGTGCGCGGCGCATTCCGGCGGATGGAGAGATGGAGCTCGGCCTGGATCCAGCGTGCGGGGGGAACGGCCTGGCCCTTCCTGGTGCTCGCCGCCATCGGCGTGGCCGCGGCGCTCCACCCCGCCCCCGTCCGAGAGAAGCTCTACCCCGGTCGCTTCCCCCTGGCCTGCTTCGACGCGCTGAAGTCGCTCCCCCCGGGCAAGGTGCTCAACCGCTTCATCATGGGCGGCGCCCTCTCCTACTTCGCCGGCCCCGAGTACAAGGTCTTCATCGACAGCCGGAATGATCCCTTCCCCCAGCAGATCCACGACGACTACGACACGTTCGTCTACGCGCTGCCGGGCTGGCGTGAGGCGCTGGCCCGGTACTCGCCCGACTATGTGCTGTGGAACCGGACGGGCCCCGGCCGCGCCCTGCCGGAGCTGCTGCTGCGAGAGGGCGGCTGGGTGAAGATCGCCGAGCCGGAGCGGGAAGACTGCACGCTGCTGAAGCGGGAGCGCCCATGAGCCGCCTGCGCTGGGCCGCGTTCCCCGTGGCGACGTTCCTCTTCACCCGCGCCGCCATCCTCGCCTTCACGAGCTGGTCGCTGCGCATGGATCCCCAGCTCCACTTCGAGGGCCCCCCCCTGCTCCAGGTGCCCTCGCTCGGCGGGCTCTGCCGGTGGGACTGCCTGTACTACACGCACATCGCGCTCGAGGGCTACCGCGAGCCGTTCTGGACCAACTTCTTCCCGCTGTTCCCGCTGCTGGGAAAGGGGCTGTCGCTCCTCACCGGGCTGTCCGTCCCCTTCTCGCTCGTGCTCCTGGCGAACCTCGCCGGGCTGGGCGCGCTGCTGGCCGTGTACCGCGTCTTCCTGGAGACCGAGGGCGAGGAGGTGGCCCGCGCCGGGCTGATCCTCTTCGCCGCCTTCCCCTTCGCCTTCTTCCAGGCGGCCGGCTACCCCGAGTCGCTCATGGTGCTCACCAGCGCCCTGGCCGTGTTCCTCGCCCTGCGAGGGCGGCACGTGGCGGCGGGGGCGATCCTGGGGCTCGGCGTGCTCGCCCGACACCTCACGATCGTCGCGGGGCTGTCCCTGCTCGCCGCGCAGGTGCGGGAGCGAGGCCTCCACCCCCGCCGCTTCCTGCTGCACCCCGCCTTCCTCGGGCTCCTGCTCCCCTTCGGGCTCGCCTCGCTCTACCTGCTCTACCTGCACCTCACCCGCGGAGAGCCGTTCGCCTGGTGGACGCACCGCGCGGAGGGCTGGGGGGAGCTGGCGTGGTTCGGGCTGGGAGATCTCGCCCGCGGCAAGGAGCCCCCCCTCGAGATCTCCCTCTACCTCCTCTTCTCCCTGGTCCCCGGCGTGGGCACGGCGCTGCTGCTGCGAGAGCCCCGCTGGCGCGTCCTCGCGGCGTTCGCGCTCGGGCTGATGCTCACCGTCTGGACGGTGGGGCTGGCCGGGCTGGGCCGCTATAGCGCGTCGTGCTGGCCCGCGTTCCTCCCGCTCGGGGCCTGGCTGGCCCGGCGCCCCCTGCTGCTGCTGCCCGCCGTCTGCGCGAGCGCCCTCTTGCAGGGCCTGTTCCTCTACCTCTTCGCGCACTGGTCCAACATCAACTGAACGCCCCCAGGATGACGCGGGCACGGCCCTCCATGGGCAGGGAGTGCTCCTCCACCTGGGTGAAGCCGCGCTCACGCGCCAGCTCCGCCAGGTGCCGCATCCACGGCTTGTACGGCATGCTGTTGTCGGAGCAGCACGGGACCACCGCGAAGGGCAGCCGGTGCCTGGCCGCGTATTCGATGATGATCCGCGTCGCGCCGTCCGGGTGCATGCCCACGAGCAGCTCCGCCTCGCATGGCTCGTCCAGGGTGAACGCACGCTGCGCGAACTGCACGGGCAGGTGTTTGTGGCGCAGGTCGAAGGTGGTGACCTGCCGGCCCAGCTTCGTCAGCGCCTCGTTCAGGCGGCCCTGGCCACCCGCGATGTCGAAGATGCGGGGGGCGGGAAAGCGCTCGACGATGAACTGGGCGAAGAGATCAAAACGGCGCTTGTCAGCCATTCCCTGTCTCTACATCACCTGGACAGCGCATCCCAGATGGCCCCAGCGTCCGGAGCGTCCACCGTGCCATGCACGCTGGCCACCACCGTGCCACGCTCATCCAGGACCAGGACGTAGGGCTCCCGGCTCGTCGCCAGCCCCAGCAGCTTCGCCATCTTCCCGTTCTTGTCCAGCCAGGTGTCGCTCCAGAACTGCCGCGGCACCTGCTGCCTGGCTCGCCCGCGCACCATCCCGGTGCTCACATAGAACGGGAGGCCGAGCGAGATGATGGAGGCGCGGTGGACGTCCTCCGGTACCCGGGTGGCGGCCGTGTCGAACCACCGCCGCATCTCGTCTCCGGCGTGCTGCTCGGTCATCACGACGAGCAGCGTCCGCCGGCCTCTCCACTCCTGGCTCGCGTGGGGCTGGTCGAGCAGATCCTTCGCCACGAAGGAGGGCACCTGCTCGCCGGGCCCAGGCAGCGCTCCCGCCCGGCTCGGGAGCACGAGCGCCCCCAGCAGCCCCAGCACCGCGAGCGTCCACGCCCACCTGGCGCTCCAGCCTCCCCTTGCCTGGGCGGGGCGCGGCGGTTCCCAACGCATCGACATGCACACCTCCATCACTCCAGAGGTGTGCATCCTCCCGCCCCGGCTCCAGGGAGGGCGATCAGGCCAGGGGCGCCCTGCCCGTGCCCAGGGGGGCCCCCATGGCTGCTCGCTCGTGCCTACCGCCTGCGCCTGCGCACCCCCAGCGCCGCGAGCACCGCCAGCCCCATCATCGCCAGGGACGACGGCTGAGCGCCCGAGGAAGCGCAGCCCACGCCGTTGCCGAGGAGCGCCCAGTCGATGGGAGGCGCCTGGATGTTCCAGGTGGCGGAGGAAGGAGTCGCGTCCATGTTGCCGACACTGTCCAGCGCGCGCACCTGGAGGGTGTGCTCGCCCACCGCCAGCTCCTGGAAGGTGACGGGATCCGAGCACGCCGCGAACGCGGCGCCATCGAGGCTGCACTCGTACGTCACGCCGGCCTCGTTGGCGCTGAAGTCGAACGTGGCGGTCGTGTCCAGCGTGCCATCCGAGGGCCCGGCGGTAATGGTCGTGTCCGGAGGCGTCGCGTCGATGGTGAAGCGGACGGAGTCGGACGCAGGGCTGGTATTGCCCGCGGGGTCCGCGGCGACGGCGACAGCGGTGTAGGGGCCATCCGCCAGCGGAGTGGCGGGCGTGAGGCTCCACCCGCCAGCCTCATCCGCCGTGGCGGTGCCCACGACGCTGTCGTTGAGGCGCACCGTCACCGTGCTGTGCGGCTCGGCGGTGCCCGTGATGGTCGGCGTGGAGTCGTTCGTCACCGAGTCATTGGCGGGGCGGGTCACCACCGGAGCCTCGGGGGCCGTGATGTCGATGGTGAAGCGGTGGATGTTGGAGCGCTCGCTGGTGTTGCCGACGGGGTTCGTGGCTACCGCGCTCACGTCGTACATGGCAGGCATCAGCGGTGTCGCCGGCGTGAAGCTCCAGTTGCCGCCCGCGTCCGACGTGGTGGTGCCCAGCTCCATGGAGCCCAGGAAGATCGTCACCGTGTTGTTCGGCTCGGCGGTCCCCGTGAGGGTCGGCGTCGTGTCGTTGATCACCGAGTTGTTCGCCGGGGTGAGCACCACGGGCGCCGGTGGAATCGTGGCGTCCACCGTGAAGGTGTTCGTGTTGGACGCGGGGCTGGTGTTGCCCACCGGGTCCGTCGCCGTTGCCATCACCGTGTGGGGACCGTTCGACAGGCCCACGACGGGCGTGAAGCTCCAGCCCCCCGCGCCATCAGCCGTCGTGGTGCCCACCACCGCCCCATCCACGATGACGGCGACGGTGCTGCCCACCTCCGCCGTGCCCGTGTAGACCGGCGTATTGTCGTTGATGGTCGAGCCATCAACCGGCGTGATGACCACTGGGGCGACCGGAGCCGTGGTGTCCACCATGAAGGTGTTGGCGTTGGACTCCGAGCTGGTGTTGCCCACCGGGTCCGCCGCCGTGGCCCTCACCGTGTGAGGCCCATCCGCCAGCGCCGTGGCCGGCGTGAGGCTCCAGCCCCCCGCGCCATCGGTCGTCGTGGTGCCCACCACCGCCCCATCCACGATGACGGTGACGGTGCTGCCCGCCTCCGCCGTGCCCGTGTACGTCGGCGTGTTGTCGCCGATGGTCGAGCCATCCGCCGGCGCGGCGACCACCGGGGCCGCCGGAGCCGTGGTGTCCACCGTGAAGGTGTTGATGCTGGACTCGGGGCTGGTGTTGCCCACCGTGTCCGTCGCCGTGGCCCTCACCGTGTGAGGCCCATCTGTCAGCACCGTGGCCGGGGTGAGGCTCCAAGCCCCCGCGCCATCGGCCGTCGTGGTGCCCACCACCGTCCCATCCACGATCACGGTGACGGTGCTGCCCGCCTCCGCCGTGCCCGTGTACGTCGGCGTGTTGTCGTTGGTCGTCGAGCCGTTGGCCGGCGTGACAACCACCGGGGCGACCGGAGCCGTGGTGTCCACTGTGAACGTGTTCGTGTTGGACTCGGGACTGGTGTTGCCCACCGTGTCCGTCGCCGTGGCCTTCACCGCGTGGGGCCCATCCGCCAGCGCCGTGGCTGGCGTGAGGCTCCAGGCCCCCGCGCCGTTGGCCGTCGTGGTGCCCGCCACCGTGCCGTCCACGATCACGGTGACGGTGCTGCCCGCCTCCGCCGTGCCCGTGTACGTCGGCGTGTTGTCGCTGGTCGTCGAGCCGTTGGCCGGCGTCATCACCACCGGGACTGCCGCAGCCGTGGTGTCCACCGTGAAGGCGTTGGTGTTGGACTCGGGGCCAGCGTTGCCCACTGTGTCCGTCGCCGTGGCCCTCACCGTGTGAGGCCCGTCCGCCAGCGCCGTGGCCGGGGCGAGGCTCCAGGTCCCCGCGCCATCGGCCGTCGTGGTGCCCACCACCGTGCCGTCCACGATCACGGTGACGGTGCTGCCCGCCTCCGCCGTGCCCGTGTACGTCGGCGTGTTGTCGCCGATGGTCGAGCCATCCGCCGGCGCGGTGACCACCGGGGCGGCCGGAGCCGTGGTGTCCACTGTGAACGTGTTCGTGTTGGACTCGGGACTGGTGTTGCCCACCGTGTCCGTCGCCGCGGCCTTCACCGTATGCGGGCCATCCGCCAGCGCCGTAGCCGGCGTGAGGCTCCAGGCCCCCGCGCCATCGGCCGTCGTGGTGCCTACCACCGTGCCGTCCACGATCACGGTGACGGTGCTGCCCGCCTCCGCCGTGCCCGTGTACGTCGGCGTGTTGTCGTTGATGGTCGAGCCATCCGCCGGCGTGGTGACCACCGGAGCCGGCGGGACAACGGTGTCCACCGTGAAGGTGTTGGTGTTGGAATCGACGCTGGTGTTGCCCACCGCGTCCGCCGCCGTCGCCTTGACCGTGTGGGGGCCGTTCGACAGGCCCGCGATCGGCGTAAAGCTCCAGCTGCCAGCCGGGTCCGCCGTCGTGGTGCCCACCGCCGCGCCGTCCACGATGATGGTGACGAGGGTGCCCGCCTCCGCCGTGCCCGTGTACGTCGGCGTGTTGTCGCTGGTCGTCGAGCCGTTGGCCGGCGTGACAACCACGGGAGCAGGCG
>JAFGNZ010000162.1 GCA_016926755.1 Myxococcaceae bacterium | reverse complement strand
CGGCAGACGGCCGATGAACTCCGGAATCATGCCGAATTTCAGCAGGTCCTCCGGCTCCACGTGCTTGAGCAGCTCCGTGAGGTTGCGCTGCTTCTTGGACTGGATGTCCGCGCCGAAGCCCAGGCTGCGCCCGCCCAGGCGCCGCTCGATGATCTGCTCCAGCCCGCCGAAGGCGCCGCCGCAGATGAACAGGATGTTCGTCGTGTCCACCTGCAGGAACTCCTGCTGCGGGTGCTTGCGGCCGCCCTTGGGGGGCACGTTGGCGATGGTGCCCTCGATGATCTTCAGCAGGGCCTGCTGCACGCCCTCGCCGGACACGTCGCGGGTGATGGAGGGGTTCTCCGACTTGCGGGCGATCTTGTCGATCTCGTCGATGTAGACGATGCCGCGCTGGGCCCGTTCAATATCGTGGTCGGCCGCCTGGAGCAGGTTGACGATGATGTTCTCCACGTCCTCGCCCACGTAGCCGGCCTCGGTGAGGCAGGTGGCGTCCGCGATGGTGAAGGGGACGTTGAGGATGCGCGCCAGCGTCTGCGCCAGCAGCGTCTTGCCGCTGCCGGTGGGGCCCAGGAGCAGGATGTTGCTCTTCTGGAGCTCCACGTCGTCCATCTGGACCTTGGTCTCGATGCGCTTGTAGTGGTTGTGCACCGCCACCGAGAGCACCTTCTTGGCCCGATCCTGTCCGATCACGTACTCGTCCAGGATGGTCTTGATCTCGCTGGGCCGGGGGATGCGCAGCTTGGTGTCCTTGGTCTCCTCGCGGTCGATCTCCTCCGCGATGATGTCGTTGCACAGCCCGATGCACTCGTCGCAGATGTAGACCGTCGGCCCCGCGATGAGCTTCTTCACTTCCTTCTGGGACTTGCCGCAGAAGGAGCAGCAGAGGGTCTGGTTGTCTCGCTTCTCCACGTTCTTGCCCGCCATGATGCCCTCGCTGCGCCTCTCTGGAAGAAACCTTCCAAAAACCGTCCGTACCCCTGCCCCCGGCTCAATCTAGTCAGCCCTGTTCCGGGACGTCCACGCACATGGGAGGTAGTTAACAGGACTTTCAGCCTACCGCAGGAAACAGAAAGCCGGAGGCACGGGGGCAGATTCCCGCGACTCCGGCTGGCTGCCGCACGGCAGTGCACGCGGCTAGCGCTTCTCGTCCTTGCCTGCCGCCCCCTGCTTCCGGGGGTTCTGGATCTCGTCCAGGATGCCGTAGACCTTGGCCTCGGCCGCACCCATGAAGTAGTCGCGGTCGGTGTCCTTCTCCACCCGCTCGAGCGGCTGCCCGGTATGCTTGACGATGAGCTCGTTGAGCTTGGCCCGCATCCGCAGGATTTCCCGGGCCTGGATCTCGATGTCGGTGGCCTGGCCGCGCGCGCCGCCCAGCGGCTGGTGGATCATGATGCGCGCGCTGGGCAGGGCATAGCGCTTGCCCTTGGCGCCAGCGAGCAGGAGCACGGCCCCCATGGAGGCCGCCTGCCCCACGCAGATGGTGGAGACCGGGCACTTCACGTACTGCATCGTGTCGTAGATGGCCAGGCCCGCGGTGACCGAGCCCCCCGGCGAGTTGATGTAGAGGTTGATGTCCTTGTCCGGATCCTCGCTCTCCAGGAAGAGCAGCTGGGCGACGATGGCGTTGGACACGTCATCGTCGATCTCCGTGCCGAGCATGACGATGCGGTCCTTCAAGAGCCGGCTGTAGATGTCGTACGAGCGCTCACCCCGGTGGGTCTGCTCGATGACGTAGGGAATGGGGATGAAGGGCATGTCGTCCTCGGGAAGCTCGGCGGAAGGTCCTAAGAATACTTCGCCTGAGCCTTCAGGAATTCAATCGTCTTTTCTTCCCGCAGTCGGAGGCTCAACCCCAGGCGATCGTCCGAGCTCTTGAAGTACTTGCGGATGTTGGCCACCGGCTGGCCGGACTCGGTGGCCAGCTCCTCGATCTTCTTGTCCATGTCGGCGTCGGTCGCCTGGATGCCCTCCTGCTGGGCGATCGCCTCGAACAGCAGCGTGCCCTTCACCTCCTGGACGGCGCGCTCGCGCACCTCGTCGCGCAGACGCATGAAGTCCAGGCCCAGGTTGCGCACATCCAGCCCGGAGCGCTGCATCTGACGCAGCGCGCCTTCCAGCATGGAGTCGATGGCGCGCTCCACCATGGCCCGAGGCACCTCGAAGGGGTTGCGCTCGATCAAGGCCTTGATGAGGGCGTCGCGCTCCTCCTGCTGGGCCTTGGAGCGCTGGCTGGCCTCCAGGTTGGCCTTCAGCCGGGTGCGCAGCTCCTCCATCGTCTGCGCGCCCATCTCCTTGGCGAAGTCGTCGTTGAGCTCGGGGGTGAGCTTCGCCTTGAGGCCCTTGAGGTGGAGCTTGAAGCGCGCCGTCTTCCCCTTCACCTCCTCCACCCGGTAGTCCGGCGGGAAGGCGTAGTCGATCTCCTTGGTGTCCCCCACCTTCACGCCCTCCAGGGCGGCGATGTTGGAGTCCACCAGCTCGCCCGGGGTGATCTCCGCGGTGACGCCCTCGGCCTTGTTGCCGGTGAAGGGCTGGCCGTCGATGGTGGCCTCGTAGTCCACGGTGGCGAAGTCACCCGCGCGCGCCACGTCCCGGTCCGTCACCGGCTCCAGCCGGCTGCGGGACTCGCGCATCTTCTGCAGCTGCTCGTCGACCTGGGCGTCGCCGACGTTCACCTCGCTCTGGGTGAGCGGCAGCTCCTTGTAGTCCTTCACCTCCACCTTCGGCTTGACTTCGACGCGCGCCTCGAAGGTGAAGGGGGCGCCGGGCTTGATGCCGGAGTTGGTGACCTGGGGCTGGCTGACCGGCTCCACGTTGTGCTCGGAGATGGCCTCGAGGTAGGCGGTCTGCACCACGCGCTGGATGACGTCGTCCTCGACCTGCTCGCGGAACCGCTGCTCGAGGATGCGGCGGGGCACCTTGCCCTGGCGGAAGCCGGGCAGCTTCACCTGCCGGCCAATCGTGGTGTAGGCGCGCGTCAGCTCGTCCGCCACGCGCGTGCTGTCGACCTCGATGGAGAGCTTCTTCTCGACCGGAGACAGCTCCTCGACCTGGACCTTCATGAACGCCTCGCTCGCCGCGCGGGGCTGCCGCGCCAGCGCCGAATGAGAATGGAGTGGGAGGTGCGCCTTTAGGGGATACGCACGAACGGGTCAACGCGAAATGGGCGAGGAGGGACTCGAACCCTCACACCTTGCGGTACCAGATCCTAAGTCTGGCGCGTCTACCAGTTTCGCCACCCGCCCAGCGGCGCTGCGCGTCCTTCTACTCCGAAACGATCCAGGTGTTCAGCCCCGGACGGGGAGCGCGGACCCTGGAAAGACGTCGGGGCCCCCTCATTTCTGAGGGAGCCCCGACCTTGAGAGCGGAGGGAATCGAACCCACAACCTATGGATTAAGAGTCCATTGCTCTGCCAATTGAGCTACGCTCCCGAATTGGCGCCCCGGACAGCGCTGTGACGCACCGCCGAGTGGCGCGGGTGTCTACAGAAGGCCGCCCGCGCTGTCAAAACGTTTTTGCGCCCCTGCCCGAATTCCCCGCCTTCAAGCCGGCCGGCCGCTGCCCGACCGTGCGCGCAGGCCCGCCTGCCGCGGAGAAATGGCGGATCAAATCATGTGTTGAACCACGCTGCGGCCTCGATTCGTCCCGGCCTCGGGGCGGTGGGGGGAAGCACCTACAGACGTGGTCGTACCGCAGCACGCCAGGTGGGCGGACGGAGGTCGTCCGCCTTTTCGAACGGAGAAGCAACGTGACGGAAGGACATAGCAAGGTGGACGCCGCCGCGGCCCAGTCGCCCTGGAGCCGTGAGCGCGTGGAGCTCATCAAGCGGACCATCTGCCCCAAGGGCATCGGCGATGACGAGTTCGCGCTCTTCATCGAGCAGTGCAAGCGCTCGGGGTTGGATCCGCTCTTGAAGGAGGCGTTCTGCGTGGGCCGGAGGCAGAACGCCGGCAGTCGGGAGCGGCCCCACTGGGTGACGCGCTACGAGTTCCAGCCCTCGGAGGCGGGGATGCTGGCGCGCGCGGAGCGCTTCCCGGACTTCAAGGGCATCCAGG
>JAFGNZ010000161.1 GCA_016926755.1 Myxococcaceae bacterium | reverse complement strand
GTGGACACGCTGATGACGCTGGAGCAGGCGAGGATCCCCTACTTCGGCGCGGGGCGCACGCTGGCCGAGGCCCGCCGCCCGGCCCTCATCACCGTGGGCGGGGTGCGCTTCGCCTTCCTGGGCTACTTCTTCCTGGGAGATCGCAACATCGAGCCCCCCCAGGTGTACGCCACGGAGACGAGCCCCGGGGTGGCCGGCCACTTCTCGGATCTCGCGGAGATGGAGCGGATGCTGCGCGAGGACATCCTCGCCGCCAGGGCCCAGGCGGACGTGGTGCTCCCCTTCTTCCACTGGGGCCGGGAGAGCACGTACGAGCCGCTGCCCTACCAGCTCCAGCTGGCGCGCGTGGCCATCGAGGCGGGCGCGGCCGGGGTGCTGGGCAGCCACCCGCACGTGCTCCAGGCCATGGAGCTGCACCAGGGCGCCCCGGCCATCTACTCGCTGGGCAACTTCGTCTTCGGCGGCAACTGGAACCCCAAGGACAAGCGCAGCGCGCTGCTCAAGGCCCGCTTCTCGCCGGGCGGCTACCTGTCCAGCGAGCTCATCCCGCTGCGCACGGACCGCTACCCGGACTTCCCCATGCAGCCCACCGTCGTCACCGGCCCGGAGGCCGAGGAGGTGATGCGGCTGCTGGCCACCCGCTCGGCAGGGCTGCCCCGGATGCTCCCCGAGCTGGAGCCCTACCGCCCGCAGGGCCCCCTCCCCTGAACGCCAGGGGAGGGCTCGCCCTCAGGCGGCCTACTTCCTGTGACGGGCCTTGTTGCTCTGGCCGCGCACGGCGCGCACGCGGCGGCGCTTCAGGACGCCCTTCTTGGTCTTGGCGCGGTTGGACAGCTTCTTCTTGCTGCGATTTCCCTTCTGGGCGGGCATGTTCAAGCACTCCAGTGCAGTTGTTGAGCCGCAGTGTAGCGGCAACGGGCGCCCTTCTTTCACGCCCCTGCCCAGGCTTCCAAGGACTTTCTTGAGGCCCTCCACCCTTGCCAGCGGGCGGGCAACGGGGCAATACCCCGGGAACGACGATGATTGACAAGCTTGAAGAGGTCGAGCGCCGGTTCGAGCGGCTCACCGCCGACTTATCCAACCCCGAGACGCTCGCCGACTCGGCCAGGCTCCAGAAGGTCTCCAAGGAGCGGGCCGGGCTGGAGAAGCTCGTCGAGACGTTCCGCACCTACCGCAAGGTCCTGGATGACCTGAAGGAGGTGGAGGCCTGGCTGGACGGCGGCGACGCGGACGAGAAGAGCTACGCCCGCGAGGCCCTGCCCGGGCTCAAGGAGCAGCGCGACGAGCTGGAGGCCCGGCTCAAGATCCTGCTGCTGCCCAAGGATCCCAATGACGAGAAGGACGTCATCCTGGAGATCCGCGCGGGCGCTGGCGGGGACGAGGCGGGCCTGTTCGCCGAAGAGGTGATGCAGATGTACCTGCGCTACGCGGCGCAGAAGGGCTGGTCCGCGGAGGTGGTGGACCTGAGCGCCGGCGGCGCGGGCGGCGTGAAGGACGCCACCATCACCCTGTCCGGCGACGGCGTCTACAGCCACATGAAGTACGAGTCCGGCGTGCACCGGGTGCAGCGCGTGCCGGCCACCGAGGCCCAGGGCCGCATCCACACCTCCACCATCACCGTGTCCGTGATGCCCGAGGCGGAGGACGTGGACGTCCAGATCAACCCGGCGGACATCGAGATGCAGGTGATGCGCTCGACGGGCTCCGGCGGCCAGAGCGTCAACACGACGGACTCCGCGGTGCGCCTCATCCACAAGCCCTCGGGGATCGTCGTGAAGTGCCAGCAGGAGAAGAGCCAGACGAAGAACCGCACCCAGGCCATGCGCATGCTGCGCGCCAAGCTCTACGAGATCGAGCAGGAGCGCATCCGCGCCGAGCGCGACTCCATGCGCCGCGGCCAGGTGGGCACCGGGGACCGGAGCGAGAAGATCCGCACCTACAACTTCCCGCAGGATCGGCTCACGGATCACCGCATCGGCCTGACGGTCCACAACCTGCCGTCCATCATGGCCGGCGGCATCGAGGACGTCATCACCGCCTGCCGCACCTACTACCAGGCCGAGGCCCTCAAGCAGCAGACCGGCGGGCCGGCGCCAGCGGCCAACGGCCCCCGCGCATGAGCGAGACCTGGACCATCCGCAAGGTCCTCACCTGGACGACCCAGCACTTCGAGAAGCGCCAGGTGGACTCGCCCCGGCTCACCGCCGAGGTGCTGCTGGCGCACGTGCTGAAAGTTGGCCGGGTGCGCCTGTACGTGGATCTGGATCGCCCGCTCTCCAAGGAGGAGCTGGCCACCTTCCGCGGCCTGATCGAGCGGCGCATGGCGGGCGAGCCCACGCAGTACCTCACCGGCGTGAAGGAGTTCTACAACCGCCCCTTCAAGGTGGACGCGCGCGTGCTCATCCCCCGCCCGGAGACGGAGCTGCTGGTGGAGGCCGCCCTGCGCGCGCTGCCCAGGGACGCGCCGAGCCGGGCCCTGGACGTGTGCACCGGCTCCGGCTGCATCGCCATCAGCCTCGCCGCCGAGCGCCCCCAGGCCTCCGTGCTGGCCACGGATCTGTCGCCGGACGCCTGCGCGCTGGCCCGGGAGAACGCCGAGGCGCTGGGCGTGGGCGCCCGCGTCACCATCCTCCAGGGCGATCTCTTCGCCCCGGTACCCGAGGATGCGCGCTTCCCGCTCATCGTCTCCAACCCGCCCTACATCGCCTCCGGGGAGATTCCAGGCCTGTCGGCCGAGGTGCGCAGGGAGCCGAACCTGGCCCTGGATGGCGGCCAGGATGGGCTGAGCCTCGTCCGCCGCGTCATCGAGGGGGCTCGCCGCTGGCTGCTGCCTGGCGGCCTCCTTGCAATGGAGATCGGGGAGACCCAGGGGAGCGCCGTCCAGGCCCTCCTCCAGGCCGCGGGTTACGTGGACGCGCGCGTGGAGAAGGACCTGGAGCGCAGGGATCGCCTGGCATTTGGGACACAACCTGCGGCCACCGGGCCGCAGCCGTGAGACAGGACCGATGGACAAGATCATCGTGAAGGGAGGCCCCGCGCTGCACGGGGAGGTGAAGGTGTCGGGGGCCAAGAATGCCGCGCTCCCCATCCTGGCCTCCTCGCTGCTGGGCGACGGGACGAGCACCTACCGCAACGTGCCGGACCTGGTGGACTGCGCCACCATGCTCAAGGTGCTCAACACCATGGGCTGCGAGGCCGAGCGGCTCACCGGGCGCCAGAAGAGCGTCTGCCAGGTGATGGTGGGCCCCCACATCACCCCGGAGGCCCCGTACGAGCTGGTGAAGACGATGCGCGCCTCCGTGCTGGTGCTCGGGCCCCTGGTGGCCCGCTACGGCCGGGCCCGCGTCTCCATGCCGGGCGGGTGTGCCATCGGCGCACGGCCCATTGATCAGCACCTCAAGGGCCTCAAGGCGCTGGGGGCGGAGATCACCCTCACCGAGGGCTACGTGGAGGCCCGGGCGAAGAAGCTCAAGGGGGGCACCGTCAACTTCGATCTCATCACCGTCACCGGCACGGAGAACGTGATGATGGCGGCGGTGCTGGCCAAGGGCCGCACGGTGCTGGAGAACTGCGCGCGCGAGCCCGAGGTGGAGGAGCTGGCCAGGGTGCTCAACAAGATGGGGGCCCGGATCGAAGGCGCCGGCACCTCCGTCATCACCATCGACGGGGTGGACTCGCTGCGCCCGGTGGAGCACACCATCCTGCCCGACCGGATCGAAGCGGGCACCCTGCTGGTGGCCGCGGCCATCAGCGGCGGAGACGTGCTGGTCAAGCCCGCCGTGCCCGAGCACCTGGAGCCCGTGGTGCTCAAGCTGCGCGAGGCCGGCTGCGTCATCACCCCGCAGGAGGGGGGCCTGCGCTGCAAGGCCCCGAAGATCCTCCAGCCCGTCAACGTGACGACGACCGAGCACCCCGGCTTCCCCACGGACATGCAGGCCCAGCTCATGGTGCTGATGTGCGTGGCCAACGGCACCTCCGTCATCTCGGAGAACATCTTCGAGAACCGCTTCATGCACGTGGCGGAGCTGCACCGGATGGGGGCCGACATCACCATCCAGGGCCCCACCGCCGTGGTGAAGGGGGTGAAGAAGCTGTCCGGTGCTCCTGTCATGGCCACGGATCTGCGGGCCAGCGCCTCCCTCATCCTCGCCGGCCTCCGGGCCGAGGGACGAACCGATGTGGCCCGCGTCTACCACCTGGACCGGGGCTACGAGCGGCTCGAGCGCAAGCTGCGGGGCCTGGGGGCGGACATCCGCCGGGTGAAGGCCTGACGGCGTGTTTGCAACAGAACGGCCCTGAGCGGTTGCATCTCAAATTTCGGGCGCCCTATCATTCCTCCATCCACGGGGAGTGATGCTCCCCAATGCCAGGAGAACGTACCGCCCCATGAATTGCCCCGGATGCAACGTCGAGATGGCCGATCTCGAGGGGGACGATTTGACGTTGCGGAAGTGTGGAGAATGCGGCGGGCTCTGGATCGACGTCGCGGACCTGAACCGGGTCCTGCTCCATAACAACCTCCCCGGGCTGGAGAGCCAGGGCGGCAAGTTGGATGCCGAGGCGCTCACCGGGCAGTGCCCCGAGTGCCAGGTTGATCTCGTCCGAGTGACGGGCGGCGATCGGCACCACCCGCTCCAGTACGACACGTGCGAGTCCTGCGGCGGCATCTTCCTGGAGTCGGAGTTCGAGGACGCGACGGACGCCAAGGTCGCCATCGAGGAGATCGTCGCCTTCTTCAAGTCCTTCAGCGCGAAGAAGAAGTCGGCGGCCGGCTAGCTCCCCCGCGCCCGAGCGCGCTGGCCCCCTGCCCCAACAGCCCCCCTCAGGGGCGACTCCGGAAGGGTGCCTTCCAGTCGTCCGGAAGATCGCCCTCCAGGATGAGCGTGTGCCCACCCGCCGCGCCCTCCGCCTGCTCCCGACGAAAGCGGACCGAAGCCCTGCCCTTCCTGGGGAGCTCCAGCGCCAGCCTCGAGCCCGAGGCGGTGAAGCCCCCGGTGAGCACTCTCGGCTCCCCTTCACCCAGCGGCTCGAGGACAAAGCGGTACGTCCCATCCACATAGAAGGACAGGAAGCGATCCGGCGCTCCCTCATGCCCCGCGAACCAGGTGCCCAGCAGCGGCGCCGTGCGCGCGTCGTACTTCAGCCTGGGGGCCATCTTCGTCCCGTTGAGCGGCTTGCCCCCCGAGTAGAAGATGACGTCCGTGATGCAGACGGGAGCCTGGGGCTCGGAGCCCGGGAAGGTGTCCACCACCTCCAGCGTGAGCCAGCCCCCGGAGACAGGGGGGCTGAGCGGCACCAGCTGCAGGCCCCGCTTGTCCTCCAGGGTGAAGCTCCGGGCGCTGTCCTTGCCCTCCAGGATGATCCGCTTCGCCCGGCCGTAGGCCTTGAAGGTCTCCCGCGCGGAGCCGTTGCCCGTGTAGATGCGCACCTCATCCACCCTGGCCACGCCCTTGAAGCCAATGGTCATCCGGGCACGGGCGCCGTCCCCCTCGGGCGCACACCAGACGGTGCTGTCCCGCCCGTCGAGCACGTTCAGCGGGTTGTAGCGCCCGGGGCGCGTGTCCTTCTCCAGGTAGTCCTCCGCCTGCGCGTAGCCCACGGCGGGCGGGGCCGCCAGAGCGCGCGGGGCGAGGGCCAGCAGCAGCAGGCTCAGCAGGACCGGGGAGCTTCGCATGGCCCTGCATCTTGGATCGGGCGCCTCGGATCGCTCCAGTCCACGGCGCCTCCGGATGAAAACGCCCGTTGTGCTGTTGGCGGTGCTTGACACAGGGTCCCCAGGGAGAAGAGTAGGCGGCCGATGCGAGGGAACGCGATGCGACGTCTGGGCTGGATTGCAGTGTGCGCGGTGCTGGCCGGCTGTCCCAAGGGCAAGGACGAGGCGGCCGACGCGGGAGCGGTGGATGCCGGACCGGACGTCCTGAGCGAGCAGGAGCCCAATGACCGGCCGGATCAGGCGCTGGCGCTCACCCGGGATGCCGTGGTGAACAGCGCGATCTCGGCCGATCCCGCCAAGGTGGACGAGGACTGGTACCGGCTGGCGCCCGCCGCCCCGCGCAACGCGGAGCTCAGCGTCACCGGCATCCCGGGCGGGGACGTGATGATCGAGGTGTACGACCCGGACCGCAACCGGCTGGGCGGGGTGAACAGCGAGGGGGAGGGCAAGGCGGAGCGCTTCCCCAACCTCTACGTCGAGCGCGAGCGGTACGTGCGCGTGGCCTCGGCTCGCAAGGGCAGCGGCGGCGCGTACACCCTCACGCTGACCTACCGGCGGCCCAATGACGGCGAGGAGCGCGAGCCCAATGATCGGGCCGTGGACGCCCACCCGCTGGCGCTCGGGCAGACCGTGGCGGCCTACATCGGCCACTCGGGGGATGAGGACTGGTACCGCATCGAGCTGCCCGAGCAGGTGCCGAGCGCCCCCACCCCGTCCGATCCCCACGAGGAGGTCCCCCTTCCCCCGCCCCCCGCGCCGACGCCTCCCGAGGGGACGGCTCCCCCGCCGGCCGAGGGTGCGGCGCCGCCCGCCGAGGGCTCCTCTCCTCCCGCGGGGGAGGCCGAGGGCAGCCCCGCCGGGGAGCTGGCGCAGGCGATGGATGCCGGCCCCGCCATGCCGGTGGAGCCTCCCGGCGTGGCGTTGAAGATCGAGCTGTCCGCCATCGAGGGCGTGAGGCCGGAGCTGTCGGTGGTCTCCGTGGCGGAGGCCCCGCTGTTCTCGCTGCGTGGCAAGGAGGGCGAGGCGCTCACGCTGCGCAACATCGGCGTGCGCTCCACCGACAAGGTCGTCTACGTGGTGGTGAAGAGCAGCTGGGTGGGCACGGGCAAGGAGGCCCGGCGCACCTACAACGCGACGAACCCGTACACCCTCTCCGTGTCGCTGGAGGAGGCGGGCGCCAACGCGGAGCTGGAGCCCAATGACGAGCTCTACAAGGCCACGCCGATCATCGGCTCGGGCTTCAAGGAGGGCTTCCTGGCGCCCAAGAGCGACGTGGACTACTTCGTCCTGAAGACCACCGAGCCGATGCTGGCCAGGGTGGAGCTGTCCGGGGTGGAGCGGCTGGATCTGGTGCTGTCCACGGTGGAACCGCCGGAGGGCGAGGGGGCGCAGGAGAAGGTGGCGCTGAGGGCCAACGACGGCGAGCTGAAGGAGCCCGAGCGCCTCAACAACGTGGCCTGCGACGGCTCCTGCTACTTCAAGGTGGAGGGGGCCTCGCGGAAGGTGGACGGCAAGTGGGTGCGGGACTTCGAGAACGCGGACCAGCCCTACCGCATCACCATCACCACCGTGCCGGACAACGGCAGCGAGGAGCGCGAGCCGAACAACACGGCGGAGCGGGCCATGGACATCGCCCTCGGCAAGGCGGTGCGCGGCACGGTGTACCCGCCGAAGGACACGGACTTCTACCGGCTGGACCTGAGCGATCGGCCGGTGCGCACGCCCATCCGGGCCACCCTGCTGGGCATCCTCAAGGTGGACGTGGGCCTGTACCTCCACCGAGTGGGCGAGGATGGAAAGCCTTCGCTCGTCCAGACGGCCGATCGCGCCAAGGGGGACCAGCCGGAGAACATCCGCTACAGCCTCGAGCCGGGCGTCTACGTCTTCGAGGTCCGTGACACCCGGAACCGCGAGTCCAACTTCCAGGACGCGTACCAACTCACCGTGGAGGAAGGCGAGTAGCCTGCACCCGGCCGCACCCTCGCCACCCTCTGACGCTTCTCGTTGACAAGGCAGGCCGGGACTCCTACCTTGGAAAAGCTTCGGTCGCGGTGGTAGCTCAGTTGGTAGAGCACGAGCTTCCCAAGCTCGGGGTCGCGGGTTCGAATCCCGTCCGCCGCTCACTCATAAAGGCCGGTAGTTCCAGAGAAAACTCGGAGCTACCGGCCTTCGTGTTTCCGGGGCTCGGGGCGCCTTGCAGCAAGGATGCAGCAAGCGGAGCGAAATCGGCCCCGTCGCTCCCCTCCCCGACTTGCGCCTGCTGCGCGGCGCATACCGGCGCCCAGGAAGTTGAGGTCAGCTCCAACCTCCCTGCTGGGGCGCCTTGCCGCAACGCCACAGGCTGTGCCCGCAGGGCGCTCGGGTCCCCGCTCCTGCGCTTCTGGCGGGAGAACCTCCACAACCCGGAGGCGCGTTACCCCTTCAAGGCGACCGATGACATTTTCGCGCTCGGAGC
>JAFGNZ010000160.1 GCA_016926755.1 Myxococcaceae bacterium | reverse complement strand
CGGATGGAGGAGCTGGAGAAGCTCGAGTGGCCCAAGCCCAACCGGGACTTCATCTACACCACC
The DNA here is from genome assembly GCA_016926755.1 of Myxococcaceae bacterium. Lineage (GTDB taxonomy): Bacteria > Myxococcota > Myxococcia > Myxococcales > Myxococcaceae > Hyalangium. The sequence continues at coordinate 17,900 of JAFGNZ010000160.1, read as the reverse complement.
TTCAACGCCTTCGCGGAGAAGCACCCGTGGGTGGGCGCGGAGAACATCCGGCCCAAGTCCATCGTCCGCGACATGTACGAGCGGTACCTGTCCTTCCACGACTACGTGCGCGAGTACGGCCTGCAGCGCAGCGAGGGCGTGCTGCTGCGCTACGTGAGCGACGTGTACAAGACGCTGGTGCAGACGGTGCCCGAGCGCTTCAAGGACGAGGCGGTGGAGGACATCCTCGATCACCTGCGGGCCACGGTGCGGCAGGTGGACTCCAGCCTGCTGGACGAGTGGGAGCGGATGCGCAACCCGGAGGCGCAGCTGGCGCCCAAGCCGGTGGTGGAGCTCAAGCCCCGGGAGCTGACGGAGGATCCGAAGGCGTTCGCTGCCCGCGTGCGCGAGGAGCTGCACCGGCTGCTCAAGGCCCTGGGGCAGCGGCGCTACATGGACGCGCTGGCGATGCTGGACGGGGCGGCGGGCGAGTGGACGGCGCCGAAGCTGGAGCAGGCCATGGCCCCCTACTTCGAGGAGCACAAGGTGGTGGTGCTCACCCCCGCGGCGCGCAAGCCGAGCCTCACCTTCATCAAGGAGGCCGGCCCCCGGCAGTGGGAGGCCCAGCAGCGCATCATGGACCCGGAGGGCCATGGGGACTGGATGCTGGACTGCGAGATCGATCTGCGCGGGCGCAAGCTGGACGACGGCCCCATCCTCATCCTGCGGCGCATCGGCACTTGATCCGGCCCTCGCGAGGGCAGCCCGGGCTACTGTCCTGTGGGAAACGGGTGATATTTATCGGCTGGTGGAAATTTTGTAATCTGCTGGGCCGAGAACCCTCCTTGACGTCCTTCTGTGGCATTAATTTCCAGTCTCAATGAAGTAGGGCGGGAGACAATGACTCTCCGGTTCAAGGTGCTCCTCGTCTCGGGACTGGCCATGGCGCTGGTCCTGCTGTTGGGCGGGGTCATCTACAAGGGGGCGATCAACTCCCGCGCCTTCCGCCACCAGGGCCTGAGCATCCAGGAGCGGCTCGACGGCATCACGGAGCTGGACATTGAGGCGCGGCGGTACCTGCAGGCCTTGCTGCACGCGAAGGACCGTGGGGCAGACACCTCGGCGCTCCTGGGAGGGGTGCTCCAAGACATCGATCATCGCGAGGCCCGCCTGAGGCTGCTCGTGGGCGAGGGGCTGGAGGGGGAGGAGCGGGCGCTCCGGCAGTCAAAGTGGAGCGAGGTGGAGGAGATCCTCCAGTCGTTGCGCCGCTGGGCCTCGGAGGTGGAGGCCACCGTGCGCCAGCTGCCGCCGGAGGCCTCCTTGATCGCCCAGGAGTGGAAGCTGCTCGAAGAGTACGAGCGCACCGTGGGACGGCAGCTCGTGGAGGAGCGGAGGAGGGAGTACGAGGAGAAGGCCCGGATGCTCGCCGCGGGCGAGGCCGGGTTGAGGCTCCACACGAAGGTGGCGCTCCTGGCTCCCTGTGCCGCGCTGCTGCTGCTGGTGGTGTTGACGCTCGCCACCCTCGTCCCGATGAACCGGGCATGGAGGACCCTGGTGGGCGCGCTCGGGAAGCTGGGGGAGGGGAACCTCGAGATCGCGCTCTCCGAGAAGCGCCGGGATGAGCTGGGCGTCCTGGCTCGGGCGTTCAACAAGATGGCGCGGGAGCTGAAGCTCTCGCTGGAGGAGAAGCAGCGGCTGCTCAAGGCGGAGGCGGAAGCGCGGGAGCAGGAGGTGCGTCGCTACAACATGCTGCTGGAGGAGACGGTACGCACGCGCACGGCGGAGCTGGAGCAGGCCAACACCCGGCTCACCGAGAGCCTCCAGCAGCTCCAGGCCACCCAGGACCAGCTCATCTTCGCGGATCGGCTGGCGGCCATGGGGCGGCTGGCCGCGGGCGTAGGCCACGAGATCAACAACCCCCTCTCCTATGTGATCAGCAACCTCAGCTTCCTGCACGGCGAGATGGTCCGCATCCAGGGGGCCCCCACCCAGGCGGAGCGGGAGGAGATGATGGAGGTGTTGAGCGCGGCGCGCGAGGGGGCCGAGCGGGTGCGCGTCATCGTGAAGGATCTGAAGACGCTGGCGCGACCGGAGGAGTCCTCCAGCGATCGGGCGGAGCTGGGCCAGGTGGTGCGCAGCGCCGCCAAGCTGGCCGCGAATGAGCTGCGCTACCGGGCGCGGCTGCTGGAGGACTGCGGCGGCGTTCCGCCGGTGCGGGGCAACGAGGCGCGCCTGGGGCAGGTGTTCCTCAACCTGATCATCAACGCGGCGCACGCCATCCCCCCCGGCAGATCGCACGAGAACGAGGTGCGCGTGGTGGCCCGGCAGACAGCGCCGGACCGTGTCACCGTGGAGGTGAGTGACACGGGGAGTGGCATCTCCCCGGAGCACCTGCGCCGCATCTTCGAGCCGTTCTTCACCACCAAGCCCGTGGGGTTGGGCACGGGGCTGGGGCTGTCGGTGTGCCACAGCATCATCGTCGGGCTCGGTGGAGAGCTGGATGTCCGGAGCGAGGAGGGGAAGGGGACGACGTTCCTCGTCACCCTCCCGGTCGCCGCGCCAGCGCCGACAGTCATCGAAGCGACAGCCGGGGGGCAGGCCTCACCGGGCTCGGGGGGCTGAGGAGCGTCGGCTGGCGGGCGGTGCCGCCGGAAGCCCGCGACAGCGGCCGAGCCGGGAATTACGGTGCTCCGCCATGGCGCGACTCCCTCCCGTCGATCATCCGCTCCGCCGAGACGTCCGGCTCCTGGGCCGGCTGCTCGGAGAGGTCATCATCGAGCAGCAGGGGCAGGAGCTCTTCGAGCTGGAAGAGCAGGTCCGGCACCTCGCCATCCAGCGCCGGCGAGGCCCCAAGCCAGGGCGCCGCGCCACCGCCGCGGAGCTCGCCGCGCTCCTTCAGAAGCTGCCGCTGGAGCAGGCCGAGCCGGTGCTGCGGGCCTTCGCCATGTACTTCCAGCTCGTCAACCTCGCGGAGCAGCACCACCGCATCCGCCGCTTCCGCTCGCACGCCAGCGATCTGGAGGCCTCGCCCCAGCGCGGCTCGCTGGAGGCCGCGCTCCTGACGCTCAAGCAGGCCCGCGTCCCCGCGGAGCGCGTGCGGGAGGCCCTGCGCGCCATGCGCGTGACGTTGACGCTCACCGCGCACCCCACCCAGGCGGCCCGGCGCACGCTGCTGGAGAAGCTCTACCGCATCCAGCAGCTGCTGGAGCAGCGGGATCGCTGCTCGCTGATGCCCCAGGAGATGGCCGACAACCTGGAGTCCATCCGCGAGGAGATCACCGCCCTCTGGCAGTCGGACGAGCTGCGGCGCATGCGCCCCTCCGTGGGCGACGAGGTGAAGAACATCCTCTGGTACGTGGAGGAGGTGCTGGCGGACCAGCTCGCGCGGCTCCCGGAGGTGATCGCCTGGGCCTTCGAGCGCGCCTACGCGGAGCCCCTGGGGCCGCTGGCGTCGCCGCTGCGGCTGCACTCGTGGGTGGGCGGAGACATGGATGGCAACCCGCTCGTCACCCCGGAGGTGCTCGCCGACACGCTGCGCGCCCACCGCGCCCGCGGCCTGCGCATGCTGCTGCGCGATGTGGAGGCGCTGGGCATCGCGCTGTCCCAGTCGGATCGGCACGCGCCCACGCCCCAGGCGCTGAGCGCCTCGCTGGATCGGGACGAGGCGGAGCTCCCCCAGGTGGCCCGGAGCCAGGGGCCGCGCACCGCGGGCGAGCCGTGGCGGCGCAAGCTGCGCTTCATGGAGGCCCGGCTCCAGCTCGCGCTCCACTACGTGGAGGGGCAGCGGACCGGCAGCGCGGAGCCGATGGCACCCGCTGCCTACCGCTCGCCCGCGGCGTTCCTGAAGGAGCTCGAGCTGATCGAGCGCACGCTCCTGGAGGTGAAGTCGGCGCGCGCCGGGGTCCGGCAGGTGCGGCGGGTGTTGGAGCGGGTGCGCTCCATGGGCTTCCATCTGGTGGAGCTGGAGTTCCGCGCGCCCGCGGAGGATGCGCTCAGCGCCAGCGCCTCGCTGGACGGCGGACCCGCGCCTTCGGAGGGAGGCGCCCGGCTGCTGGCGGTGCTGCAGCGGGTGCGCGAGGCCCAGGCCGAGTCCGGCGAGGAGGCGTGCCGCACCTTCATCCTCTCCATGGCCAGCACCCCGGACGATGTGCTGGCGGCGCTCCGGTGCGCGCGGCACGCGGGCCTGTGGGACGCGGAGCGCGGCTGCGCCACGGTGGACATCGTCCCCCTGTTCGAGCAGCTCGGCGCGCTGGACGACGGGCCCCAGGTGCTGCGGACCCTCTTCGCCGATCCCACCTACCGCCGTCACCTCCAGGCGCGCGGCGTGCAGGAGGTGATGGTGGGCTACAGCGACTCGGGGAAGGAGGTGGGGCTGCTGGCGGCCGCCGCGGCGCTCTACCGGGCCCAGGTGGCGCTCACCCAGGTGGCGAAGGCGGAGGGTGTTCCCCTGCGCCTGTTCCACGGCCGGGGCGAGTCGGTGGCGCGCGGCGGCGGTCCCGCCCATCAGGCCATCCTCGCGCTGCCGCCGGGGAGCCTCGCCGGCGGGTACAAGGCGACGGAGCAGGGAGAGGCGCTGGATCACAAGTACTCCCGGCCGGAGCTGGCCCGGCGCACGCTGGAGCTGGTGCTGGGCGGAGTGCTGCTGCACACGATGGACGCCCAGCCGCGGCCCCCGCCGGAGGATGAGGCCGTCTTTCGCGAGGCCTTCGACGCGCTGGCGGAGACGGGGCGGCGCGAGTACCGCGCGCTCGTCTGGGAGGATCCGCGCTTCGTCGAGTTCTTCACCGCGGCCACGCCCGTGGAGGAGATCTCGGCGCTGCCCATCGGCTCGCGCCCCAGCAAGCGCAAGGCCGGAGGGCTGGAGTCGCTGCGCGCCATCCCCTGGGTGTTCGCCTGGACGCAGAACCGGGCCATCCTGCCGGGCTGGTACGGCGTGGGCTCGGCGCTGGAGGCGTTCGCGCAGAAGCCGGACGGGCTGGCGCTCCTGAAGCGGATGTACCGCGAGTGGCCGTTCTTCCGCGCCGTGGTGGACAACGTGACGATGGTGATGGCCAAGAGCGACATCGCCATCGCCTCGCGCTACGCGACGCTCGCCCCGGATGCCACCCGGCCCCTGTGGCGGCGCATCCGGGCCGAGCACGCGCGCACGCGCCGCTGGGTGAAGCGCCTCACGGGCGAGGCGCGGCTGCTGGATCACAACCCCCAGCTCCAGCGCTCCATCGCCCTGCGCAACCCCTACGTGGACCCCATGTCCTTCCTTCAGGTGGAGCTGCTGCGGCGCAAGCGCGCGGGGGAGCCGGAGTGCGACCGCCCCCTGCTCCTCACGCTGAACGGAATCGCCGCCGGCATGCGCAACACGGGCTGAGCTCCTGGCTCAGAGGCCCTTCTCGCGCAGCACGCGCACCACCTCGGCGGCCATGACGCGGTGACCCTCGGCGCTGGGGTGGATGCCGTCCACCTCCAGCCCGTCGATGAAGAGGTGCGTGTCCGTGGGCGAGCGCGTCACGGCCTCCAGGTCGATGAGCTCGGCCTGGGTCTGCTGGCGGAGCCACGCGTTGAACTCGAGCCGATCCCGCTTCACCTGCTCGTAGGCGTCGTGGTTCGCCTTCTCCTTGGGCAGCAGGGTGCTGACCCAGGTGCGGCAGAAGGGCTTCAGCCGGTCCAGCAGCGTCGTCATCCGAGCCTGCAGCTTGCCGACGCTGTCGCCCGCCAGATCATTGGTGCCCAGGAGGATGAGGCAGTCCGTGGCGCCGGAGATCGCCAGCACCTCCTGGTCCAGGTACTCCAGCGTCTCATAGAAGCCCTGGCCCGACACGGCGGCGTTGACCACGGGCACCCCGAGCTCCTTCTCGACGAGCGAGGGCCAGGCGTCGCGCGTGTCGTTGTAGGTGCTGATGTAGCCCTCGGTGATGCTGTCGCCGAGGGCCACGAACGCGCGGCCAGGCGCGGCCTCGACGTCGATCGAGGCAAGCCCGATGGCCCGCTCCCAGGGCTCTCCGCTCAGCGCCCCCGTGGCGCTCGCATGGGCTCCCGAGCGCATGAAGCTCCCGGGGAACGCGTCGATGGCGCTCGCGGCCAGGGCGCCCTTCACCTCGAAGGAGATGATGAGCTCCTCACGGAACCCCACCGGGAAGAGCAGCGGATCCGACGTGACGAGGGTGCGGGCGCCCACGGAGAACCCCGCCGAGCCGGAGAAGGTGAGCGGCACCGGCTGCGAGCTCAACACCCCGTCCGCACCCACCCGGGTGACGGTGGCCTTCTGGAGCGTCAGCTTCCCATCCCCCGAGCGGAGGGTGATGCGCAGCCGCGCTCCGGCCCGGCCCACGGGAACGCGGAGGTGGAACGTCGTCAGGCCGCCGACGCGCTGAGACCACCGCAGCGCCTGGTGGAAGGCTGGCTGGAACACGGGCGCTGGAGGCGGTGGAACCACCTCGGGCTCGGGAGCGACCGGCGGAGGAGGGGGCTCGGAGGGAGGCACCGGATCCGTCTCCTCGGGGGTCGTCGGCGCGGTGAGCTCGGGCTGGCCTTCCAGCGGGCCGGCGGGCTCGGATGAGCCGGGGCCACAGGCTCCCAGGAGGGTCCAGCACCACGCGAGGATCCAGAGGGCTGAGCTGCTCCGCATTCATTCCGCTCCTTGGCACGGGGCTGAACGGCCCCCCCCGAACCAGGATAGGGAGTGGCTTATTGGGCCCCCAGCCCCTCCCGCCACGCTGCGCCGCACGGAGAGCAGGCAGGAGGGCATGCCGCCAGGCGAGTGGCATGGCACACCTCGCGCCTCGGAACTCCCCGGATAACCGAGAATCAGGGAGCCGGGAGGCCCATCCATGGGCAGGGGGCCCTTGAACCGAGCCCGGGAGACAGCCGACACTGAGCCTGATCGGTCGGCGGGCTGGGGATGGGAGAGCTCGATCGTCAGGTCGGCCGATTGATTCGCAGCGCTGCTCCTGGGAGTGTCGGTTGCGCATGAACACCAATTCCGCGGATGGGCCAGGCCCAGGACAGGATGCCCTGCTGAACCGCCGAGTCGAGGAGCGAGTGCCCGCGCGTTTCGAGGTGCATTTCTCTCATACGCAGGAGGCCGCCAGGGCCCTGCGCGCCTACTCGCTGAACGTCTCCGCGGGCGGGCTGTGCCTGCGGACGAAGCGGGCCTATGACGTGGGCACGCCCGTGCAGATGGAGATGCAGGTCGACGGCGAGTCCTTCCGGCTCAACGGCGTCATCGCCTGGGTGCGGGACGAGGCCGAGGCCGTCGGCGTGCGCTTCACGGACATGACCGAGGAAGATCGCGCCCGGCTCCAGCGCGTCATCGACAGCATCAAGCGCTAGCTAGGGGCGCCGCGCCTCGAGCCCCTCGTGGCGGAACACCAGGCAGTCCTCGACGAAGCCACACGCCGTGAAGAAGCGCGCGGTCTCTTGCGAGGCCTCGCGGCGGGAGGCCAGCTCCAGCCGCTTCACGCTCAGCACCCGGGCCCGCTCGATGGCGTGGAGCAGCAGCGCTCGGCCCACGCCCCGGCGCCGCCACGCCTCCGTCACCACCAGCTCATCCACCGTGGCGATGCGCCCGCGCAGCCGCAGCTGCGGCCGGTGCGAGAGGCTGAGCATCCCCACGGGCCGGTCTTGCGGATCGCACGCCACGAAGATCTCGATCTCCGGATGGCTGGTGACCCAGTGGACCGTCTGCGTGTCCGAGCCCTCCGGGAAGCCCAGCTCCTTGAGGAGCGAGGTGAGGGCCTCGGCATCCCCCCGGCGGGCGCGGCGGATGCGGAACGCGGGCGAAGTCGCCGCGGTGGCGGGCGAGGGCGGAGGGCTCTTGGCGATGGGCGTCGACACGGCGCCCAGAGTCTAACGAAAGGGACACCGCTCCTGAAAGGGGAACGGCGGCCCGGGCTCCTACACGAGCGGTGTCACGCTTACGCCTACGGCTCCTCGGCGGCGAGCTTCTGGAGGGCCTGGGTGATGTCCGCCAGCTGCGGCACGGAGGCCAGCTCCAGCGCGTCGGCCAGGCCGATGCCGGGCACGAACTTGCCTGCCAGCAGCCGCGGCGGTGCCAGCAGCTTGTAGAAGAGCTCTTCCACCGTGCGGCGCATGAGGTGCTCGCCGAAGTTCGTCACCTCGGTGTCCTCGTTGACGTACAGCACGCGGCCCGTCTTCTCGATGGAGGCCTTGACCAGGTCCCAGTCGTACGGCCACAGCGTGCGCAGATCGATCACCTCCGCGCTCACGCCCTGCTCACGCAGGGTGTCCGCGGCCTTCACGCACAGCGGCAGCGTGCGGCCGTAGCTGACCACCGTCACCTGATCGCCCTCGCGCACCACCTTGCCCTTGCCGATGGGCACCGCGTACGGCTCCAGGGCCGGCCACTGCGGCCTCCACGCGGAGCGATCGCCCAGGGGCGCGTCGATCATCTTCGACAGCTGGCGCTCGTCCTCCGGCTCGCCGGGGATGCGCTCCTCGCCCTTCACGCGCAGCAGCGCCTTGGGCTCCAGGTACATGACGGGGTTGAGCTCCTGGCAGGCCGAGAGCATCAACCCGTAGGCGTCCAGCGGGTTGGACGGCATGACGATCTTCCAGCCCGGGATGTGGGTGGCCGTCGCGTCGAAAGAGTGCGAGTGGTAGATGGACCCGCGGATGCCGCTGCCCACGGGCGTCTTCACCACCATGGGCAGGTTCCAGTCGCCGTTGCTGGCCCAGTGCGTGTTGCCCGCGATCTTCAGCAGATCGATGGTGTTGTAGATGTAGTCGGCGAACTGGATCTCGGCCACCGGGCGCTGGCCCGCCATCGCCAGACCGATGGCGGTGCCGATGATGCCGCGCTCGTCCAGCGGCGAGTTCCACGTCCTCTTCAGGCCCTGGGTCGCCGTGAAGACGCCGCCCAGCGGGGGGCCTACGTCCTCGCCGAAGATGTCCATCACGCCCAGGTGCTCCTCGGCGTAGTGCAGGGCCATGCGGATGGCCTGTGCCATGTTGGCCATGGTTATTTCCCCTCCGCGTAGATGTGGTTCCAGATGGACTCGGGGGCTGGCTGCGGCTCGTCACGCACCTGGCGTGCCGCCGCGGCCAGCTCCTCGGTGTAGCGGTTGCGCAGCGCCTCCATCTGCTCGCGCGTCAGCACCCCGTCCTTCTCCAGCTTGGCCTCGAACTCCTTGAGGCAGTCCACCTCGTTGGCCACGAAGTTGGCGCCGGACGCCGAGGAGTGGCCGTACAGGCGCGACACCATCGCCTCCATCAGGAAGGGCTTGCGCTCCGTGCGCACGTAGTCCATCGCCTCCTTCAGCTCGCGCCAGGCCTCGACGGGATCATTGCCGTTGATCGTCTTGCTGCGGATGTTGAAGGCGCGGCCGCGGTCGGAGATGCGCGTCTCGCCGTGCTGGCCGTCCGCCGTGGTGGAGATGCCCCACTTGTTGTTGGTGACGATGATGAGGATGGGCAGCGGGTTGGCGGGGCGGCTGCTCCACACCAGGCACGAGGCGAAGTCTCCCTCGGCCGTGCCCGCGTCTCCGCCGGTGACGATGGTGATGCCGTCGCCGCCGTGGCGCTTCTGCGCCATGGCCGTGCCCGGGGCGATGGCGTACTGCACCTCGATGGGGGAGGAGACGGGGGCGATGTTCCACTCCCGCCTGGAGAAGTGGCCCGCGAAGTTGCGGCCCCCGGAGTACGGGTCCGTGGCCGTGTTCTTCATCTGCCGCAGCGCCCCGATCGGCTCCTCGCCCAGGGCCAGCAGCGTGGCGGACTGGCGGTAGTGCGCGTGCAGGTAGTCGGAGTCCAGGCCCTGGCCCTTCTTCATCAGCAGCCCGAGCGGGACGTTGAACGCCTCCTCGCCGGGGCCGCCGATCCAGAAGTACCCGTGGCCCTGCTTGTACATCTGGATGAGGCGCTCCTCGAGGACACGCGCCTTCACCATCACGTCGTGGATCCGGACGAGCAGCTCCCGATCGAGCGTGGCGGAGGACGCTTCTTCGCGGTTGAGCAAGCGGGGTCGTGACACGCGAGGCTTCCTGGAGAGTGGGGAGACGCTCCTATACCCCAAAGGCTCCCCATGCACTCAAGCGCGGCGCGCGCTCGGCTGTCCGCTAGCAGAGAGGACGCTCGACTGTGCCGCGGTGCGGCAATCAGTCGGGCTTCTCAGAGTCATGCGCGCGGGGCGCGGAGAGGGGGGCAAGCCGGGTGTGGTCCTGGTGCAGCGCGCGCGCGCGGGCGGCGAGCTCGGGCTGTGCGGCCGCCTCGGCGCGCGAGGCGATGAGCGCGAGGGTCTCGGCCCCCAGGTGCCGCGCGCTCGGGCCGGTGAGCAGCCGGGTCAGCTCCGCGTGGCGCCTGGCCGCCAGCAGCGCCGCGGCGAGCGAGTGGCCCGTCTGCGCCGTGGGCTGCTCGGCGAAGGCGGCCTGGAGCGGGCGGATGGCGAGCTCCGCGAGGCCGCTGTCCAACAGCAGCTCGCCCACGAACCGTGGATCATGGGGCAGCTCGGGCAGTGCGGGCTCGGGGACGCGCGGTGGCGGCGGGGCGCGGCGGACCGGCGGCGCCGAGCGTCCCACGGGCGGTGGGGAGCGCGAGGGGCGGCGCAGCTCGGAGAGGAGCTGGTCGACGCCCCTCAGGGCCGCATCCCCTTCCTCGGAGGCGGGGCGCCTGCGTGTGGACGCGGCGCGGAGCTGGAGGATGTAGCGCCGGCTCACCCGCGCCTCCAGGAGCCGCGGCAGGTTCATCACCCCCAGGATGAGCGCGAGCATCCCCAGCCAGAGCTGCTTCCACGCGATGGCGAGCGCGATGCAACAGACCGCCGTCACCACGGAGATGAGGGGGATGAGCCACTCGTAGCGGGGCCCGCCGCGCTCGCGGATCACCGCCGCCAGGGCGTGCCCCCCATCCAGCGGGACCATGGGGAGCAGGTTGATGAGCCCCCAACCGAAGTTCACCCAGAGTAGCGCCCCGACCGCGAACGCCACCAGGCCACCCGCCTGCCCCACGGGAGTGAGGGACTGGAGCGCCAGCACCAGGCCTCCCAGGAGGAAGCCCGCGGCCGGGCCCGCCAGGGAGACCCACAGGCTCTGGCGGTGCGTGAGCTGCTCCGCGCCCTCACCCGTGGTCGTCCCTCCCAGCCCGTGCAGCTGGATGCTGGCCGCGCCGCCGAAGCGGCGGTACGCCAGCGCATGGCCCAACTCGTGGATCAGCACGGAGACGAAGACGACACAGGACCACACCAGCATGAGCCCCACGCCCCGGTACCCGGTCGCGCCCGTGGCCAGGGCGGTCAGCAGGAAGAGGGGATGGATCTGGACCGGGAACCCGGCCACCCTGAAACGAAGAGTCATAGATAGGCGGAGCGCGTGCTCTCCATCCTAGTCCGGGGGGGGGCCCGGCCGTAGGGCGGGGTGGCGGGGGCTCGCACTGGCGCCGAAGTGCGCTAGAGTCCAGCCGCCCCCACATCAGCCCGCGCCCTTGCGCGGCCCGCAGCCAGGTGTGCCCTTGTCCAAGACGAATCCGCGCCACAGAGACATGTCTGATGACGCTACGCCGCTCCCCGGGAGTACCTCGGAGGCAACCGGCGCCTCGCGCCTGGTCGAGCCGACCGGGACCCATAACGGCATCCAGTTCACCAGCACCACGTTGGCGGCGCCCGTCGCCGGGGAGATGACGGGCACCATCGTCGCTCCGCTCGAGGCGGGGGAGCTGCCCGACGTCGCCTCCATCCGCGGGATGCGGCTGGATCAGATCCTGCTGCTCACCACCGGCCTGCTCGTGGTGATCATCGTGGGCCTGCTGGCGGGGCTGACCTTCGTCTCCACCAAGGACCAGTTCGAGGAGACCGCCGCCAGCTTCACCGAGCGGCTCCAGAACCAGGCCCGCGAGCTCGGTCAGACGGTGAGCCACACCCTGGCGCTCACCTCCGCCACCTCCCTGCGCGACAACAACTACGGCTTCCTCTCCGAGGTGGCGCGCTCCATCATCGAGGACAACCGCAACATCCTCCGCGTGCAGATGTTCGACGCGGACGGGCAGCTGGTGGCCGACTCGGACAAGGACGCGAAGCTGGGCACCTCCTCCGGCGGACGCCGGGCGGAGCGCGGCTGGGCCAGCGCCTTCTTCCAGGGCCAGCCCGTCTTCGAGTTCCAGGAGCCGCTCGACTATGGCTCCAAGGCCGGCAAGGGCCTGATCGTCATCAGCTACTCGCTCGAGGAGCTGCAGAAGCAGCTCCAGGAGCTGGACGAGAGCAACCGCGAGACGCTGCGCAACACCATCGTGCGCTCCGCCCTCCTGGGGGGCGGCTTCGTGGTGCTGGCCGCCGTGCTCGCCGCCTTCCAGAGCCGCCGCATCACGCGCCCGCTGGGCGTGCTCACCCGCAAGGTGATGCAGCTGGCCGCCGGTGATCTGAACGCGCGCAGCACGGGGCAGGCCGCGGGCGCCGGCCGCGAGGTGCGCACGCTCGGGGTGGTGTTCAACCACATGGCCGAGCGCATCAAGGTCCTGCTGGAAGACGTGCGCGTCAAGGCGCAGCTGGAGCGCGAGATGTCGCTTGCGCGCACCGTCCAGGAGACGCTGCTGCCCGGCCGCGAGGCGCTCCAGGTGGGGCCGCTGCGCATCGCCGGCCTCGTCATCACCGCGGACGCGTGCGGCGGCGACTGGTGGTTCCGCGCCCCGCTGGACGAGCAGCGCGTGGCCATCGGCATCGGCGACGTCACCGGCCACGGCCTCTCCACCGCGCTGGTGGCCACCAGCGCGACCAGCGGCTTCGCCTCGGCCATGACGATGCGCGAGCCGGATCAGCTCAACTCGCAGGTGCTCATCAGCGCGCTCAACATCACCCTGGCCCACCTGGGCCGCAGCGAGTACCAGATGTCCAGCGCGCTGGCGGTGATCGACACGCAGACGGGCCACATCGACTACGCGGCCGGCGGCCACCCGGCGGCCAGTGTCTACAACCGCCTCTCCGGCCAGTTCGCCTCGCTGCCGGCGCGTGGCCCGCTGCTGGGCGCCTCGGTGGCGTCGCAGTACTCCTCGCGCCAGGCGCAGCTGCGCCCGGGCGACATCGTCGTCTGGTACTCGGACGGCCTGACGGAGTCCCGCGACATGGCCGGCAAGCTCTATGGCACCCAGCGCCTGAGCGCCGCCCTGCAAGCCAACGCCCAGCTCTCCGCCGAGGGCCTGCGTGACGCCATCCTGGCGGACGTGCGCGCCTTCAGCGCCGGTCAACCCCAGCGGGACGACATCACCGTCGTCGTCGCCGAGTTCAGCCCTGCCTCCTAGCCCTTGAACCACATGAGCCGCATGCCTCGATCCACTCCGCTGGGCCGCTTCGTGGTGGCCCTCGCCTTTGTCCACGCGCTCGTCGGCACGAGCGCCTTTGCCCAGTACCGCCCGCCGCCCCTCACCGAGTCCCAGCGACTGGTGAAGGAGGGAGATGACGCCCAGGTGGCCGCCAGCGCCGCCATCACCTCCGGGGACAAGAAGCAGGCGCAGGAGAAGTACCTCAAGGCGCTCCAGCTCTATGAACAGGCGCTCTCCGTGGAGCCGGGCTCGGTGCCGGCCGCCGCTGGCCTGGGCACCGTGGGCAATGCCCTCCAGGACTTCAACCGCGTCGTGGAGAAGCTCAAGCCGGTGATGGCCGCCAACCCCACGGAGGTGACGCTCGCGTACCCGCTGGGCGTGGCGCTCTTCAAGCTGCGCCGCTTCCCGGAGGCGGTGCCGCTGCTGGAGATTGTCTCCAGCGCGGACAAGCCTGAGCACCTCATCGTCAACTACTACCTGGGCACCTACTACCTCTACGAGCAGCGCGGGGACCTGGCCATCGCCAAGCTCCAGCGCTACCTGGCGCAGCGCCCGGAGAGGCTTGCGGGCAGCGACTTCCAGATCCACGAGCTGATCGGCAAGGCGCACCTGATCCGGCGGGATCCGGCCTCCGCGCGCGCCTCCTTCCAGCGTGCCCAGGCGGGCCGCCCGGAGTCGCACACCCTCCAGATGGGCCTGGCGGCCGTGCTGGAGATGGAGGGCAAGACGCAAGAGGCCCGGGCGCTGATCCAGGGCCTGGTCAGCCGCTTCCCCCAGGCCCCCGAGCCCAAGGAGCGCCTGGGGCGGATCCTGCTGGCTGCCGGAGACGTGGCCGGCGCGGAGACCCAGGCCGTCGCCCTGGTGAAGCTGGGCAGCACGGCCAACGCGCACCTGCTCCTGGGGGATGTGCGGCTGGCGCAGAAGAAGCCCACCGAGGCAGAGGCCGAGTACCGCAAGGTGCTCCAGCTGGCGCCCGGCCACATCGGCGCGCAGATCGCGGTGGGCAAGGCGCTGCAGGCGCAGGGCCGCAACGAGGAGGCCATCCGCTACCTCGAGGCCGCGGTGCAGGCGGGCGGCAACAACCTGGATCTCTGGGCCTCGCTGGGCTCGGTCAACCGCCGCGCCGGGCGCTTCCAGCGCGCGGTGGAGGTGCACCGGCGCGTGGTGGAGCTCGCGCCGCGGCTGGCCCTGGGCTACCTCCTGCTGGGCGCGGACCACTTCGCCACCGGCCAGTGGGATCAGGCCATCGAGGACTACTCCAACGCGCTCGCCGCCGAGCCGGGCCACGTCGCCGCCTCGAAGTGGCTGGCGCGCGCCCTGGCGCACCGCGCCCGCGGCCGCGCGGAGACCAACCGGCTGGATGACGCCGTGAGAGATCTCAAGCGCGCCTTCGATCTGGAGCGCAGCGCGGCCATGGCCCGCAGGCTCGGCGCGGCCATGCTGCAGAAGCGAGACTTCGCCGGCGCGCGCATGGTGCTGGAGCAGGCCGTGGCGCTGCCCAGCGCCACCTGGCGCGAGCACTGGCTGCTGGGCTACGCCTTGCACGGGGCCGGGGAGGCGCAGAAGTCCCTGGAGGCCTTCGAGCAGGCCGCGAAGCTGACCGAGGAGCCGTCGGATCTGGCGGACGTGTCCGTGGGCGCGGCGCTGGCGGAGGTGGAGCTGGAGCGCGTGGACGAGGCCGTGCAGCGCCTGTCCGAGCCCGGCCCCTCCAAGGTGGCCCGCGAGCTGGCCCAGGCCAACCTGCCGCTGCTGCTGCTGCGCCGGGCCCTCAGCCGCGTGGAGAAGGGCGAGGTGGAGGCCGCGGACAAGGACGTGGATCTGGCGGAGAAGTTCCCCCTGAGCAAGCAGCCGGATCTGGCCAGGCTGGCCTTCTTCACCAAGGCGCTCGTCCTCACGGAGCAGAAGCGCTTCACGGAGGCGAGCGCCGCCCTCAAGCGCGGCCTCACCCCGGCGCCCCGCTGGGCCGTGGCCAACACGCGCGCGCTGGCGGAGGCCTATCTCCTCTACCGCAAGGAGCAGGTACCCCAGGCGCGCAAGGTGCTGACCGGCGCCTCCAGGAAGCCGTCGCCCTGGCAGGCGAAGTGGATCGCCTCCCTGGCCGCCGCGCTCCACCGGCTCGAGGGTGAGCGCGCCTACGCCAAGGGCCACTTCAAGCTGTCGGAGAAGGCCTTCAAGGCCGCGCTCGCCGGCGATCCCGAGAGCGACACCCTCCAGCACAACCTGGCCTGCGTGGCCTACCGCAAGGGCAAGGCGGCGGACGCCGTCGAAGTCTGGCGCAAGCTGGAGCCCACCGTCTCCACCGCCACGCTCAACCTGGGCATTGACGCCCAGGAGCGCCGCAAGGACATCCCCGAGGCGGTGGACGCCTACCGCCGCTACCTCGCTTCCAGCGGCGGCCCCCGCATGGCGACCGTCCGCGAGTGGAGGGACCGGCTGGTGTCCCTCTACGGCCTGAGCGCCTCCGCCGCCGACGAGACTCCCGCCACGGAGACCACCGACACGGAGACCACTGCCACGGAGACCACTCCATGAAGACCGCTCGCCTGATGATGCTCGGGCTCGCGCTGGTGTGTGCCTGGGCACCCGCCGCGTGGGCTCAGAAGAAGACCACCCTCGGCGTCTTCCTGCCCACCACCCTCACGGATGGACAGGAGCGCTTCGACTTCGCCGAGAAGCTCGCCGCCGAGATCGGCACCGCGATGGGCCAGCCCGTGGCGGCCAAGAGCTTCGGCCGCTACGAGGACTTCTCCAAGGCCATCAACGATGGGACGCTCGACTTCGCGGTGGTGGACGCGTGGGCCGCCGTGCAGCTGGGCGCCAGGGCCACCCCCCTGGCCTTCGCCGCGCTCTCGGGAGAGACCGCGCAGCGCTGGGCCGTCATCTCCTACGGGAAGGGCGCGGTGAAGGATCTGGCCGGCAAGAGGCTCGCCCTCACCAAGGGGGCCGGGCCCTCGGACCCGAAGTTCGTCTCCAACGTCGTCTTCGCCGGCGACCTGGACGCCCGGCGGCACTTCAAGCTCGTGTCGGTGCCCAACGTGGAGTCCGCGCTGAAGATGCTGGAGGCCAAGGGCGCCGAGGCCGCGCTCGTCCCGCTGGCCCACGTCCCCAAGGACGCGCGGGTGCTGTTCCGCAGCACGAAGGTGCCGGGTGCCCTGCTGGTGAACCTGCGCGCGGGCAGCAGCCTCAAGGAGAACCTGCCGAAGCTCAGCGCCGTGGCCCCCTTCAGCGCCTTCGTGCAGATCCAGGACCGTGAGTTCGAGGACTTCCGCAAGCTCGTCCAGCAGGGCCCGCCGCGCAGGCAGCCGGTGATCGTCGAGTCCCCGGTGCTGCGCGCGGATACGGACGCGCTGATCAGCTCCGGGGATCTCAACCCCGTGCTCCCCAACTTCACCACGGCCATGGACGTCTCCGACGAGCAGCCCGATGAGTGAGGCCGGGCTGAACCCCGAGGCTGGGGTAGGGGTGACCCACATGGTAGGATACGGCGAGTGCGCCTCCGCTACCCGTCAAGTGGGAGGGGGGGACGGCGCGCCATGAAGGGGAAGCCGTGCCCAGGCGCCTCCGGTTCGCCACTTGGCGCACACGAGTGCAGTAGGGTAACTTGAATCTGACAGTTCGGGCGTTCGGGGTAAGCCCTGATTCAGGGGGAACACCCCCGCGCCACCTGTTGATCCGGGCTTCAGGAACCGTAGAAGGCTGCTCCACTTAGCGGATGTGAGAATGATGCACTTGACTGTGATGAGTTGGCCGCGGCGCGTCGCGGCCCTGGTTCTCTCCCTCGTCCTCTGTTTGGCCGTGGGGCTTGTTGCTGGCACCGCTGAGGCGCAGACCAAGGCCAAGCCCAAGGGCAAGGCGAAGGTCACCAAGAAGACCAAGAAGGTAGTGCCTCCGCCTCCTCCCGCGCCGGTCATGGACGGCTTCACAGGGGAGGATCCTCCGGCCTCCACGGCCGAGGTGCCGCCCGCCGCGCCCGCCTCGAGCGGCAGCACGTTCGAGGCGCCGCCTGCGCCCGAGAGCACGCCCGAGCCGATCGCCGAGCCGATGGCGGCCCCGGCGCCCGCGCCCGCGCCCGCGCCGGCTCCACCGGAGAGCGCGCCCGTGGCTCCATCTCCCGGCGGCCTGGCTGGCTCCGAGCCCGCTCCGGCCAGCAACGTGCCGATCAGCTCGCCCTTCTCCGGGCCGGAGGCCTCGCGTCCGCTGCCGCCGCCCGCGGGCCTGGCCGGCCTGGATGATCCGATGGGGCGCTCGCTCGAGGAGGACGTGGCCATGCTGCTGAGCGAGGCCGTGGTGACGACGGCCGGCAAGCGCAACCAGCGCATCGCGGACGTGCCCCTCACGGTGGCGTGGATCCCCGCCGACGAGCTGGAGGGCACGGGCGCCTTCACGCTCTGCGAAGCCATCCAGTACTTCCCCGGCCTGGAGTGCCGGCGCGGCGCCATGCGCAAGGTGTCGGTGAGCGCGCGCGGTCTCGGCTCCAACTTCCTGTCCAACCGCCTGCTGCTGCTCAAGGACGGCCGCCCGCTGACGGATCCGTGGACGGGCCAGTTCTACGCGGACGAGACGACGCCGATGACCAACCTCAAGCAGGTGGAAGTCATCCGCGGCCCGGGTTCTTCGCTCTACGGCTCCAACGCCTTCAGCGGCGTGATCAACCTCATCGAGCG
>JAFGNZ010000159.1 GCA_016926755.1 Myxococcaceae bacterium | reverse complement strand
TGCAGCTCGTCTGCAAGAACGCTACCCGGCAACGAGCTGGATCATTGGTCGGCCTCGAGCCCTCAAACACCGTGCTCGGTAACACCTTGTTGGCGCTGCTCACGTTGTCGGCGCTGGTGTGGCTGACGGGTTGCGCCACGGGCAGCGCGAGAGGCCGGCGCTCCACCTTGCAGGACAGGCGAGGAGCCTCTGGTGCGCTGCACGACGCAGGGGGGGAGGCTTCGGTTTCTGGAAGAAGGGAGATGACTTCCAACGCCTTCTGGAATCAGCGGGACTCGAGGAAGAGGACTGGCACGAGGCCGGGGAGGAACTGGAGAGCGGGGGCGCGCGAGCGCTATGGGAAGCGCTCGTACGTACAGAGACAACCCTGAGGAACTTTGCCCCGCGCCGCTCGCTCTTCTTCTTGCTGGGGCAGGTGCTGGCTCAGAAGGAGGAGGCGTCGTACGCGCAGGTGCTGGAGCGCGTGCGCGCGCTACGCTTCCTGGTGGTGATGAGGCCGGACGGCTATCTGGCGGGAGCGCTCAGCGGAAAGCCGCTCCAGCGCATGGGCCGGGTGGCCGTGCGCGAGGGCAGGTTGATGGCCGGCCGCTTCGAGGTGGGCGCCTTCTACTGGGACAAGGGGGGCGTCTTCTATACGGTGGACGGCGCGCTGAGCAGGCCCGGCATCCTGATGGGGGAACTGGGGCTGGAGCGGGACTGGGTCAACGCGGCTCTCGATGGGGCTGAAGATGCGGTGGCGGAGGTGATGGTGGCCCTGGGCCAGCTCATCACCTCACCGGTGAGAAGCGTGCAGGGGCTGGCTCAGCTGCCGTCCGCGGTGGCCGCGCTGATTGCCTCCTCGCCCGAGTACTTCGCGCGCTACTCCGCCCTGCCAGTGCAGGAGCAGATCCGCGAGGCGGCGCGGCTGTCCACGCACCTGCTCATGCTGTACGGGAGCGCGGCTGGGACGGCGACGCGCTTGGGCGCGGCGGGTGCGCGGCTCCCGGTGCTTTCACTGACGGCGGAGGGGGCGTTGGCCTTGGAGCAGGTGGCGGTGCCAGTGGGGGCCACGGCAGCCGTGCTGGGAACAGGCGCTGGAGCTGTCTATGTCCTCACGAGCGCAGACTCGGGGCCGGGGGAAGCCGGTGACGGGAAGGCCGCACGCCAAGGATTCAAGTCATTCACGGAAGGCAACTTCCGAGAGAACCTCGCGCGTTTGACGGGGAGGATGCCTGAAGACGCACATGCCCATCACGTGTTCCCTCACGTGCTCGCGGAAAAGTTTTAGAAGGTGGGGATCAACGTTCACGATCCGAGGTTCGGCGCTTGGTGGAACCGCACCGAGCACCTCAAGAAGGCATACGAATACAACCGGCAGTGGGAAGAGTTTCTCTTCAAGACCCCCACATTTGAGCAGGTTCTTCAATTTGGCAGAGAGTTGGCAGGTAAGTATGGATTCCAAGTCAACTACTAAGGGTTTCCCTGGTTTCGACAAAATCTTCTATCTGGGGGGGACAGGAGGCAGGAAGGCATTCAGAGGCAGGATGGCGGTGGAGACAGAGGATGTCGGCCTGACTCGCGCCGAAGTGCATCCGACTCACCCAGTCACGGTCGAATGGGCGATGGGAAGCGCGGAGCCTGGAGAGGTGGTTTGGACGACACATGCGGTCCCAATCATTATCGCTGATCCCGTGGTGCAACTTCTACGAACGAACGGATTCACTGGGTGGTCTCTCTACCCGGTCTCTATCCGAGACAAGCAGAGGCAGCCGGTTCCAGGCTACAGCGGCCTTGCCGTCACGGGTCGGTGCGGCAACCTCGATCAATCCATGAGCGTCGAGGTGCCTCGTATCTATCCGGGTGGCATCTTCCCTGTGTGGAAGGGGCTCTTCTTCGATCCCGCGTCGTGGGATGGCTCGGACTTCTTCATGCCGGCTCAACGCTTCGGGTTCGTGTTCGTGGTGGAAGAGGTGAAGAAGACGTTCGAACGGGCGAAGATCCGGAACGTGAAGTTCACGCCCTTGGACCAGTTCGAGAGATCATGGACGATCTGACAGGCCCCCAGCCGTAGCTTCGTTTCTCGGCTGGCTTGGACGAGGCCTCTCCGGAGGCTCTTTCCCGGGTGGCCTTCAGCTCCCGCTGCTCCCCGTCAGCTCCGGAGCGGGAGTGCTCCCTCCCTGCGGAGCTCCCGGCGCCGCCGTGCTCGAGGGGGTGGGGAGATCTGGCAGCCACAGGCTCTTCGTGCTCGCGTGCCGCTGTAGCCAGTCCTGGAAATCGATGATCTCGCCGGGGCACCCCTCGCCGCCGAAGCGGCTGAAGGCCGCGAGCAGGGAGATGGGGTTGTAATGCCAGACATGGGGGGAGGGAGGCAGTGGGACGCCGGCCGCCTCGGCCTCCTTCCACCACTGATAGGGCTCCAGCCGTCCCTTCAGGCCCGCGGTCCACCAGCGCGTGGAGAGGGCGCTGATCGCCTTGTCCAGATCGACGGCCCACTCGCTCAAGAAGCGACACGCGCAGGTGCGCAGCTGCGGGGCGTCCGCATCCCTGGCGTAGAAGCGCGCCACCTCCGTGGGAGAGAGCAGGTCGTTGTCTCCCCAGCCGTCCTGCTCCACGAGCGACAGGATGGACTGGCTGTCGATCGCGAGATCCTCACCGTCATCCTCCGCGGTGCGCCAGCTCGGCAGGAGCTGATCCTCGGAGAAGATCTCCCAGTGGATGGTGGTGGGCTGGCCGCACTGCTCCGAGCCTGCCGTCCCGGCCCACCAGAGCACCTCGGAGGCGCGAACCTTCTTGCTCAGGCGGGCGACGTTGCCCCCGCAAAGGGCGTCCAGGAGCTCCGGCTCTGGCTCCTGCGCGTCCTGGATGTAGGAGCTGGCGACGAAGCCCTCCTGGCCCGCGAGGGCGGCGTTGGACGCGGTGAGCACCCGGACGCGGGCCCATCCCCCGGGGACCGTTCCACCTTCGGGTGGGGGCAGCCGCTCGAGCCGGTCACCTGCCGCCAGCACACCGAGGATGTTGGACGCGTCCGTCGTCTGCGGCGCCTGTCGCAGGTTGAGGCCTGACTTCACCAGGGTCACGGGCCTCATGAGCCACTTGAGCTCTCGCAGGCGGCTGTTGGATGCAACCAGGGGCTCGTGGTGGAGGTGCATATAGAGCGAGTACCAGGGGTACACCGCGTCCTTGGCGAAGACCTCGACGACCTGGGTCCGGGGCGCGAAGAACTCGCTGCCCTGGGCCACGTAGCCTTCCAGCCCGACCCGCTCCGCCACCGCGGACGTATCCACCTTCACGTGCGCCCAGCGGTACTGTCCGTCGTCCACCTCCTCGGTGTCCACCAGGCTCAGCTCGTCTCCCTTCTCGAGCATGGCCAGGGACTCCGCCTGCGTGGACGCGGCGGCCCGCAGGTGGCGCTTCTCGAGCACCTTGAGGCCGGTGAGCTGCTGCCGGTTGTGGACGTGGTTGAGGAAGTCTCCCGTCACCTCGTGCTTGAGCAGGACGAAGTTGATGCTGCCGAAGTGGCCCAGCGCCTGCTCCTCCTCGGGCGCCAGGCGCGCCGCCACCAGCTCGCCGTCGGCGCACGCCCTCACCGCCCCGCCGCCCGCGCTCGGCAGGTGGACGCCCCCGTGCCAGATGCTGTTGGCCCCGATGGGAAAGAACCCGCCCTGGGACTGGTGCTCGACCGTGCGGTGCAGCTGGATGACGTTGGAGGGGAGGCAGGTGTTGTTGGTCCCTACCGGGAAGACATAGGCCGTCGTCTCGTGCGCGCGGGTGTTGGGCGTGGCCCGATCCTTGTTGAGGATGACGGCGAAGCCCTTGCGGTCCGAGTGGTCGCACCACAGATCATCCGCGTCCTCACTGCGCTGGTTCTTCTCGAAGAGGCGCCGGGCACGCAGCCAGTAGCGGGCCCCGCGCGTGAGAGACTCACCCGCATCGAGAATGCGCAGGTTCGCGCTGCCGAAGAAGTCGATCTTGTCGTTGTCCTCTCCGGGCAGCTCGCTCATCGTCACTGTGTCGTCGATGTGGAGCCAGATGTCGCCCTGGTCATCCAACTCGTAACCGGAGATGACGATGATGTGCCGCGTGTGCTGGATGCCCGGCCCTACATCGGCATCCAGGCGGCCCATGGAGATGGACGAGTAGAAGATGAGCGGGTTGTTGTTGTCGATGGAGGTGAAGATTGGAGCGAGGATCTCCGCAATGCTCTCGTTGGAGAGCGCGGTGCCGGCCTCCCTCCCTGCTACGGGATAGAGCTCGGGGCGGGTCCACGAGTTCGCACCATCAATTCGCTCCAGCGGCTCGAAGAGGTTCCAATCGGGCGCGGCAATCTGGGCTGTCGCGCCAGGCGCGGCCGGGTAGAAGAGGTTGCGCTTGGTGTCATAGACGCTGTCAGCCATCTGGGGGGCGTTGACCTGATTGCTGATGAGCGCATCCGCTTCTCCCGCCAACATCTTGTAGTAGTTGTGGATCATGCTGGCGCTGGTGCGCCCGCACCACGCCGCCGAATTCTTGTTCTTGGGATTCTTCTGGTGGAGTTGAGGGATCTCGATCCACTTCTTGCGAAAGCGCATTCCCGGCTCCTACTGGCACACGCGCCGCTGAGGCAGCGCCCGAGCCGCCTCCAGGGGGAGGACGCGCCGCTTCTCTACCTCGGCGTCCGCCAGGAGGGTCCACTCCCAGGTCGCCTCGGCTGCGCCAGGGATGTAACGGATCTCCACGGTCTCGTCGACTGTTCCGCGCAGCGGGTTGGCGAGCGACAGCCGAATGCTGTCCGGGCCCTGCTTCACCTCGGTGACGGCATAGATGAGGTAGGGCTGATCCAGCACGAGCCTGCCGTCTTCGGCACGTAGCTCCAACCAGCCGTTGCCCACCACCCCATCGCAGCCCAACTGGAGGGCCTGCTCCTCACGCGCAGACAGCTCGATCCAACGCCTGGGGAGCCCCCTCAGGAGGCCCTCGCTCCAGGGCACGACGTGAAGCTTGGGCTTGGGAGGGCGTCCCTGGAACTCCTGACCAGGTTTTGGCGGCTTCGCCAGGAGGGCGTTGACGTACTCCTGCTCGCTTGTATTTTCGAAGAAAGGCGAGCCGATGCAGACACGGCGCACCCGCCAGCGGTCCAACTGCTCCATGGGGTGGAGCTCCAGCGGCTTGTCGTCGCGCAGCCACTGGCCACCACTCTCTCCTTGTCGTTGGTAGATGAGCTGCGTCGTGGGTTGCTTTCGGTCGGAGGGGGCAAGCTTCAGCACCACGCCCGCCTCGGTGCGCTGCACCTCACGCAGGGAGAAGCCACTGCCGCCCCACGGCGCCTGGAACACCACCTGAGCTCCGCCCGGTACCTCGCGATAGACCAGTTGATTCAGCGGCCTGTCGGCGCAGTCCACCGGGACGAAGGGGCCCTTGCTGTCCTTCGCGGCCTCGAACCAGCGCGTCGGGAGCTCCGACGGCCAGGTGGCGCTGGCGCCCTCTCCTGAGGTGGGGGCTGGGGCTGGGACTGGCGGCGACTCATTCTTCTGGGAGGCCTTGTGCTCGGAAGCCTGGGGGCCGCTCCTCGCTCCCGCGTTGGTGGGGGCTGCTGCGGGCCGAGGCGATGGCGATGCTTGCTCGGAGCAGCCGGTTCCTCCTGCCCAGAGCGCTCCCCACAGACAGAGACCGAGAATCGCACGACATGGCTGTATCACGGCACCCTCACCTAGAAAGAGAACTCGAAATGCGGGGACAGATCGAGCGTGTTCACGACGTCATGCCCCTCCACGGAGCGGGCCACCACGAAGACGCGCTGCTTTCGCGGACGCTCTTCCTGGAGCAGCTGGCCGGGCTTCGGCACGGCTTCCGCGTCGGCGCCCGTGGCCTCTGCCGGAGTGTTTCCCTGGGGTGCCATGGCTCAACCTCCAAAAGCCTTCTCGAGCGCTCGCTGAGTGTCCGGATCCGGCTCGCCCGAGGCCGCGAGGCCAGAAGCGCGCTGGAAGTCGCGCAGGGATCGGCGGGTGGCCGGCCCCGCCTTTCCGTCCACCCTCCCCAGGTAGAAGCCCAGGGCCAGGAGACGCCCCTGCACGCCGCTCAGCTCGGTGACGGGGTCCAGGTGTCCCACCTGCAGCAGGAGCTCCTCATCGAGCCCCTCGACGGTCAGCTTGACGCTGGTGGTGGCGGGATGCAGCGGGACCTCGAGCCGCCCGTCCCCATCCGTGGTGAGCGACTCCAGGCGGTTGTCCGCTTCCACCTCGCAGGCGCGGTTCGCCAGCGGCTCTCCCTTGGCTTGGAGCACGAGGATGAGCTTGCTGGCCTGCCGCTTGATGATGAAGCGGTGCGTCTTGCCTGTCTGCGCCTTGGCGGACTTCGCCTGTCGCTCCGGGATGAAGACGACGTCCCCCGGAAAGAGCAGGTTGGGGTTCGGGCGCTTCTCGCGCAGCGCGGCGTTCTGCGCGTGGGAGTAGAGGGTCCTCCAGTCCGCGAAGCCGTACTGCTGCGCGATGTTCGCGAGGCACTCTCCCGCTTTCACGACGTGCTGGGGCATCGTGGCCCATTCAAGCGCAGCGTGCTGCGCCATGCCAGCCTGGGCTCAGCGCCCCTTGTCCGAGGCATCGAGCTGTCGAGCGATGGGGCGCGGGCCGTCAGGAGGTGGCCACCGCGCCGGGCTGAGCCTTCAGCCCCGTGGGTGAAGGCGTGGCCCCCACTGGCAACTCCGCGGGCTTGAGGGTGGGCCCCAGCGCCGCCGTCAGCCGCGCCAGCTCCCACACCCGGAGGTGGCGGATGCGCAGGTGGATCCGCCGGCTGTGCACCTGCACGTCGATCTTGGGAGGGCAGCGGGCGTTGTCCGCGAAGTGGCGCTGGAGCGTCTGGAGGTAGTGCTGCACGGGCTCCTCTTCCGGCTCCAGCGGTCCATGGCCGGGCCAGGCGCGCCGAGCCTGGATGGCATCCCTCAGGTCCGTCGCGGTGCAGTCCGCGAAGGGCTTCGCGAGCTTCAGCCCCCCTCGGCGCGGGAGCTCGATGGGGGTGGGGCCCGGCTCGTGGGTGTCGATCTGCCAGAGCCAGACATGGGCAAGCCGCAGGTACTCAAGCAGCGCCCCGAGGGGGGCCATGCCGTACTTCTCGGCGACGGGCAGGTGGAACGACTGCGCCACCGCGCCGTACATCGTCAGGGTCGATTGGGAGAGCACCCGCACGTGCCGGCGGAAGTACTCGCGGGTCGTCCTGTATCCACGATTGACGGCCAGCCGGTTGGCCACGATGTGGTTGTAGAGCAGGCCGATCCGGTAGTGGCCTGCCGTGCCCTGCATCAGGCACTGAAGAATGGAGTCGTGGCACTGCTCGAGAGTCATTGTGCTGGAGATGATTTCCGCGCGCTGCTCACTCATGTCTGTCTGCCTCGGTGGAGTGGGGTGGACCGCGGCGAGGCGATGAGCAGGATCCGGGCCAGAGGAAGGCCTCGTCATTCCGGGCATCTACGCAGAGGACCCGAAACCTGGGGTCTCATCTGGCGGACGGGATCGTCCATGGAATGAGACGGAGGGCCCTGGCGCGAGCAGGGCGCGCTGTCCGCGGAGCCTCCAGCGCAGGGCTCACTTGCGGACTTCGGCCCAGAAGAACCCGCGCAGCTCGCCCGGCGCGAAGCCGACCGCGCGATCCTCGGGGTAGCTCTCCTTGAGGATGCGGGTGACCTCGGGCGAGAGGGCGTCCGCGGCGCCGTGACAGGTGGTGCACAGCTCACCCGTGGGGATGGGCCTCAGGAGGCCGAGCCGGTCGCCCAGATCCACGACCACGGGCTTCACCTCCGCGGCCTTCTTTCCGGCGGCGGCGGTGATGAAGGGCTCGACCCAGGGGCGGGGCGCGTTCTTCGGGTTGCGCAGTCGGTGGCTCGTGCGGCCCACCTCAATGCCCTGCTCGCGGGCCACCGCCGCCGTGAGCGCCTGGGCCTCATCCCGGCAGACGGTGACCGCACCTCCGGGGCCGCCGCGCTCCAGCTCCTGTGACAGCCGCTGGAACAGTCGGAGCTGAAGCGCCTGCATTGCGCCCTCCGCGGCCTTCGTCTTCTCGGCGAGCGCGGGGGGCACCGCGTCCAGCGCCGTGGGCGCGCTGGGCGCGGTGGAAGATTTCGAGCACCCACTGGTTGCCAGCAACACGCCTGCTACCCAGAAGCCTGCTTTCATGGCTGCCGCTCCATCCTGCTACTCGACGAGGAAGGTCGTCCGGTCCACCCCGGTGTTGCCGGTGGCGGGATCGAACGCGGTCACGGTGATCTCGTAGGCGCCCTTCTGCTCGACGGACAGCTCGCCCTCGAAGGTGCTGGTCTTTCCCGCGTACTTCAGGGGCAACTGGGAGAGCGGCTTGCCGTTGTGGCTCACCAGGGCCTGCAGCTCGTACCGGCTGGAGTCCCAGAGCCCCTTGGGCTCGGTGGGGCAGCCGCACATGAGAACAAGGTTGGCGCGGATGGGGACGCTGAGCTTCTTGTTGGCCACGAGCTTGAGGAACTCGTGCGCCGGGGGGGTCAGCACATCCACAACGAAGCCGGGCAGCTCCACGAAGAGGCCATCGCCCTCGATGTGCTTGCCGGGTAGCAGCCAGAGCTGGGTGGTGCTGGTGGCGAGCGCCTGCCGCTGAGCCTGGGGCCCCGACACCTCCACCGTCACCAGGCGCGGCTCGGCGAGGTCCACCGTGGCCGTGAACTTCGCGGACGCCTCATCCGCGAGCCGCGCGCCTCGGGCTTGAGGCTGCTTCATCAGCGTCTGGGTGTTGCCGGTGCTGCCGGCGGTGATGCCGCTGGCCAGCACCTGGCCGGTCTGGGCGTCCCGAATCACCACCTGCGCGCCACCCATCGAGGTCCCGACGAACTTGCCGTCCCGGGCGCGGGCCCTCACGACCAGCCGCGTCTCGGCCGCCAGGGCTGTCGTGGAGAGCAACAGCAGGGTCCATAGGAAGAGGCGCCGCATGATCTGCTCCTTGTCGGTGGGAATCAGGCGGGGCCACATAGCACCGCGGGCGGGGCAGGGACATGCCCTTGGGTGTAGGCCATGGCGCAGGCGGCCAGAGGTATGGGACGGTGTCGGTTTCCGGAAGGAGTACCTTCAGGCAAGCCCGTCCAGACTGTGCATCAGCAGTCGATGCACCTGAGCACGCACGAGTCGTAGATTCTTTCGCACGAGTCGTAGCAGGAGCTGGTGCTGCAGCCGGAGATGCAAGTGTTGTAGCCCGGATCACAGTCGTCGCAGCAGAAGGGGGCGACGGTCTCCTCGCTACCGACGGTCGCGGAGGCCACTCCCGCTGCTGCGCCCAGGGCGAGACCGATCAGCCCTACCTTCAGGAACTTCTTCATGTGACATTCCTCCTGCCGTGTCGGGGTGGAACGATACGGACATGGCGTGTGGATTCAAGCATTCCACCCATACCCCATGTCAGAGCATTCAGGATCAGGGATGGCAAGAAAACTTGAGGAGGAGAGGCAGGTCGAAGGGGTCCTCGTCCAGGGGGGACCGCGCCGCTGGGGGAGGAAGGCGTGGGGGCGGCTCATCGCGGGAGCTGCGCTGCTGGTGCTGGTGTTGTTGCTGCGAGGCTTCGTCGTCCAACCTCGCGTCATCGTTACGGACTCGATGGCGCCGACGCTGGTCTTCGGGGACCGGTTGGTGATGGACAAGCTGTCCTACCGGTTTCATCCTCCGCGCCCCGGCGACATCGTCGTGTTCGACCTTCCCCCTCAGACGCGGAGGCCCGGCGCGCTGGAAGGACCTGCCGCCGTCAAACGGGTGATTGCCCTGGGCGGTCAGAGCGTGGAAGTCCGTGGCGGGCAGGTCTTCGTCGATGGGCAAGCGCTGCACGAGCCCTACGTCGCGGAGGCGCCTCGGTACACCGCCGGCCCGCTCCGCGTGCCGGAGGGCATGCTCTACGTCCTCGGAGACAACCGCAACGTCAGCAGCGACTCCCACCACTGGGGCTTCCTGCCGCAGCAGCGCGTCATCGGGCGGGCCTGGCTGCGCTTCTGGCCTCCTGGCCGGGCTGGCAATCTCTGAAGGAGGCGCCGCGCGGAGCCTCCGTCACGCGAGGTTGTGGAAGACGCGCTGGACGTCCTCGTCCTGTTCGAGCGCGTCCACCATCTCCAGCACCTCGTTGGCCTTGTCCTCGGGCAGCTCGATGAGGTTCTGGGCGATGTACTCGGACTCCGAGGACAGGGGCGTGAGCCCACGGGCCTCGATGGCCGACTGGAGCTGCCCGAAGTCGTTGAAGGCGCAGCGGATGATGATCTGCTTCTCGCCCTTCTCCCCGGTCCCTTCCCCCATCTCCTGCAGCCCGTGGTCGATGAGATCCAGCTCGAGCGCCTCGAGATCCAACCCCTCGGGCGCGAGCCGGAAGACGCCCATGCGCTGGAAGAGGTAGGAGACGCTGCCCGTGGTGCCCAGGTTGCCGCCGCCGTCCTTGAAGTGCATGCGGACATTGGCCACCGTGCGCACCCCGTTGTCGGTCGCCGTCTCGACGAGGACGGCGATGCCGTGCGGCCCATAGCCCTCGTAGAGGACCACGTCGTAGGCCTTCGCGTCCTGGCCGCTGGCGCGCTTGATGGCGGCCTCGACCTTGTCCTTCGGCATGTTGCCGGCGCGGGCGTTCTGCAGCGCTCGGCGGAGGGCCGGGTTGCTCTCCGGGTTGGGGCCTCCCGCCTTCACGGCGATGGCGATGTCCTTGCTGATCCGCGTGAACAGCTTCGCCATCTTGTTCCAGCGGGCGAACATCGTGGTCTTGCGCGTCTCGAAAATGCGTCCCATGGCGGTGCAATGTAACCGATCAGGTGCCCCGTCTCACGCTGGACGAGCAGGTCGCTGAGCCGGGGGGCCGCCCGCCATCAGTCACATTCGGCTTCCACCGAGTCGACCCGTGTCGAGGATTGGAGATCCCCGCAAGGGCTCGGTCCTCGTTCAGCCGCCTGATGGACAGGCGACAAGGAGACAGGAATGAAAAAGAACACCCAGGACAAGAAGCAGCAGAAGGGAAAGAAGCCGTTCTTCGCCCGCTTGCTGGAGGCGCAGGAGCTCGAGCAGGCGGCGGGGGGGGCCCCCATCGAGACGAAGAAGTACCCCTCGGACTCGGACGAGTTCTTCACCCTGAAGTACCCCTCGGACACTGACGAGGGCTACTGCAAGTAGCCACCCTCCACCCCGTCGTAGGGACTTCTTCCGCTCATGCCCCCCGCTCGCGACTTCGTCCTGCTCCTCACTCATAGCGCTGACCACTACACGGTCGATCGCGTGGCGCAGGAGCTGTCGCGGCGGGGGGCACATCCGCTGCGCGTCGATACGGACGACTTTCCCGCCGAGCTGGAGCTGTCGACGTCACTGGCAGGCGAGGGGAGCCGGGTGGCCCTTCACACGGCCGGCGGCGAGCTGCGAGGGGAGGAGGTCCGGGCGGTCTGGTTGCGGCGGGTGGTGCCCCCTCGGCTCGATGAGGAGCTGGAGCCCGCCTGGCGCGAGGGCTGCCTGCGTGAGTCCCAGGCGGCCCTCGACGGCTTCCTCGATGGACTCGCGGCGGCGGGCTGCCGCTTCATCAACCCGCAGGAGGCGGGGCTCGCGGCCCAGAACAAGCTGCACCAGCTTCGGCAGGCTCGCGCGCTAGGGCTGGAGGTGCCCGCCACCCTGGTCACCAACGACGCGGCGAGGGTGCGGTCCTTCTTCGATCAGGTGCGCGGCCGGATGGTGGCCAAGATGCTGACGCCCCTCAGCCAGTCCATGGAGGGCGGCCAGCCCTTCGTCTACACGAGCGCGATCGGCCCCGAGGACCTGAAGGAGCTCGCGGGGCTGCGCCACAGCCCCATGGTGTTCCAGGAGCGCGTGGACAAGGCCCGTGAGCTGCGGGTGGCCGTGGTGGGCGGGCGCTGCTTCGTCGGGGCGATCGATGCCTCGCGCTCGGAGGCAGGGCAGGTGGATTGGAGGCGGGCCGGGCCGGGAGAGTGTCGCTGGGAGCCTGGCGAGCTGCCGGCGGAGGTGGCGGTGCGCCTGGAGCGCCTGGTTGCTGCCCTGGGGCTCGTGTACGGCGCCGTGGATCTCATCGTCACACCCGACGGGCGGCACGTCTTCCTCGAAGTGAACCCTGGGGGCGAGTGGGGAATGCTCGAGCGAGATCTCGGCCTGCCCATCGCCGCGGCCCTGGCCGAGGCCCTCGTCGCCGAGCGCGGCGCCCCCCTGACAACCCACGCAGGAGACAGCCTTTGACGACCCTCATCGTGACGCGCTCCACCGACCACGAGGCGCCTGCCGCCGTGGCCCACGCCCTCGAGGCTCGCGGCGAGCGGGCCTACCGGTTCGACACGGATCTGTTCCCCACTCAGATCCGGCTCACGCTCGATGAGGCCGGCGGTGGGCGGCTCTCCGGACCCGCGGGGGTGCTCGAGCTGGCGGAGGTGACCTCCGTCTGGTACCGCCGCAGCGCCACGGGGGCAGGCATCCCCCAGGAGCTCGATCCGCAGCTCCGTCAGCCCTCGGTGGAGGAGAGCCGGCGGATGGTGTTCGGGATGCTGGCGGCGCTCGGGGCCTTCCAGCTGGACGCGATCGAGCAGGTGCGGCGCGCGGAGCACAAGCCGCTGCAGCTCGAGCTGGCCCGCACGCTGGGGCTGGAGGTGCCCCGCACGCTGATGAGCAATGATCCGGAGGCTGTGCGAGCCTTCGCCGCGAGCTGCCCCGGCGGCGTGGTGACGAAGATGATGGCCTCGTTCGCCGTGTACGACGCGCAGGGCCAGGAGCAGGTGGTGTTCACCACGCCCCTGGAGGCGGAGGAGCTCGAGGATCTGGAGGGGCTGGACCTGTGTCCGATGACCTTCCAGGAGCGGATCTCCAAGGCGCTGGAGCTGCGGGTGACGGTCGTGGGGGATCGGGTGATGGCGGCGGCCATCGACTCGCAGGTGCTGCCGCGTGCGCGCAATGACTGGCGCCGCGAGGGCCTGGCGCTGGTCGACGCGTGGCAGCCGTACTCGCTGCCCGAGCCGGTGGAGGCTCGGGTGCTGGGGCTGATGGAGGCGCTGGGGCTCAACTATGGCGCGTTCGACTTCATCGTCACGCCCGAGGGGCGGCACGTCTTCCTCGAGGTGAACCCGGCGGGCGAGTTCACCTGGCTGATGCAGTACCCGGGACTGCCCATCGCCGAGGCCCTGGCGGACGTGCTCGTCGGGCGCGCGGCACGCCGGCGAGCCCCCCGGCTCCTCACGGAGGCGGCGGCCTGAGCCGCACGCTCGTGGCCTGGCCCATCGCCTGAGGGTTCAAGGTCCAATAGAGGGTGGGCGAGGCATGGACCTCGGTCAGCGCGGGATCCAGGTACTCGAGGAGGATCACACGCAGCTGGGGAGACCACGTCGCGACGGCGATGATGGGCGGAGTCGAGGATGTGGTGAGCAGGGAGCCGACGAGGGGAACGGCGGCGGAGCTCGTGTCCGTCCGGTCGAGGACGACGGCATTGGCGTTCAGCACCAGCGAGCCCTGCTCCACCAGCTGGCCGCCGCTCCACTCCCAACGGCGCAGGAGCCAGCTCTGCCCACCCGAGGGGGTGGGGACGGGCACATCCTTCGTCCAGAGCACCGTGGGCTCGAAGCCGGCGATCTCGCCTGGGATCGTCCGGCACACCTCCTGCGTGGGCTGGAGCGTACCGGCGACCCGCTCGTACGGGCACACCTGGACGGTGGCCATGCCTTCAGCGATGGACCGGGTGCCCAGGGCCAGCCAATCTCCTTCGCGCAGGAGGACGCCATGGGGGCCTGCAGGCATGATCGGCAGCGTGGGGCGGCTCCAGGCCAGGGCACCCGTGGCCTCC
The DNA here is from genome assembly GCA_016926755.1 of Myxococcaceae bacterium. GTDB lineage: Bacteria > Myxococcota > Myxococcia > Myxococcales > Myxococcaceae > Hyalangium. The sequence goes on along the minus strand of JAFGNZ010000159.1, from coordinate 21,725 downwards.
AAGGCGCCGTTCTGGAAGGCGTAGCGCGCGAGGGCGGAGCCATGCAGCACGATCAGCTCGTCGGGAGATGCGCGGAGGAATTCGACGGCACCGCGCGAGTGCGTCACGGATCCCGTCAAGAGGAGCTCCGTGCCCGTGTCGACATAGCGCTCCACGCGCGTGCCGAGCACCACCCAGATCACATCTCCCGCCACGGCCATCCGGGAGTTGGGGAAGCTCCCCAGGGACGTGTCGCCGCGCAGCACCTCGGGCGCACACACCCAGGCGCCTTGGAGGGTGCGCTCCAGGGAAGGGCATGGCGGGGCGAGGAGCTGGGGGGGAGCCTCTGAGGAGCGATCCATCGCCGCGTGGAGATCGAACTGGTGGAGCCCGCCTACCTCGGAGAACGCGACGAGGATGTGGTGAGGGCCCGGACGCTCCGGCGTGAACTCGAGGGTCGCGGTGGCGCCTGTCGAGGCCAGCGTGATCTGGCTGGCGATCAGCTGGCCCCCCGGGCCTTCGACCTCGGCCGTGACGGAGGTGGGGCGGGTGTGGGTCGTGCCGCCGCAGCTGGCGGAGAGCAGGGCCTCGATCTGCAGGCGGGTCTTCTGGCCCACCCGCACGGCCGCTGGATGCGGAGACAATAAGATCGGCGGGGGGGAAGGCTCATCGACGCAGATGAAGGGAGGTGGCTCGCCTTCCCCCGGGCACCCCGAGAGCGCGAGCAGGGCAAGGGACGCGAGGCAGTGGCGGAGCATCCACGAAGGGGCCATGGCGGCTTCATACCGCAAGAGCCCACGCTACTTCTTCCTCCGCAGGCCGCGACGCTCACTCCAGCGCCATGCCCTGCGCGGCGGCCTGCTGGCTGGCGGACTCGATGATCGCCTGATCCAGCGTGTCGGCGCCCTCGGCGGCCGCGGCCTTCTGCTTCTCGGCGACGAACTCCTCGCGCTCGGACTGGAGCTTCTGGATGCGGGCCTGGATCTCCGCGCGCTCCTTCGCCTTCGCGTCGACGATCGCCTTGCGCTCCTCCACGCTCTTGCCCTTGAGCTCCGCGGGCAGATCCTCGTCCTTGAGGGCGTCCAGCTTCACCGCGCCCTTCTTCGAGCCGTCCACCAGATCCCACCCCGAGTTGTCATAGAGGCGGCTCGCCTTGGACACCGCGCGCGTGGTGGCGCTGCCCATGTGCGCGGCGGCGTTGCTGTCCTGCGCCGCCTGCCGCTTCTTGGCCTCCTCGCCCTTCTTCCCGTAGCTCAGGTACGTCTTGTTCAGCTCGCGCCCCAGCTGGGCGATCTCGTCATCCTGCGGCGCGGCGATGTGCGCCACGGCGCGGTTCTGATCGATGTTGAGCGCCTGGCCCTTCGCCAGCTGCGCGGCCGACGCCCAGCCCGTGCTCGAGCCCTCCTGCGGCGAGCCGCAGTGGATCGTGTTCACCACGATGCCCCGCTCCTTCGCGTCCGCGATGGCGCTCTGGTACGACACAGGGCCCTGGGTGAAGGGCTCGTTGCCCGCGATGTAGATGAGCTTCAGATCCCCCGGCGACTTGCTCCACGCCAGGTTGCGCGTGGCCTTCTGGATGACCATGCCGCAGTACTCGTCGCCGCCGTTGGTCTTCAGGCCGAACAGCTCCTCGGACACCTTGTCCAGATCCGTGGTGAACGGGACGATCTGGCGGAGGTACCCTCCCTCGGCCGCCAGCGAGCTCTTGCCGTACTCGTAGAGGGCGATCTCCAGGTGCGCCAGCTGCGTGCCCCGGCGCGCCTTCTGGAAGGTGTTCACCACCGTCCAGAGCTGGCGCTTGGCCTGATCGATGAGCCCATCCATGCTGTTGCTGGTGTCCAGCAGCAGGGCGATCTGCACCCGCGGCGCGCTGTGGGCCGCGTCCAGCGCGGCCGACGTGGCGGGCTGCGGCGCCGGCTTCTCCTGCGCGGGCGGTGCCTTGCGGGGGGCGGCATCGCCGGCGAGCGCGACGGTGGGCAGGGTGAGCAGGCCGAGGCCGAGGGCGAAGGGCTTGAGCATGGACGTTCTCCGGGGGTGAAAGGGCCGTGGCGCGCGAGGTGGGCGCGGCCGGTCCCCCTCGAACGGACATCTCCGGAAAAAGGTTTAAGCGCCGCCGGGGGGCCTGAGGGCTGTCATTTCGGACCCTTGGGCGGGCCCCCGGACATCCCACATGACGGGATTCCGGGGGTGTCGGGTTCCCGGCACCCCAAGCCTTTAAATTTCTTGATGTTTCAGTCTTGACTGAACGAACCGAAGAAACTATTCGTTCGCCGCGTTCAAGGTCCTTTGTTAGGAGGCAGCGCGTGGAGGACGGCGAAAAGGACGGTCTCTCTCTAACGCCCGATGACCATCAGTTCATCGAGGCGATAGGGCGGCACTTCGAGGATGAGGGCATCCCCCGTATCGGTGGTCGCCTGCTCGGGCTGCTGATCCTGGCCGAGAAGCCCCTGTCGCTCGGGCGGATCGCGGAGCTGCTCAAGGTGAGCCCCGCCTCGGTCTCCACCAACGTCCGGCTGTTCCACACCCGGCGGTTGATCGAGGAGATCAGCTACCCGGGGGATCGCCGCCACTACTACACCTTCAGCGACGCGGCCTGGGAGCACCAGTTCCAGTCGGCCATGGGGGCCGTCACGGCCGCCCAGAAGATCTTCCGCGGCAGTCTGGCCCGGCTTCGCCCCGAGGAGCATGTCCGCTGCCAGCGGATGAGCCAGGCCATCGAGTTCTTCCAGTTCATGCACGGCGTCCTCGAGTCCGCGCTCGGGAGCTGGCGCAACCGGAGCCAGGAGCCTGCGCCTGCCTCCGAGGCCACGCCGTCCCGCACCACTTCCTGATCTTCCCTTCGAGGACCAATCCCTATGATGACCACTCGTTCCCTGACTCGTCTCTTGATCCTTGGCGCCCTGGCCTCCACGGTCGGCATGGGGTGCTCCGAAGCCCAGGCCAACAAGGCCCAGCTGCCCGCTGGCGCGAGCGCCACGGGCGGGCAGCCCACGCTCGGCGTCCGCGCGACGCCGCCCCTGGACAAGCTGCAGGGGGACGTCACCCGGGTGACGGGGCAGCTGCGCGCCCGGCTGGAGGCCACGCTGAGCGCGCCGGCCACCGGCACCATCGCCCAGCACCTGGCGAACGTGGGTGATCGGGTGAAGAAGGGCGCGCCGCTGATGGTGCTGGACACCTCCAACATCGTCATCGGCGTGGAGCAGGCCCAGGCCGCCCGCGAGATGGCCCGCGCCGCGCTGGACAGCGCCACCACGGAGCTGGAGCGCACGAAGAAGCTGTTCGAGGGCGGCAGCGCTCCGCAGGCGCTGCTGGACAGGGCGCAGGCGGGCCAGCGCCAGGCCGCCGCGGGGTTCGCCCAGGCCGAGGCGGCGGTGCGCTCCGCCCAGGAGATGCTGCGCGACCACACGCTGCGCGCCCCCTTCGACGGGGTGATCACGGCGCGGCTGAAGAACATCGGTGACACGGTGGCGATGATGCCGCCCACCCCCATCTTCATGGTCACCAACGTGGACCAACTGGAGGTGCGCCTGCCGGTGCCCGAGTCCATGGCCGGGGCGCTCAAGGAGGGCATGAAGATCAGCGGCCGGGTCATCCCCGGCAACGCCCCCTTCGAGGCCACCGTCCGCACGGTGGGCGCGGTGGTGGACCCGCAAAGCCGCACCGTGGAGGTGCTGGCGGATGTGACGGGCAAGCCGGACACGGTGCTGCGCCCGGGCTCGCTGGCGGACCTGGACTTCTCGCGCAGCGAGGCGCTGGCCGGCCTCTTCGTGCCGTCCCAGGCCCTGCTCAAGGATGACAAGGGCAGCTATGTGTGGGTGGTCGAGGACGGGCGGCTGGTGCGCCGGGACGTGCAGGCGCTGCCCGTCACCCCTCGCTTCGCCCAGGTGAGCAGCGGCCTGCAGCCCCAGGACAAGGTGGTGGTGGAGAGCGCCGCCTCCTTGCGTGAGGGGCTCGCCGTGAGCGTGGTGCAGTAACTCCGCGGACCGAACGGACATACCGCCATGGATCCCATCAAGACATTCATCCGCCAGCCCATCTTCACCGCCATGCTCGTGCTGGCGGTGGTGGTGTTCGGTCTCTTCGCCTACCCGAAGATCGGCGTGGACCAGATGCCGGACGTGGACTTCCCCGTCGTCACCGTCACCACCATCCTCCCGGGCGCCGATCCGGAGACGGTGGAGAACAACATCAGCGATCCGCTCGAGGAGGCGCTCAACACGCTCAGCGGCGTGGAGACGCTGCGCTCGGTGAACGTGGAGAGCGTGTCGCAGATCGTCGTCCAGTTCTCCCTGAGCAAGAACGTGGACGTGGCGGCCCAGGACGTGCGCGACCGCGTCCAGGCCACCTTGTCCAAGCTCCCCAATGAGGCGCAGGCGCCCGTGGTGGAGAAGTTCGACATCGGCGCGGCGCCCATCCTCACCCTGTCGCTCGCGGGCCCGCTGCCCATCCAGGAGCTCACCCGGCTGGCCGAGGACGTGGTGAAGCCCGCCCTCCAGCGCAAGCAGGGCGTGGGTGGCATCGACGTGGTGGGTGGCCAGGAGCGGGAGATCCAGGTGGTGGTGAATCCGGGGCTGCTGCGCAGCTACGGCGTGTCCATCTCGGACGTGACGCAGGCGCTGCGCGCGCAGAGCGTGGACATCCCCGGCGGCCGCACCTCCGAGCCCGGCGCCGAGCGCGTGGTGAAGCTGCAGGGCGAGGCGCGCACCGTGGACGCGCTGCGCAACCTCATCATCGCCAGCCCCGCCGGCGCGCCGGTGCGCATCCGGGACGTGGCCAACGTGGTGGACGGGCCCGAGGAGGCGCGCTCCGGCGCCACCTTCAACGCCCAGCGCGCGGTGGCCCTGGTGGTCCGCAAGCAGTCCGGCTCCAACACCGTGCAGGTGGCCAGCGACATCATGGAGTCGCTGGAGGAGCTCACCGCGCTGCTGCCCCAGGGCGCCAAGGTGTCCATGGTGACGGACGGCTCGAAGTTCATCCGCTCCTCCATCGCGGCGGTGCAGGAGGATCTGATCCTCGGCGGCATCCTCGCCGTGGTGATCGTGCTGTTGTTCCTGCGCAACTGGCGCTCCACGCTGGTGTCCGCCGTGGCGCTGCCCACCTCCGTGATCGGCACCTTCGCGGTGATGCAGGCGATGAACTTCACCTTCAACGTGGTGACGATGCTGGCGCTGACGCTGTCCATCGGCCTGCTCATCGACGACGCCATCGTGGTCATCGAGAACATCATCCGGCACGTGGAGGAGGGGGCCAACCCCTTCACCGCGGCGTACGAGGGCACCAAGGAGATCGCGCTGGCGGTGCTCGCGGTGACGCTCTCCATCGTGGCGGTGTTCATCCCCGTGGCCTTCATGGATGGGATGATGGGCAAGTTCTTCTACCAGTTCGGCGTCACCGTGGCGGTGGCGGTGGGCATCTCCTACTTCGTGTCGATGACGCTCACGCCCATGCTCTCCAGCCGGCTGCTCAAGCACCACGGCGAGCCGGGGGCGGTGTCCCGCGCCATCGAGCGGGTGCTGACGGGCACGGAGAGCATCTATCGGCGCGCGCTGCGCTGGATGCTGGACCACCGGGCGATCACGATGGGCGCGGCGGTGGGCGTGCTCTTCCTCACGCTCTTCCTGGCGCGCTTCATCAACTTCACCTTCATCCCCGCCCAGGACATGAGCATGGCGAAGGTGACGGTGGAGATGCCCGTGGGGACTCCGCTGGAGCGGACCCAGCAGGAGCTGGAGAGCATCCGGGCGCAGATCGCGAAGCTGCCGGGAGTGGCCAGCGTCTACACCGCCGCGGGCGGCGGCGTGCAGGAGGAGGTGCACAAGGGCGAGATGATCGTCAACCTGGTGCCCCTGTCCCAGCGCGGCTTCGGCCAGCAGGACTTCAAGCAGTACCTGCGGCAGAACCTGGTGCGCAGCGCGGGTGTGCTGCTCAACGCTCAGGACTTCTCGCCCGTCAGCGGCGGTGGCGCCCGGCCCCAGCCTGTGCAGTTCAACATCCGCGGCGACAACTGGAAGGAAGTGATCGCCGCGGCGGAGAAGGTGCGCGCCGCCATGAAGCAGCAGCCCGGCTTCGTGGACGTGGATCTCACCTACCGCTCCGGCAAGCCGCAGCTCTCCGTGGAGGTCGACCGGGAGCGCGCCGCCAGCCTCGGGGTGCCCGCCGTCATGCTGGGCACCACGCTGCGCTCCTTCCTGGGCGGGGATGCCATCACCCAGTACCGCGAGGGCGGGGACACCTTCGACGTGAAGGTGAAGCTGCCGCCCGAGGTGCTGGCGGATCCCGATCAGGTGGGCGCCCTCACGGTGCGCAGCCCCATGGGCCAGCTGGTGGAGCTGCGCAACCTGGCCGACATCCGCCCGGACGAGGGGCCCTCGCAGATCGACCGGCAGGCGCAGAAGCGCCAGATCACCGTGCTGGCGGAGCTGCGCAACTACAGCCTCGGCGAGGCCCTCGGGTTCCTCTCGAGCTTCGCCAAGCAGGAGCTGCCACCCACCATCATCACCGACTTCGAGGGACAGGGTAAGGAACTGGCCAAGGCGGGCAAGGCGTTCCTCCTGGCGCTCGTGCTGGGCATCATCCTGGTCTACATGATCCTCGCGGCCCAGTTCGGCAGCCTGCTGGATCCGATCACCATCATGATGTCGCTGCCCTTCGCGATCATCGGCGCGCTGGGAGGCCTGCTGCTCTCCGGCCAGTACATGTCCATGTTCGCGATGATCGGCATCATCATGCTCATGGGCCTGGTGACGAAGAACGGCATCCTCCTGGTGGACTTCACCAACCAGCTCAAGGAGCAGGGCAAGAGCACCAAGGAGGCGCTGCTGGAGGCGGGCCCCATCCGCCTGCGGCCCATCCTGATGACGACCATCGCGATGATCGCCGGCATGGTGCCGGTGGCGCTGGCGCGCGGGGACGGCGCGGAGACGCGCGTGCCCATGGCCATCGCCATCATCGGCGGCCTCATCACCTCCACGGTGCTCACGCTGGGCGTGGTGCCCGTCTTCTACTCGCTGGTGGATGGCCTGCGGCGACGGGTGTCGGGCAACCGCTCGGCCGATCCCACCGCGCCGGCCTCCGAATTGCACCCGAAGGCCGACGCAGCCTGAGTCGAGGCGCGGAGTGCTCCGCGCCCCGAGCCACCCGCGGTCTCCGACCCGGAGGGGAGCGGTGTACCCGCTCCCTCCCGCAGTCTCCTCTCACACGACAAACCGCCACTTATGAGCCTCCAACCGCAACACCTTGCCGTGAGCCTCGCTGTGTCCCGGAGGGAGTCATGACCCCCCTTACCCTCGTCGCCCTCGTCGCCCTGGCCGCGGAGCCCGCCGCCGCCTCGCGGACGCTGACCTTCCAGGAAGTGCTCACCCGCATGGAGTCCCAGAGCCTGGAGCTGCAGGCGGCCCGCGCGCGGCTGGCCCAGGCCCAGGAGCTGTCCGCCAAGGCGTGGAGCGGCTACCTGCCCCAGATCACCGCCGGCGCCTCCTACACGCGCAACAGCGATGAGGCGTCCATCCGGCTGCCCCAGGCCTACGCCATCCGGGACGTGGGCGGGCCAACGAGCGAACCCACCCCGGATCTTCCGGGCGCGCCTACCAACCTCACCCTGGTGCCCACCGGCTTCATCGAGGCGCCCATCCAGCGCTACAACCAGCTGGGCGCCCAGGTGCAGCTCAACCAGGTGCTGATCGCCCCCGCGCTGTGCGTGGCCATCAAGAGCGCCGGGATCGCCGAGGACATGGTGGCCCTCAACGTGGAGGCGGCGCGCCGGGAGATCCTCTTCGCCGCCGCGCAGCTCTACTTCGGGGCCGCGGGGCTCAAGCAGGCGGTCAACGTGCAGGAGCGCCTGCTGGAGGTGTCCGCCGCCCGCGAGAAGGATGCCCAGGTGGGCTTCGACGCGGGCGCCCAGCCCAAGGTGGCGCTGCTGCGCGCGCAGATCGACAGGGCTCGCACCGAGCAGGATCTGCTGCGCGCGCGCAACTCGCACCAGAGCACGCTCATGGCGCTGGCCACGCTGATGAACGAGCCGGCGGACTTCGACGTGGTGGTGCCGGAGGAGCCCGTGCTGCCCGCGGGCATCGAGGAGCTGGAGGCCGCGGCGCTGGAGCGGCCGGACGTGGCGGCGGCCCAGCGGAGCGTGGAGCTGGCCGAGGCCGGGCGCAGACAGGTGAAGTGGAGCTACGCGCCGGCCGTGGCCCTGTCCGCCGCCTACCGGTGGGCGAACGTGGCGGGCTTCACCGGCTCCAACACCAGCTGGCTCGTCACCGTGGGGCTGCAGTGGACGCTGTGGGACGGCGGCCTGCGGGAGGCGAACCTGCGGGAGAGCAGCGCCAAGGTAGCCGAGGCGAAGGCCAACGCGCTCGCCGCGCAGAACCGCGCTCGGGACGAGGTGCGCCGGGGGCTGCTGGATCTGGCCAGCGCCCGGGCCAACCGCATCAAGGCTGAGGAGCAGCTCCGGCTGGCGCGCGAGGGCCAGCGGCTGGTGGACGTGAGCTTCAAGGCAGGCACGGCCACCTACCTGGAGGTGACGGACGCCAACACGGCGCTCGCGGCCGCGGAGAACGGCTTCGTGGGGGAGACGCTCAACGCCTCCCTGGCGGCCCTGCGAGTGCTCAAGGCCGCCGGGAAGTTCGCCCCGCCGCCCGCCGGTGAGGCGGAGGCCCCGTAGGTCGGCGCGCGCCTGAGAGGGGAGCGGCCGTTGACCGGGCCGCGCCCCTCGGGCTACATGACGCGCCCCTTCCCGAGCGACCCAGGCATGAAGATTGGCTTCCTTGTCGGAGATATCGTCAACATCTCGGGCGGCTCCAACGTCATCCTCGAGTATGCCGGGCGTCTGAAGGATCTCGGGCATGAGGTGGTGCTCATCCCCCCCGTGCCCGCGAAGCGGGTGCACCCGCTGTGGCACCCGCGGCTGAAGGATCTGCCGATCCGCACCGTGGCCGAGGTGGAGAAGGACGGGGAGCACTTCGACTTCGTCTTCGCCACCTGGTGGATCACGTACTTCGATCTGTGGCGCGTGAACAGCCGGGTGTACGGCTACCTGAACCAGAGCCTGGAGTCGCGCTTCCACGCGGAGCGGCACTTCAAGCTGCTCAACCGGCAGACGTACACGCTGCCGCTGCTCTTCATCACCGAGGCGAAGTGGCTGGTGGAGTTCATCCAGAGGCTCCAGCCCGAGGGGCGCATCCTCTACGTCCAGAACGGGCTGAGCCGCGAGCACTTCCCCTGCGTGGAGGCGCCGCCCCAGCGCTCGGGTCCCCTGCGCGTGCTCGTCGAGGGCCCCTGGGGCGTCGGCTTCAAGGGGGTGCCGGAGACGTTCGAGATCCTGCAGGCGGCCCACGCCGAGGGCGTGAGGTTCGAGACCGGCTGGCTCACCTCCACCTCGGGCGGGGCCAGGCCGGCGATCGGCGAGCAGCCCGTGGCGGTCCACGAGCGCATCCCCATCACCCAGGTCCATCAGGTCTTCCAGCAGTATGACGTGCTGATCAAGCTCTCCAAGGTGGAGGGCATGTTCGGGCCCCCGCTGGAGATGTTCTCCCAGGGCGGCACCGCCATCACGTACACCGTCACCGGCGCGGACGAGTACATGGTGCACGGGCACAACGCGCTGCTGGTGGAGCCCTACAACCGCCGGCAGCTCATCGCGTATCTGCGGTTGCTGAGCGAGGAGCCCGCGTACCTGGCCCACCTGCGCGCCCATGCGCTGGAGACGGCCCGGGCCTTCACCACCTGGGATGCCAGCACGCACAGGGTGATCAGCTACCTGGAGCACCTCCAGGCGGAGGGCTGGAGCAACGCGCACCTGCGCCCGGCGCTCGCGGCCGCCGCCACCCTGCGCGGGCACTGGCTGGACGACCTGGGGCGCTTCGAGCAGACCCTGGCGAGCCTGCGGCCCTACAACGGCCCGGGGGAGCTCGCGCTGCTCGAGCGCTATCGCAAGCTCAAGGAGTCGCGGCCATTCCGCGCGGTCAAGCGCCTGCTGCCCTCCCACTTCATGCAACGGGTGCGCGCGGGCCTGTTCCGGGTGATGTCATGAGAGTCGCCACCGTTGCCCATGGGCGTGTGGCCTTCCTCGGGGCGCCCGACTTCGAGCCGCATGCCCCGGCCTCGGCGGACTGGGCCCAGGTGCGCTTCTTCGCCGTGCGGGGTGGCGCGTGGCAGGCCGCTGCCGAGGAGGCGCGCGAGTGGGGGCCGGACGCCACCGTCGTCTTCCGTCCGCAGGACGTGTCCGCGGAGTTCGCCGCGAGCCTGCCAGGGGCGATGAAGTTGGGCATCATCCCCACGCCGCTGTTCATCGAGGACGAGGTCCGCCGGCTGCAGCTCAACACGGGCGCTGACACGGGGGGCTTTCGATGGCTCACCTACCTGGAGTGGCCTCCTCCTCCCGCGCTGGCGCGGCTGCCGCTCCTCCAGTCTCTGCCGCTGCCGGTGGACACCGCCCGCTTCGCCGCGGGCCCTCGGCTCGAGCGGCGCGGGTTCCTCGTGCCTGACTGGGCCCGGCCGTCGCCGAGCGCCCTGGCGCGGATGCAGGCGTACGCCCCCATCGAGGTGCTGCCGGGCGACATGCCCCTGGCCCAGGTGCTCGAGCGCCTGGCGGAGGCGGGTGTGCTGCTCTATTCGTCGCGGGATGTGCTGGGGCGGTTCGACGCGCTGCCCATGCTCGCGATGGCGCAGGGCCTGCTGCTCATCTCCGACAGCCCCTTCGCGCCAGACTGGTACATCGAGCCGGAGGACGAGTTCCTCCTGCGCCCGGGGGATGAGCTGATCCGCGCGGTCGACGAGTTCGTGCGGACCCCCGAGGCGCACAAGGCCGTGCGCATCCGGGCCTGGCAGAAGCTGCGCGAGGCCTTCGACGCCTCGGGGTGCTTCCGGCGACTGCTGCACGACGCCAGCCTCCTGGCCTCACCGCGGGAGCACCTCTCTCGCCTGGCCCCTCCCAAGGTCGTCAGCCCCGCACCGGAAGCAGCCCATGACCGCTCGGCGTGAGCGCGCACCTGACGTGTTCCTGCCTCGGCCCGAGCGCTGGGTCGTCGAGTTCGCGCGAGACCTCTATCTGGAGCGCAAGAGGCGCCCCGTGGCCACCCAGCTCCCACGGCCCCAGCTCCAGGAGCAGCTGGCGATCCTGGCGGCCCGGCACCTGCCGCTCGGAGTCGAGGAGGCGCTGGGCCACGTGTCACGCACGTGGGAGGGCCTCGTCGGAGGAGGTCGCCTGCCCGCGCCCGCGCCGGGTGCGGAGGCCGTGCCCTTTGCCACGCTGCGCGAGCGAGTGCTCGCCCGGGCCGCCGCGCATGACGTGGTGGGCTTCGATGTCTTCAACACCCTGGTCGTCCGCAGCGTCGAGGGCGAGTGGCTGAAGACGGCCGTCGCGCGCGGGCTGCACTGCCGGCTGAAGGAGTGTCTGCACCCCCTGCGGATGCCCACGCCGGCGGCGGTGCGCCAGCGGCGCTCCGAGCTGGAGGTGGAGATCGCCTCGGAGCGGATGGCCCGCGGCGAGGACGACGAGGTGGACTTCGAGGAGCTGCTGGCGCGGTGGGTGAGGAGCTGGGTGCCTCGGGAGCCCTACTGCGCGCCGCTGATCGCCGAGGTCCGGGAGCTGGAGCTGGAGCTGGAGAGGCTCGCCCTGCGGCCCGCGCCGGGCATCACCGATGTCCTCGAGGGCTTGAAGGCGCTGGGCAAGCGGCTCATCTTCGTCAGCGACATGTACCTGTCCGCCCCCGTGCTGCGCGAGCTGCTGCGCCACTGTGGCCTGGAGGGGTACTTCGACGCCGGCTATGTCTCCACCGATCACGGGCTGCGCAAGGCCTCCGGGCGGCTGTTCCCGCGCGTCCTGGCGCTGGAGGGCCTTCGGCCCGAGCAGCTCCTGTTCATCGGTGATGACGAGAACAGCGATCACCTGCAGCCCGCGCGGCTGGGAATCTCCACCCTGCGGGTGGAGGACTCGGCGGAGCGCCAGCGGCGACGGAGGTTGGAGGCCGCGCAGCAGGCCGCGGAGCGCAACCCGTTCTGGGCGGCCCACTACGTCCAGGAGGTGTTGCGCAACGAGTCCGTCCACGTGCGAGAGGATGGCGACGGCAGCTATCAGGTGGGGCGGCTCGTGGCCCCTGGCCTGGTGGCCTTCGTCATCGATCTGATCGAGCGCACCGAGAAGCTGGGCATCGAGCACGTCTACTTCCTGGCGCGAGAGGGGCTGACGCTGCTGAAGATCTTCAGCAGCCTGCGGCGCTCGGGCGTGTTCCGCCGGCTCCCCAAGGCGCACTACCTCTTCGTCAGTCGCGCCTCCACCCTCCTGGCCTCGATGCCCGAGCTGAGCTGGGAGGAGCTCCAGCGCTTCTGGCGCCAGTACAGCCGCCAGTCCCTGCGCAGCCTGCTGGACAACCTCTCCCTGCCCGCGGAGGTGTTCCTGCCGCTGGCGGCCGAGTGTGGCCTCACCGATCCGAACCGTCCCCTCGCCCCGCCGGAGTCGGACGAGGCCTTCCGGCGCTTCCTGGAGAGCCGCGAGGTGCGGAGCGCCTTCACCCAGGAGCGGGATCGGGCCCGCGCGGAGCTCGAGCGCTACCTGCGCTACCGCGGCCTCATGGGCGCCCAGCGGGTGGGGTTGGTGGACATCGGCTGGAAGGGGAGCATGCAGGACAACCTGGCGCGCGCCTTCGAGGGCAGGCGTGACTTCCCGGAGCTGCACGGCTTCTACCTGGCCTTTACGCCGGGCTGGGAGCGGCCGCTGGCGCGCTCCTTCAAGTATGGCTACCTCGCGGACCTGCGCAGAGAGGATCGCGAGGAGGCCGACTTCGTCCGCAACACCGCCATCTTCGAGATGGTGACCACGGCGAACCACGGCACCACCGTGCGCTACGGCGCCAACCCCTGGGCGCCCTCCATCCCCCTGCCCGAGCTCGTCCACCACGGCAAGGAGAAGGAGAACAGCGCGCGCTTCTTCCGCCAGGCCCAGCAGGGCATCTTTGACTACGCGCGAGACTTCGCCCGGCTCTACCGACTGCTGCCCTTCTCCGCGGAGGAGCTGCGGCCCGGCGTGCTCCAGGAGCTCCTCCGCTACATCCGCTACCCGACGCGAGAGGAGGCGGACTCCTTCCTCCAGTACTCCCACGTGGAGAGCTTCGGGGTGCATGAGATCACCACCTTCGGGCTGAAGGTGGATCTTCGGAAGCTGACGTCCCAGCGCTCGCCGCGGGGCGTGCTGCGCGTGCTCTGGCACGCCTTCAGGGACACTCCCTGGCGCGACGGGGTGGTGAGGCGCAGCGGCATCCCCCTGGCCAACCTCGCCTATGACGCCTGGTTCACCTGGCGGGCCGTGAGGTAGCGCCCCCTCCCGGAGGGGCGTGGCTGCTCAGTGGGAGCGCCCCGCGGTGGAAGCCCGGAGGGCCGCATCACGCCCGGGCGCGGACGCGGCCCGGAGGCTCTCGGCCTGGGCGATGAGCAAGTGGAGCGTCTGCTCGGTCAGCTTCGCCAGCGCGCTCAGCAGCTGCGCGTCGGAGGTGTCGCCGTTCCACATCAGCTGCGCCCGCTCCGCGGACAGCTGGGCCTCCACGCGCAGGGGCGCGGCGCTCGCGCCAGGCTGTGGGCGGGACTCGAAGATGGCCAGGGTGCGCAGCATCCGGCGGCTCGACGGGGCGCCCTCATCCTCCAGGCGCAGGCTGAAGTCCGCGGCGGGCAGCGCCTGGAGCGCCTCCGCCAGCTCGCGATCCGAGCCATACGCCCGGAGCGCCTCGTACGCGAGCCCCCCAAGCGGCGCCTCCAGCAGCTCGGTATGGGCCTGCCGGGCCAGCGCCACCGGCTCGGCCTCCGGCTCGAGCGAGAGGACGGCGGGGAACACGTAGTCGAGGTTGCCCAGCATGCGCGAGGCGTCCACCTGATAGTGGCTGCTCCCGCGCGCGCTCTGCTCCAGGCTGACCCGGACCCAGGAGCGCTGGGCATGGGTGCCATAGGCGAGCGCGCAGGCCGCCAGCAGGATCGCCTCTCGGGAGACCTCGAACAGGGTGGCGGCCCGCTGGAGCGCCGAGGCCTCCACCACGGCCAGCGCTCCCGGCGCGGGGGCCGTCACGGCGCCGGTCGTGAGGGGGCGCCCGGGGGCGGGCAGGATGGGGCGCGCGATCCAGTGCTCGCGGGCCTGCGAGGTGATCCGGGGGAGGTGGACCTCGGTGATGAGCTGCTGGACCCACTGCGCCAGCGCGCCGCTCTGGGGCGCCAGCCGCACCCGCCCGCGCGCCCGGGCCTGCTCGCACGTGTCCGCCAGATCCGTGGCGAGGATCCGCCAGGAGGACTCGTCCATCAGGGCAGGGTGGCAGACCACCAGGAGCCACGGCGGGTTCCTGGGGCCCCGATTGCAGAGCACGAAGCCCGCCAGGGCTCCAGTGCCCTGGCGGAGCTCGGTGGCCAGCCGCCGGGCCGCGCTCTCCATGGCCTGCCAGCACTCCTCGTCCGGCCGCGAGGCGAGCTCGAGCCGTGTCAGCGGCACGGGCCCCTTCTCGGGCGGGATGAGCGCGGCCTGGGCACCCAGGGCTCCCGTGTCGGAGCGCGTGTAGCGCAGGCGCAGCGTCTCGTGCATGGTCCACACGGCGTGGAGGGCCTCCTCCACGTGGAGCGCCTCGGTGCCCTGCGGCAGCTCGAGGACCCTGCTGGCGCCGGCGCGGCTGGAGGGGGCGCGGGTCGGATCGTGCCCGGCGTACATCGCGGGTGTCAGCGGCACCAGCTCCGTGGGCGAGGGCGCCTCGCTCCGGGCCTCCTCCCCCCCGCGCGCGGCGGGCGGGGGCGTCGCCTGCACCCCATCTCCCGGCCCCTCGCCGCGATCGCGCACGAGCGGCTCCAGCTCGGAGGCCAGGTACGCCGCGCGCACGGCCTCCCGGGAGACGCGCCCCGTCGAGGATCTCGGCAGGCGGAAGGCGGGCAGCAGGGCGATCTCCGCGGGCACCACCCCGTGGCGCTGGCTCACGTTCCGACGCAGGGTGCGGGCGAGCTCCTGGAGCAGGGCCTGCTCCTTCGGGGCCTGGGTGCTCTCGGGGAGGAAGACCTCGGCGACGAGGGCGAAGCGCTCCTCGCGGCCCTGCTTGAGGGAGAAGGCCGCGCAGCTGCCGGGCACCAGCGCCGGGTGGCTCGCCTCCACGTCGAACTCCAGATCATGCAGCCGCAGATCCTGGCCCTGCCAGATGACGACATCCCGGATCCGCCCCGTGACGAAGAGATCCCCGCCCGCGATGGCTCCCAGATCTCCGGTCCGCAGGAAGGCCCGCATCCCAGCGGCCGTGCCGGCCATGCGCCCGCGGAACGTCTCCTCCGTGGTGCCCACCCGGCCCCAGTAGCCATCCGCGACGCTCAGGCCGGTGACCCAGATCTCCCCAATCTCCTGCTCGCTGCGCAGCGCGCGCGTGGTGGGGTTGACGATGATCACCTGGACGCTCGCCGTCGGCCCACAGCTCACCAGCTTCGTCGCCGCGCCCCGGCGCTCGGTGATCCGCTGCTGCGCCAGCGCGTCCACGCCGACCCCGCGCAGGGTGGGCCCGTCCTCCGACTTCGAGTTGGCGACCAGGTACGTGGACTCCGCGAGCCCGTACACCGGCCGGAAGGCCTTCGGGTTGAAGCCGCACGGGGCGAAGTGCTCCGAGAAGCGCTCCATCGTCTCGGCGCGGATCTGCTCGCCGCTGCTGATGGCGACGCGCCAGCGGCTCAGATCGAGCCGGGCCCGCTCATCCTCGCCGGTGGTCCGCACGCACAGCTCGTAGGCGAAGTCCGGGGCGCCGCTGATCGTGGCGCCGTGGGTGGAGAGCGCCTCCAGCCACCGCACGGGCCGCTGGAAGAAGGCGCGCGGCGGCAGGAGCACGGAGGGGATGCCAGCGCACACGGGCTGGAGCACCCCCTCGAGCAGCCCCAGGCCCTGGTGGGCGGGCAGCCACAGGAGGATCTTGTCCGAGGCGGTGTGGGCCAGCCCTCGGCGCAGCGCCTCGGCGTTGTCCAGCAGGCCCGCGTGCGTCACCCGCACGCCCTTGGGCGAGCCCGTGCTGCCCGCCGTGTACTGGAGGAGCGCGATGGCGCGCGGATCCACGAACGGCTGCGCCCAGTCAGAGGAGAGGCCAGCGGGGGAGATGCCCTCGGTGGCGATCAGCTCGACGTGGGAGGCCAGGCCCTCGATCGTCAGGCGCTGGCCCTCCGCGGGGCGCGGCCCACCCACGAGCGCGGCGGCGGCCCCCGAGTCCTGCGCGATGGTGGACAGCAGCCCCGGCCCCGCTCGCGGCGAGTCGAACAGCGGCGGGGGCACGGGGACGGCGATCACCCCCGCGTAGAAGCAGCCGAAGAGGCTGGCCACGTAGGCGGGGCCCGGGGGCAGGACGATGAGGACGCGCTGCCCGGCCAGCCCGCGCGACTCCAGCTCCTGGGCGATGGCACGCGCCCACTGATCCACCTCGCCGTACGTGAGGGTGACGTCTCCGCCAGGCTCCGCGCCCAGGAAGGTGAAGGCGGGCGTCTGCCCCTGCTCTCCCGCGCGCCGCCGGAGCAGATCAGCGAAGGTCCGCACGTCCTTGCGGACGAGCCGAGCCCCACCGCTGGCGGGAGGGTGTGCGAGTTCTTTCACGGCGTCCCATCAGCTACGAGGAAAGGTCCGGAACCCGAGGCTCCAGACCCTGGCCTCCGAGGATCCATCGAAGAGCGGGGAGCTGTCCATCGCTTGGAAATTCAACGGAAAAATCCAATGGCGCCCAGTGTAGGATGAGCTGCCACGCCTCCGGAATGGCTGCTCGCTCGGTAGGCGAGGAGTGGGGGGGGCTCAACCCGGTCTGGCTGCGAGCCTTCGAATGGTGGTGCTCGCGGACGACCATCCGTCTGGTGTAGGGATACCGCCGCATGTTTCGCAACCTCCGAGAACTCTACCAGTACCGCGGCCTGCTGCTGAGCTTGACGCAACGGGAGCTGAAGGCGCGGTACCGCGGGTCGGTGCTCGGCTTCCTGTGGACGTTCCTCAACCCGACGTTGCAGATGGTCGTCTACACGCTGCTGTTCTCGGTCTACATGCGGCAGCAGATCGAGGCCTACGCGTACTTCCTCTTCATCGGGCTGCTGCCCTGGATCTGGTTCGCCAGCTCCGTGGGCGGCGGGGCGAGCGCGATCAGCGATCGGCGGGATCTGCTCACCAAGGTGCGCTTCCCCGCGCAGGTGCTGCCGGCCTCGGTGGTGGTCACCAACCTGTGCAACTTCCTGCTCTCGCTGCCGCTGCTGATCCTCTTCGGGCTGTTCTTCGGCTGGAAGCCCTCGTGGCACGTCGTGGCGCTGCCGCTGGTCATCGTCACCCAGCTGGGGGTGACGCTGGCGCTGGCCTACCTCCTCTCCGCCATCAACGTCACCTTCCGGGACCTGCAGCAGATCATCAACAACCTGCTGACGATGTGGTTCTTCGTCACGCCGATCTTCTACCGGGCCACGACGATCCCCGAGGACTTCCGGCTCGCCATGGTGCTGGCCAACCCCATGGCGGTGATGGCCACCTCGTACCAGTCCATCTTCTATGATCACCAGCTCCCCGCCGCCGGGCCGCTGGCGTTGTGGGCCGGCATCGCGTTCGTGCTCTTGACCGTGGCGTCCATCATCTTCGAGCGTCGCCGCGAGGAGTTCGCGGAGGTCGTTTGAGTCAGACAGGGAACATGGACGCCATCGTCATCCGCAACGTCGTCAAGCACTTCCGCAAGAGCACCATCCGGCGCGAGTACACGACGTTCAAGTCGGAGCTGGTGCGGTGGCTCACCGGCAAGCGGGACCGCGGCGGCACGCGTTTCATCGAGGCGCTGCGCGGGATCGATCTGGTCATCCCCCGAGGCAAGACGGTGGGCATCATCGGGCGCAACGGCTCCGGCAAGAGCACGCTGCTCAAGCTGATGACGGGGATCTACTCGCCCACCTCGGGGAGCATCGACATCAACGGGCGGATCTCCGCGCTGCTGGATCTGGGGGCGGGCTTCCACCCGGACTTCTCCGGCCGGGAGAACATCCTCATCAACGGCATCATCCTGGGCATGTCCCGCGTGGAGATCCGCGCGCGGATGGATGACATCATCGCCTTCAGCGAGCTGGGGGACTTCATCGACGAGCCGGTGCGCACGTACTCGAGCGGCATGTACATGCGGCTGGCGTTCTCGGTGGCCACCCACGTGGATCCGGACATCCTCATCATCGACGAGATCCTCGCCGTGGGGGACGAGCACTTCGGCAAGAAGAGCCTCGGGAAGATGACGGAGTTCAAGAAGGCGGGGAAGACGATCGTCCTCGTCACGCACGATCTGAGCACCATCGAGCGGTGGTGTGATCTGGCCGCGTGGATCGACGCCGGGCGCATCCGCCGGATGGGGGCTCCGGGCGAGGTGGTGGACGAGTACCGCCGCGCCGTGGCCCTGGCCGAGGAGCAGGCCCAGGTGATGGTGCCCGCCGCGCTGGCCGCTGATGGCGGGGCGCTGCCCCAGGTGCAGGCAGCGCCTCCCGCGACGCGGCCCGAGGTGGAGATCTCCGAGGTGCGGTTGCTGGGCTCCTCGGGGGCGCCGGTGAGCACGCTGGGCGCCCAGGATCCACTCGAGGTGGCCATCCACTTCACCGCGCGGATGCCGGTGGAGGAGGTGGGCTTCAGCGTGGTGCTGCACACGAAGGATGGGGTGAGGGTGTACGGCACCAGCACCTTCCGCGAGCAGGTGCCGCTGCCCACGCCGCTGCCTCCCGCCGGGGTGGTCCGCCTGCGGTTGGAGCGCGTGGGCTTGTCGCCGGGCCACTACACGCTGGACGTGAGCGCGCACTCCGCGGAGGGCCGTGAGTATTCGGCCTTCCGGGACCGCTGCCGTCTGAGCGTGGAGGCCAGCGGGGAGGGGCAAGCGCTCCCGCCGCATCGCTGGACGGTGGAGCCGGCTCCCGAGGCGCTCGTCTCCTCGGCGCCGCTCGCGCAGGCCGTCACCCCGTGAGCCCCAGCGTCGGCGCGGCCGGCGTGGAGCGTGCCCTGTCCCACGCGGCCACCGCGGGGGAGCTGGCGGAGCTGATCGCCGAGCAGAGACGGGTGATCGAAGCGCTGCGCCCGCGCCAGGGCGAGGCCGCCGAGGAGCTCCAGTCCCACGAGCGCACCTTGCGGCTGCTCACCGCGGAGCTGGTGCGCCAGGTGGGGGAGGCTCCCGCCCGGCCGCATACCCCGCTGCAGGCCGCGCGCCTTTCGGCGGAACTGTTCCACTTCGAGGTGCCGGAGTCGCACCGCAGGCGACTGGGACGGGTCGTCACCGCCGCCAAGCGCGTCTTCGTGGAGGGGCTCCGGCCGTTCCACATCGAGATGTTGCGGCCGCAGCAGGCCTTCAACCAGGAGCTGCTGTCGGTGCTGGAGCAGCTCCTCCTGCGGCGTGACAGCTCCGCCCGATCGGAGCTGGAAGAGCGGGCTCGAACGAGGCTCGGGCCGTTGATGGAGCCCTCGGCCTTTCGCGTCACCTCGCATCGCGGGGGAGGGGCGGGGAGGGTGGTGCGGCTGCTCAAGCGCTCGTACCTCCAGGTCGCCGAGCCGCTCATGCGCCATGCCCTGGGGCGGCAGCGGCGGTGGAACGAGGAGGCGGTGGCGCTGGTCCTCGAGGCCATGCGCCCCGAGCGCCTGTCGATGGAGGAGCGGGCGCGGCGCGTGGCCGAGCTGCTGGAGCGGGCGGATCCCTGCGCGGGGACGATGTCGCTGCCGGACCGGCTCACCTCCGTGGTGTGGCGTGAGGTGTTTCGCCGTCAGCACACCTTCAACCGGGAGGTCACCCTCTTCCTGGCGGATGCGCTGGAGACGCGCCCTCCGGTGACGGCTCCCCCCGCCGAGGACTACGAGCGCTGGTACACGGAGCGTGAGCCCGCGTGGGTGTCCCGGGCGGCCGAGGCGGCGAAGGTGTTGGAGGCGCCATCCGTCATCAGCCTGATCACCCCGGTGTCCGAGACGTCGGTGCCGTGGCTGCGCGCGTGCATCGAGTCGGTGCAAGCCCAGGTGCATCCCTTCTGGGAGCTGTGCCTGGCGGACGACGGCTCGTGCTCGTCGCAGGTGGTGGCGCTGATGGAGGCGTACGCCCGCCGTGACACGCGCATCCGGGTGGCGCGCTCGCAAGCCCACGGTGGCACTGCTCGAGCCACCCACGCCGCGCTCGCGCTGGCCACGGGCGCCTTCGTGGGCTTCCTGGGACACGAGGACACGCTCGCGCCGCACGCGCTGGCGGAGATGGCGCTGCGACTGGCGCGGGAGCCCGAGGCGGAGCTGCTGTACTCGGATGAGGATCGCCTGGACGCAGCGGGGAAGCGCGAAGCTCCATTCTTCAAGCCGGACTGGTCTCCGGACCTTCTGCGCTCGGTGAACTACCTGGGGCACTTCGTCGTGGTGCGGCGCTCGCTGCTGGAGGAGGTGGGCGGGCCTCGCGAGGGCTTCGAGGGTGCGCGGGACTACGAGCTGCTCCTGCGGGTGACGGAGCGCACGCAGCGCATTGCCCACGTGCCGGGCATCCTCTACCACTCGCGAGCCACTGGCAGGCTCCTGGCGGCCTCTGCCGCGGGTGTGCGAGCGCTGAAGGAGCACGTGGCGCGGAGGGGAGAGGCGGCGGAGGTGGAGGAGGTGGCGCCGACGCACTACCGGGTGCGCTACCCCGTGAAGGGCGAGCCGCGGGTGTCCATCATCGTCCCCTTCAAGGACAAGCCCGAGCTGCTCCGCACGCTGACTACGAGCCTGGAGAAGACGCGTTACCGGAACTACGAGCTGCTGCTCGTCTCCAACAACAGCACGAAGCCGGAGACGTTCGCGCTGCTGGAGCAGCTGACGGATCCACGGATCCGCAAGCTCACCTGGGACTTCCCCTTCAACTACCCGGCCATCAACAACTTCGCGGCCCGGCAGGCGGCGGGCGAGCTGCTGCTCTTCCTCAACAACGACATCGAGATCGTCGAGCCCGGCTGGCTGGAGGAGCTGATCGGCCAGGCGCAGCGGCCCGAGGTAGGGGCCGTGGGCGCCAGGCTGCTCTTCCCGGACGGCTCCATCCAGCACGCGGGGGTGGTGGTGGGCATCACGGGCTTTGCCGGGCACCCCTTCTGGCGCATGCCAGACACGCGCCACATGACGCCCTTCGGCCATGCGGACTGGGTGCGCAACTACCTGTCCGTCACCAGCGCCTGCGTGATGCTGAGGCGCGAGGTGTTCGAGGAGCTCGGCGGGTTTGACGAGCGCTTCACGGTCGTGGGCAGCGACATCGAGCTGGGGCTGCGCCTGGTGCGCCGGGGGCTGCGAGTCGTCTACACGCCGCACGCGACGCTGGTGCATCACGAGTCGGCCAGCCGTCGCCTGGATCAGCTCCCGGAGGACGATCTCTGGCAGTCGTTCGTGGCCTATCGCCCATGGTTGCGGTCGGGAGACCCGTTCTACAACCCGCACCTCACGTTGAAGGGCACGGATGCGGGCCTGCGGTGGCACGCGGAGGACGGCGAGGCGCTGGCGCTGGATACGCTCGCGCACGATCTGCCGAGCTCCGCCCGCGCACGCTGAGCCTTCGCGGAGTGAGCCTGCCTACCTGCCATGTCAGACCCGGCTGATGTAATGGCAGCCACCTGAAACGAGGAGGGTGGCGGACATGGAACGGTTGGGACTCGTCTTTCAAGTCGAGCAGGAATTGGAGCGCGTTATCTCGTTGGGTCGGCTACCGAAGGATGGAGTACTTCCCTCGGAGCACACGCTGGCGCGCCGCTACGGCGTCTCCCGAAGCACGGTACGCGAGGCGCTGCTGCGGCTT
>JAFGNZ010000158.1 GCA_016926755.1 Myxococcaceae bacterium | reverse complement strand
TGGAAGATCTGCACCGTGCCCTCCTCGGAGAGCTGCTCCAGCCCCTTCTCCATCTGCTTGCGGCGCAGCGGATCCTTGCTGCGCACGACGGCGAAGAACTCGGGGCTGAAGCGCGGCACGCTCTCGAAGACGACGCCCTGCTCCTCCGACAGCGAGTCCCCGATGCGGTACTGCCCCGGATCGAACAGGCCGATGACGTCCCCCGGCCACGCGTCCTCGATGGCGGTGCGCTCGGCGGCGAGGAACTGGCTGGGCTTGGCCAGCCGCACCTCCTTGCCCAGCCGCGAGTGGTGCGCGCTCATCCCCTTCACGTACCGGCCGGACACCACGCGCAAAAACGCGATGCGATCCCGGTGCGCCGGATCCATGTTCGCCTGGATCTTGAAGATGAAGCCGGCGAACTTCGGATCGGTGGGAAGGCGCAGCTCGCCGTCCTTCACCTCGCGCGGGGTGGGCGCGGGGGCCAGCTCCAGGAAGGCGTCCAGGAAGGGCCGCACGCCGAAGTTGGTCATCGCCGAGCCGAAGAACATGGGCGTCAGCTGTCCCGCGTCGCTCTTCTCGCGGGTGAACTCATCGCCGCCCACGTCCAGCAGCTCGATCTCCTCCTTGAGCTGCGCCAGCTCCCGCTCGGTGAGCACCGAGTGGATCTCCGGCGAGTCCAGGGGAACGGAGCGCTCGCCCACCTCCTTCTCGCCGTGGTGGCCCTCGGCGCTGAAGACGTGGACCACGCCGGCCCGCCGGTCATACACGCCGCGGAAGTCCGGCCCCATGCCGATGGGCCAGTTCATCGGGTAGGAGCGGATGCCGAGCACCTGCTCCAGCTCATCCATCAGGTCCAGCGGCGCGCGGCCGAAGCGGTCCAGCTTGTTGACGAAGGTGAAGATGGGGATGCCGCGCATGCGGCAGACCTTGAAGAGCTTCTTGGTCTGCGGCTCCACGCCCTTGGCCGCGTCGATGAGCATCACCGCGGCGTCCGCGGCGGCCAGCGTGCGGTAGGTGTCCTCGGAGAAGTCCTGGTGGCCCGGGGTGTCCAGCAGGTTCACCGCGTGATCGCGGTAGACGAACTGGAGCACGGACGAGGTGACGGAGATGCCGCGCTCCTTCTCCAGCTCCATCCAGTCGCTGGTGGCGTGGCGGCGCGCACGCTTGGCCTTCACGCTGCCGGCCAGGTGGATGGCGCCACCGTAGAGCAGCAGCTTCTCGGTGAGCGTCGTCTTGCCCGCGTCGGGGTGGGAGATGATCGCGAAGGTGCGACGGCGGGCGACTTCCTGCTCTAGCTCGGTTGCCATGACGGGAGGCCAACTATCACGGGGCGTGCAATTTTTCGCGGGCTTCGTACCGTGAGCTCGTCACCCCGGACTCCGGAGGCGCGAGTCCGGGCCCCTCCCCTCCTCCAAGGAGCAGCCATGCAGCGGACCCGCTACTCGACTGGAACCCCCTGGGAGCCCCGCGTGGGCTACTCGCGCGCGGTGCGCGTGGGCCCCTTCGTCTCGGTGACCGGCACCACCGCCACGGACGCCACGGGCAACGTCGTGGGAGAGGGCGACGCCTACGCCCAGGCCGTCCAGACGCTGCGCAACATCCAGACCGCGCTGGAAGCGCTGGGCGCCCGGCTGGCGGATGTGGTGCGCACGCGCATGTACGTGACGGACATCTCCCGGTGGGAGGAGATCGGCCGGGCCCACCATGAGTTCTTCGGCACCATCCTGCCGGCCACCACCATGGTGGAGGTGAGCCGGCTCATCGACCCGAGGATGCTCGTCGAGATCGAAGCGGACGCCATCGTGGCGGCCCCGGGCGCGTAGCTCGCGCGCCCCTCACCCGAGCAGCCGGAGGGCGGCCTGGAGCTCCTCCTCGGAGAGGTCTTCACCGAGGACCCGCGTGACGTCCGCGCTGCAAACGGCGCCTGAGCCACTCGTGGGCGCGAGCGGCCAGCACTCCCTTCCGCGCAGCCCGCGCTTCACGCAGGACCCGCGGGCCGACTAGGCTCCTGATCCGTGACTCCCTACACCATGCTGCACCTCGCGCTCGCGGGAGCGTTCTTCGTCCTCGCGCTGGTTCATTTCGCGACATGGGCCGCGGTGAGATCACAGCGGGTTCAGCTCTGGCTCGCTTCGAGCTTCCTCGGGTTCGCGGTGCTCTCCATGACGACGGGGCTCACCAGCCACGAAGCCAGCGCGATGATCGCCGACACACGCCCCTGGCTCCTCCTGGGCGTCCTTCAGTCAGTCCCTCTCCCATACACCCTCCTCCGCGTCGCGTGGTCGCTGTTGGATCTGCCGCTCACGCTCTGGCGGCGCGTGATGTTGGGAGTGGCCATCGTGCTCGGTGTGGTGCGGGTGCTCGAAGTTTCCTGGTCCCTCCTCAGGCTGCCCGAGACCGGGATGACCGCGGAGGCGCTCTCGCAGGCCACCGCGGGCCTGAGCCTCCCGCTGTTCTGGCTCCTCGCGACGTGCGTGGCCGGGACCTGGGCAGTCGAAGCGGCACGACTCCTGAAGCGCCGGGGCGCGATGGCGGCTGCCGTGCTCGCCGCCTCCCTGTGCGCGCTCGCGCTCCTGGGCCGTGAGCTCGCCGTCGACGCTGGCTGGCTCCAGGGGCCCCCGCTCTTCGTGCTCGTGGGGCTCCCCTTCCTGATGCTCGCCTCCACCGCGCTCGCGATCCTCACCGCGCGCTCGCTGCGAGGTGCGGACCTTGGAACTGGCATTCACCGCTACCGCCGGCTCATCCGGCTCGGACGCGGCGGCATGGGGGAGGTGTGGCTCGCGGTACGGACCGGACGCGCGGGGTTTCATCGGCTCGTCGTCCTCAAACGGATGCTGGAGGATGACCAGGACGATCCGGCGGTCCAGATCCAGCGCTTCATCGGCGAAGCGCGCACCTCCGCGCGCCTCCATCATCCGAACATCGTCTCCGTCTACGATCTCGGGCAGATCGACGGCGCGTGGTTCATCGTCATGGAGTACCTGAGTGGCGTGAACGTGTTCGAGCTCGTCCGACGCGTCGCCGGAGGAGGCACGCTGCCGCTCGAAGTGATCGTCGAGCTCTGTCAGCAGGCCCTGCGCGGACTGGCCTACGCGCACGAGCATGGCGTGATTCATCGCGACATCAGCGCGGACAACCTCGTCGTGTCGTTCGACGGCGTGGTGAAGGTCGTCGATTTCGGGATCGCGCATCGCTCCGGTGAAGCCCAGGAGCGCGTCTTCGCGAAGGCCTCAGTGCCTTCCGAGGAGCGGCTCACCCAGGTCGGCCTCGTCATTGGAAAGGCCGGGTACATGCCGCCGGAGCGCCTCGAGGGGGCCGATGCGACCGTGTCCGGCGATCTCTTCGCTCTCGGCTGTGTCCTCTACGAGCTGCTGTCCGGCGAGCTCCCCGACATCTCCGCCCATGGCATCCGGCTCCCGCGCGTGGAGCGACCTGACACACCCGCCGCGCATCGAATGCTCGAGGGTGTCCTCGAAGTCGCGCTTCACCCTGATCCGGAGCGACGCTTCCCCGACGCGAGGGCATTCCAGCGCGGGCTCGAGCCGGTCCGACACGCGCTCCCGACGGTCGAGCTCGCGAGCTGGCTGCGCGAGAACTTCGCTGTTCGATGGAGGCGCGAGCGGGAGCTCTTGGAGCTCAGCGATCCCACGCCCGCCGAAGTGGAAGTGTTGCGCACGCACGAGTCGCCCGAGGCGCCCAGCGAGGCGGCGACGACCACGCAACTCATCACGCCGGGAGCCGCACAACCCGTCGAGGCGCAGGAGACGCGACTCAATCCGCGTCGGCGATCCAGTTGAAGCGAGGATCCGGCCAGCGCACGCCCTCCAGCTCCACCCGGCGGACAGATGCGGTAGGCTCCGCTCTTGGAACAACGAGGCGGCGGCCGGCACGGAGGTCGTGACTGCGGGCGCGCAGCGGGAGCGTGCTCTCCGGGTCTGCCGACTCAGCGCTTCCTGAGCGCCCCGTGGGGGTCCAGCACGAACTTGCGGGCCGCGCCCTTGTCGAACTCGCGGTACCCGTGCGCCGCCTCCTCGAGCGGAAGCACCGAGGCGTTGACGACCTTCGCGATCTGGATGCGGTCATTGAGGATGGCCTGCATGAGCCCGTGGAAGTAGCGCAGCACCGGCGTCTGTCCCGTGTAGAACCGGTGGGACCTGGCCCAGCCGAGGCCGAAGCGCAGGCGGAGGCTCCCACGCCGCGCCGCCTCGTCCTTCGAGCCGGGGTCCTCGGTCACATACAACCCGGGGATGCCAATCCCGCCGGAGGCTCGGGTGACGCTCATCAGCGAGTTCAGGACCACCGCCGGCTGCTCCGCGCCGACCTCCGCGCCATGGCCGTGGGCCTCGAAGCCGACGGCATCGACGGACGCGTCGACCTCAGGAACACCGATGGCCTGCTGGATGAGCTCCTCGAGCTTGTTGCTCTTGGCGAGGTCGATGGGCACGAACCCCACCGACCGGGCATGCTCGAGCCGCGCCGGGTTCATGTCGCCAATCAGCACCACCGCGGCCCCGAGCAGGCGTGCCGAGGCAGCGGCCGCCAGGCCCACCGGCCCCGCGCCTGCCACATACACGCTGCTGCCGGGGCGGACCCCCGCGCTGAAAGCGCCGTGGAACCCGGTGGGCAGGATGTCCGACAGCATCGTCAGATCGAGCAGCTTCTCGAGTGCCTTCTGCTTGTCCGGGTACCGGGTGAGGTTGAAGTCAGCATAGGGAATCATCGCGTACTGGGCCTGCCCGCCGACCCAGCCCCCCATGTCGACGTACCCGTAGGCTCCGCCGGGGCGAGAGGCGTTGACGTTGAGGCACACGCCGGTCTGCTGCTCGCGGCAATTGCGGCAGCGCCCGCACGCGACGTTGAAGGGCGCCGTCACCACGTCGCCCACCTCGAGGAACTCGACGTCCTTGCCCTTCTCGATGATCTCGCCGGTGATCTCGTGCCCGAGCACCAGGCCCGGCGGCGCCGTCGTCCGGCCGCGCACCATGTGCTGATCCGAGCCACAGATGTTCGTGCACAGGACCTTCAGGATGACCCCGTGCTCGATGGGTTTGCCCTGCGGATTGACGAAGCGGGGGTACGGGATGTCCTGCACCTCGACTCTGCCGGGACCCAGGTAGACGACACCTCGGTTGCTCGCCATGACATGCACCTCTCGGAATGCTGCCGCGCCCGCAGCAGCCACGAAGGGGTCCTGCTCACCGCTCCCCGCGAGAGCTGAACTCCCCTTCACGCTGGGCACGGCGTGCCAGCCTCACAAGCTTTCGCGGACAAGCGGACGTGTGCCCGCAGGGCGTGGCCAACGGCCGAGCACCAGGAGAGCCACACCCCGGCTCCATACCGAACCTGGGAGGAGATCCCTTCTATACTCCCTCAGGCCCGCGCCCCGAGGAGCGAATGCCCGCACAGCCCTCTCTGACGTCCCTCTTCATCTCCCACCTGCGCCCGGCGGAGCGCGAACCAGCGGAGCTGCCAGCGCTGGAGGCGCTCCTCGCGGAGGTGCTGGCCAGCGCCCGCGCGGCGTGGCCGGGCCTGCCTCTGCCGGAGGCCACCTTCCTCCGCTACCTGGCCGAGCGGCTCCCGGAGGAGGCCTCACTCCTGGACGCGCTGCGGAGGCTGCATGCCGCGGATCTCTACCTCGCCTGCGCGTGCACCCAGGGGCTCACGGCCGCCCAGGCCGCGCTGGACACCCGCTTTCTTCCGAAGGTGGACGCCGCGGTGGCCCGGGTGGAGGGCTCGGGAGACGGGGCCGCGGAGGTGCGCCAGCGCCTACGCGAGCGGCTGTTCACCTCGGAAGAGGGGCGGCCCCCGCACATCGCTGACTACCAGGGCACCGGCCCCCTCGCGGCCTGGCTGCGCGCGGCCGCGGTGCGCACCGCCCTCAACCTCCAGCGCTCGCGGCGCAGGCGGGCCCGGGCCGAGGAGGAGGTGCTCGCCGAGGGGACGGTGCCGGGAGGAGACCTGGAGCTGGACTACCTGCGGCGACAGCACCAGGGGGACTTCCGGGCCGCGCTCGCCGAGGCGCTGGCCGCGCTGCCCACCCGGGAGCGCACCGTGCTGCGCCTGCACTTCGTCGAGGGGCTGAGCCTGGAGCGGATCGGCGCCATGTACCAGACACACAAGTCCACGGTGTCCCGCTGGCTTGCCCGCGCGAGAACGGACGTGCTCGCCGAGGTGCGAAGGCGGCTGGCCGAGCGGCTCCAGCTCTCCTCCGGTGAGCTGCAGAGCCTGCTGCGGACCGTGCGCAGCCAGCTCGACGCCAGCCTCTCCAAGCTCCTGCCCCCCTCGGAGTAATGCAGTGCGCCATACGATTTCTTCACGGCCGCGTGCAACACCGTGCGGCCACCGGTGTCACCTGGGCGAAAGGAAGGAAAAACCCATGAAGACCTTCGTTCGCAGCGTCCTGGTGTCTCTGTCCCTGTTCTCCGTCCCCGTGCTCGCCAGCCCCGCCCAGGTGCCCGCTCCCGCCGACACGCACGAGACCCTCACCTTGCGCCCGGGCGGCTCGAAGGTGGTGAAGGCTCCGGGCATGAACCGGCTGGCGATTGGGGACCCCGAGATCGCCGACATCAAGGTCCCGGATAAAGGCTCCGTCCGCATCACCGCGTTGAAGGCGGGAGAGACGACGCTCGTCATCTGGAGTGGGACGGTCATCAAGACGTACCGGCTCGTCGTGGAGGGCTGAGCCCGAAGCTGCGAAGATGATGTACGCATGACCGACTCGCCGCCCCCCGCGCCAGAGCGGTGCCCAGACGAGAACGCGCTCGCGAGCTTCGCGAGCGGCACCTTGTCCGGCCCGAACGCCTCGAGTGTGGAGGCCCACCTGGATGGGTGCGCCAACTGCCGGGCCCTGGTGGCCGCGGTCGCGGCCGAGCGCTCCACGCCAGATGCCTTGGACGTCCCGACACGGCTGGACACGGGCGGGCCCCTCCCGTTCCCCCTCCTCGAGGGGCCTGCGCTGCGGCCGGGAGAGGTGCTCGGCCGCTACGTCATCTCCGGAGTGCTCGGGGCGGGGGGAATGGGCGTGGTGTACGCAGCGGAGGATCCGCGGCTGGGGCGGAAGGTGGCGCTCAAGCTGCTGCGCGCGGTGAAGGCAGACGCGGTGGGAGAGCGGCAGGCGCGGCTGCTGCGCGAGGCCCAGGCGATGGCGCGCCTGTCGCACCCGAACGTGCTGCCCGTCTTCGATCTGGGCACGGAGGCAGGGCAGGTGTTCCTGGCCATGGAGCTGGTCGAGGGCCCGACGCTGGCGGAGTGGCTGCGGCAGCGCGAGCGGCCGTGGCACGAGGTGCTGGGGCTCTTCCTCGAAGCGGGCCGGGGGCTGGCGGCCGCGCACCGGGCCGGGTTGGTCCATCGGGACTTCAAGCCGGCCAACGTGCTGGTGGGCGCGGACGGGCGGCCGCGGGTGACGGACTTCGGGCTGGTGCGGCTGGGAGCGGCCTGGGAAGAGGCCGTGGCCGAAGCGGCGACCGGAGGCTCCGAGCCGATGCTGACCCAGGCCGGCGGCGTGCCTGGGACGCCCGCATACATGTCTCCCGAGCAGCTCGCGGGCCGCCCCGTGGATGCGCGAGGCGACCAGTTCAGCTTCTGCGTCGCGCTTCATGAGGCGCTGTACGGCGTGCGCCCCTTCGAGGCGAACGCGCCTCCGGAGCGCCGGTGGACGCCGCGGCGCCCGGAGCGCGGCCCTCGCCTGCCGAGACGCGTGAAGGCGGTGCTCGCCCGGGGGCTGGCGCTGGAGCCAGAGGACCGCTTCCCCTCCATGGATGCGCTCCTCGAGGTGCTGGCGAAGCCCCCGGCCTTGCGCGGGCGCTGGTGGGCGGTGAGCCTGGCCGCGGGCCTCGCCCTGGCGGCCGCGGGGGTGGGAGCCCAGCGAGCGTTCAGGGACGCCAGGGTGGTGGATGACCAGGTCCCCGTAACGCTCGTGGAGAACGGGACCACCACGCTGGAGGTGCCAGGGATCTCGCGAGTGGCCGTCGCTGAACCGGACATCGTGGATGTCGTGGCTGACGCGAGCAGTGTGCACCTCGTCGGTCTGACGCCAGGAGTCACGACGCTGAGGGTGTGGACGACAGAGAAGGCGCGCTACAACTTCCGGGTCACCGTGAAGGCCCAGGGCACGGTCCCGGGCGCGCCAGGGAATTAGCAGGCTTGCAGCCATCTCGATTTTGCCGCTTCCCAGCCAGGCGAGCATCGAAAACGGAGTTGTCGGCTGGCCGAAGGCATGTCTAAGGAGAGCGCGTGCCTTCCTCCCAAGAGCCCTCCGACCGCCTCATCGAGACGATCCGCGCCTGCGTCATCGGCGACGACCAGGTACTGGATGGACCCTACGGCCCCAGGCGCGTGACGTACGCGGACTACACCGCGTCCGGCCGCTCGCTCTCCTTCATCGAGGACTTCATCCGCAGCGAGGTGATGCCGCTCTACGCGAACACCCATACCGAGTCCTCCGGCACCGGGCTGCAGACCACGCGCTACCGCGAGGACGCGCGGCAGATCATCAAGAAGGCGGTGGGCGGCACCGACGAAGATGTCGTCATCTTCACCGGCTCCGGCGCGACCGGCGCCATCAACAAGCTCATCGACTGCATGAACCTCCGGCTCCCCAAGGACCTGGAGGCGCGGTTCGACCTCAAGAAGTGCATCCCCCAGAGCCTTCGGCCGGTGGTGTTCATCGGGCCGTATGAGCACCACTCCAACGAGCTCCCCTGGCGCGAGTCCATCGCGGACGTGGTCACCATCCACGAGGACGCGGACGGGCACATCTCGCTGTCGCACCTCGAGGCGGAGCTGAAGAACCATCAGGACCGGCCGCTCAAGATCGGCTCCTTCTCGGCGGCGTCGAACGTCACCGGCATCGGGACGGACACACGGAACGTGGCGGCGCTCTTGCACAAGTACGGCGCGCTCTCCTTCTGGGACTTCGCCGCGGCGGCGCCGTACGTGAAGATCGAGATGAACATGCGCGACGAGAAGGAGGACGGCCACCTCCTCTCCAAGGACGCCATCTTCATCTCGCCGCACAAGTTCATCGGCGGGCCTGGAACGCCGGGCGTGCTGGTGGCGAAGAAGAGGCTGTTCACGAACAAGGTCCCGTCGGTTCCGGGCGGCGGCACCGTCGCGTATGTGAACCCGACCGACCACCGCTACCTCGCGGACATCGAGCACCGCGAAGAGGGCGGCACGCCGGCCATCATCGAATCCATCCGCGCGGGCCTGGTGTTCCAGCTCAAGGAAGCGGTCGGCGTGGGCGCCATCCGCGCGCGAGAGCACGACTTCATCCAGCGCGCCATCCACAGCTGGGAGAAGAACCCCCACATGCTGATCCTGGGCAACCGCGACGCGTGGCGCCTGTCCATCGTCTCCTTCGTGGTGCGGCACGACGATCGCTACGTGCACCACAACTTCGTGGCGTCGCTGTTGAACGACTTGTTCGGGATTCAGGCGCGCGCCGGCTGCTCCTGCGCGGGGCCGTACGGGCACCGTCTGCTGGGCATCGATCTGGACACGTCCCGCGAATTCGAGCGAGAGATCGTCCGCGGCTGCGAAGGCATCAAGCCCGGGTGGGTGCGGGTCAACTTCAACTACTTCCTCTCGGACGCCGTGTTCGACTTCATCTTGAAGGCCGTCCACCTGGTGGCGAACGAGGGTTGGAAGCTCCTGCCCCACTACGACTTCGACGAGCGCACGGCGCTGTGGCACCACAAGAAGGGGCGCCCGGACCCGGCGATGCGGCTGAGCGACATCAGCTACCGGTCCGGGAAGATGCAGTACCGCTCCCGCCACGCCACCGAACCCGAGTGGGTGCTGGAGACGTACCTGGACGACGCGCGACGCATCTTCGACGAGGCGGCGCGGGACGCGGCGCAGCTGCAGCTGGAGCCGATGCCCGTGTCGACCGACTTCGAGCACCTGCGCTGGTTCCACCTGCCGCACGAGGCGCTGGCGGAGCTGCACGGAGTAAAGCCGCAGCGCGCGCAGCGGCCGATGTGGCACGCGCGGCGCGATTAGAGCGCTGCCTGCGTCCACGAACCTTCAAGGCCACAGCGCCCGCAAAACAGCAACGCCGGAGGGCCATCGCGGCCCTCCGGCGTCTGGGGTGTCACGCGGTGCGCGGGATTACAGCTCCGGCGACACGTCGCCCGGCACGGGCTCCGGCTCGGTCGGGGAGTCGGGCTCCGGCGAGATGTCGTCCGGGTTGCCGGACGGCGGGGCGAGCTCGCCCCTCAGCTCCACGGCCGGGCAGGCCTCGCGGGTGCCCACGACGGAGCCCGGGACGATCTCGCAGTTGCTGGGCGGCTGGCCCTGGACCTTGGTGCACTGACGCAGGATGCGGAACGTCTCCTGCTCCTGGGGGTCCCAGCACGCGCTGCCGATGAAGACCTTGTCCGGCGCGATGTCCCCGCCCGAGGCGATGACGTCCGCGCGCCCGCCGATCCCCGGGATGAAGCGGATGGCGGCGAACACCTTCTCCTTCTCGCTGGTCGCGGTGTGCCGCAGGTTGTACTGGCCGAACACGCGGACGCGGGTGGCCCCGGAGGGCTGCCGGCGGTGTCCCACGAAGGCGCCGGTGACGGGCTCGTGGTTGGCGAGGTTCGGCGTGAAGCCCACCAGCCGGTAGGCCAGCGTCTTGTCATTGCCCGCGGTGTGCGCGAACGAGGCCATCAGCTTGCCCTGGCCGGTGGTGGAGGGCGCCACCGCCTTGAGGTTGTCCAGGTTGATGCCGATGGTGCCCCGGCCGCGGTGCGCCACCAGGCCCTTGGTGAGCCCGCCGGCCGCGACGACCTTGTAGGCCGCCTCATCCGTGCTGCCCAGCGGTCGCGCCTCCAGCTTCCACACGAAGCGCCGCTCGGTGGCCTTCTTGATCGTGAAGCGGAAGGTGGCGTGGGTGCGATCCACCGGGCCGTACACCAGCACGTCGCCCGGCTGGGCCTCGGCGCCGCGCGCGTTCACCAGCTCCACGATGGGGGTGATGGCCTCCTTGAGCGCGCTGTTGAGCGCCTTGATCTGCATGCGCGCGCCCTCGAGGAACTCGGGCCCCTGCCCGTTGAGCTCCTGCCGGTTGACGCCAAAGCCGTCGGCGATCATCGCGGCGCTCTCCTCGGCGGCCGCCTCGCTGTTGATCTCCAGCGAGACCCCGGCCAGGTCCGGCGTGGCCTCCACGTACTCCGTGTCCTCCACCGCGTCCTTGCCACCGCAGGCGGCCAACACCAGCGCCGCGCCCAGCATCATCGACTTGCCGATCCGCATCATGACTTCTCTCCTTGAGGTTCGAGGGGTTGAGACAGCTTCGAGCGCCGTCGCATCGCGCTCACGGCCTCTCGAACCCGGGGCAGGCAGGTTGGTTGCGGGGAATTTTTCGCGGGATTTTCCGGCGCCCGCAGAGGTAGGCCACTGTCAGCCACCTGGCGTGCGTGCGGCCTAGTTGCGCCCCCACTGCCGCGGGCGCTCGAAGCGGAAGAAGCCGCTCGCCTCTTCCTGGGCGATGATGTCGGCCTCGGGGCCGAAGTAGCGCGCCCGCAGCTCCTGGAGCTTCGCCTCCAGCTCGGCGCCGGAGAGCTGCTTGGCCAGGGCCACGCGCTCCTCCGTGTACCGGGCGCCCGCCTCCCAGCGCGCATCGCGCGTCTGGTCCAGCGTGTCCCAGCGCTGCAGCGCCTCCTCGTTCAGCCCCATCTCCTTGCGGATGGTGCGCAGGCTCTGCGTGCGCTCCTGGGGCGTCATCGCCGTCAGCTCCTCCTGGATGGAGGACATGTCCAGGAAGCGGTTCATCATCTCCTGCTGGTGGCGGGCCAGGTACGCCTCGGACTGCTCGCCGTAGATCTCCTGGAGGCGCTGCTTGTACGTCGACAGCTTCTGCTGGAGGTTGGCGTCCTGCTTCGAGTCGAGCGCCACGAGCGTGTCCGCCACGGCCTGGTTCTTCAGCTCGGAGGCCCAGATGCGCTCCGCCGCCTCCTTCCCGAAGAGCCGGTTGCGCGCGTCCCACATGGCGGTGCGGCGCTCCTTCTCACCCAGCCCGCGCAGATAGGACTGGTTGTCCTTGACCCACTTCTCGTAGTCCAGGCGGTTGCGGAGCGTCGCCGCGAGCTCCTCGTACATCTCGGGGAACTCCTGCTTGAGGAACGCCAGCAGCTCCTCCTGCCAGCGGTCCGGGTTCCGCTTCTGGAAGTACCGCATGAGATCTTCCAGCATCTTGATCTGGACGTAGGGCTCCTTGAGCTTCGCGCCGTAGCGGTTGCGCAGGAAGGCGCTGAGCTCCTCGAGCGACTGCTCCGCCCCCCCAGTGGGCGCGGGGGTGGAGGGTGGAGCCTCACCCGGGAGGCCGGAGGGAGCACCCACGGCAGGCGCCGCGGCTGCCGACGGGGAGGCGGCGGCGCTCGGGTTCGCGCGGGAGGTGGCCGCAACGGCGGGCGCCACCTCCGGGGTCGCTGGCGCTCGGAGAGAGAAGAACAGGCCCACCAGCAGGGCCACGAGAGCCACCGCCGCGCCGCCAAGCATCATCCGGGTCTGCGTCCGCATGCTCCCTCTCCTTTGCCATGCGGGAGGCACGGAGGCGAGGAGGCCCGGAGGACCCACCTGCCTGGATCCTCCGGGCTCCCGTTCGTGCCCCCGCTCAGTCGTACAGGGCGATGTAGTCGATGATCGCGGCGTAGAACTCCGGCTCATCGAAGGTGTCCGGGCCCACGCCGACCACGTCCAGGTGGTCCTGGATGATGACGCTGGACATGGAGGTCATCTGCGCGGAGGTGGGGGTGTTGAGGCTGGCATAGCCCAGGGTCGAGTCGGTGGTGATCTCGTCGAAGCCCAGGTACTCGGTGTACCTGAGCCGGTAGCCCATCTGCTGGGAGTTGATGCCGACCAGCCCGTCGTCATCCGCCTCGTTCTTCACACCGTCCCCCTTGCCGCCCGCGCCGTCGTTGTCGCAGTCGTCCGTGCAGGCCCCGTCGCCGTCGATGTCGAAGAAGAACTCGCTGAGCAGGTACAGGGCCGGGTTCACGCTCAGGCCGTTCTGCGCGGTGATGAGCGAGGCATAGCGCGTGGCGTAGGTGGAGCTGAGCGGGTAGGCGGTGTTGAACGCCTTCATGCCCGTCGTCTTGCCGTCGGCCGCGTCGTAGTCGTTGTAGACGAGCTGCTTGGCGCCCGCGTAGGCGTCATTGCCCGGCCCGTAGACGGAGTCCCCGAAGTACTCCGCCAGCGCGGCGATGACGCTGGTGACGCCGGGCTTCAGGTCCAGGATGTACTTGGCCACCGGCGAGCCGCGGTGGGGCGAGGAGACGCTGATGGCCACCTTGACGACGGTGTAGTTCCTGCGCTCGCGCAGGACCCGCGAGGCCTTGCGGAGGTCGAGGCCGCCCTGCGAGTGCCCGACGAGGTTCACGTAGCTGGCGCCCGCGGTGGCCATGAAGCCCTCCACGTCGTTGGCCAGATCCAGGCCACGGACCTCGGAGGACTGGAACGGCTGCACCTGGGCGACGAAGGCCCTCTGGCCGCTGTTGAGGTCCCCGTTGCAGTAGATCTCGAGCAGCTCGTCACAGGCGTCGCCGACGAACGTGCCGTAGTCGTCGCCCCAGTAGTCGTACCCGAGGAGGTCGTCGAAGCCGGACATGCCGTGCGCGAACACGACGGGGTAGGTCGTCTTCGCCGCGCCCGCATGGGCCGGTGTGGCCAGCCCAAGGGCGCTCATGGCCAGCAGCGCCAGGAAGAGGGGTTGTGTGTGTCTCATGCGAACTCCAGTTCGTTTGGGGGTGAGTGGGTGAGGAGGTTGCGCGCTACGGGTGCGGCTTGATCAGGGCCCGGTCCTCGGGAAGGAGCCTTTCGAGGCACTGCGCGCAGTACTGGCCGGAGCTCGCATCCGCGGACGTGATGGCCTTGCCCTTGGCATCCGCCATCACGCAGGCCTTCGTCTCGCAGTGGTCGAACCCCAGCGTGTGGCCCAGCTCGTGGATGGCCAGATCTCCCAGCCTGCGCAGCAGCGCCTCGCGCGTCTTGCTGTGCTTCTTGTAGATGTGCGTGGACACCACGCAGCTCGGCCCGCCGATGGAGCCCAGGCCCGCGACGCCCCAGTCGAAGATGTCGCCCTTGGTGGTGGAGATCTCCGCCTCCGTCACCGCCACCACCTTCCAGGCGCCGGCGGGAGGACTGGCGTCGATGGCCTCCAGGAGCTTCTCGGCGCGCCACCGCTTGCGAGGCGTGTAGAACGCCCCCGCGGGCAGCTCGCGCCGAGGCTCGATGCGGACCTGCACCTCCAGGCGGGCCTGGATCTCCCGGGCCACACGGTCCAGGTACTCCTGCTTCACCGCGCCCAGCGGGACGATGGCCACCACACGCTGGGGCGCCTCGGCCGCACAGGCCAGCGCGGCGCCCAGCAACGCCGTGACCAGGAGCAGCCGCTCGAGAGTCGCAGAGTGCCGGGTGAGACCGGCGCCCGAACGCGGTGAGTCCATCTCCAT
This sequence comes from Myxococcaceae bacterium, assembly GCA_016926755.1. Taxonomy (GTDB): domain Bacteria; phylum Myxococcota; class Myxococcia; order Myxococcales; family Myxococcaceae; genus Hyalangium. The sequence continues at coordinate 13,680 of JAFGNZ010000158.1, read as the reverse complement.
GCCGCCCGTGCCCTGGAAATTGATTTTCCAGTCAGCTTTATCGCGGATCTTGAGAAAAAGTTGTGCTGGGTGGTTTCACACCCAGCCGCGCTCCCAATGATTTCAGGGAGATGCTCTGTCCAAGAGTCTCCCGGGGAACGTGCGTGACGTGCTGGGGCTAGCTGCTGGCGGAGGTGTAGTGCCCAATGGAGCGCAGCCACACCTTGCGCGACAGGAAGGCGAACGCGATCGCCCCCGCCACCGCCGCCACCAGCGCCTGGAGCGGCAGCCGCCCGAGCATCGCCTGCGCCGGGAAGGTCGTCATCAGCGCCAGCGGGATGATGAAGGTGAAGACAACCGAGAGCGCCCCCTTGAAGACGGAGGAGGGCCAGCGCGCGGCATCGAAGATGGACTGGAAGAAGTAGGTGAGGTTGTCCACCCGCACGACGAAGAAGGCAGCGCTCACCGTGAGGATCCACATCGAGTAGAGCAACAGCGTGCTGGTGCCCAGCAGCACCAGCGCGGCGAGCAGCCCCGGGAGGGAGGGCCCGCGCCCCATCTGGTGGAAGGCGTAGATGAAGATGACCATGCCCGTGAGGATGTTGGTGGCCCGCCAGGGCAGAAAGCGCGTGGTGGACACCAGGAACTGCGCGTCCGCGGGCTTGAGCAGCACGAAGTCCAGCGTGCCCTTGCGGATGTGGTCCACCACGCCGTTGAGGCTGGGGGTGATGGCGCCCTCCAGCACGCCCTGCAGCAGCGTGAACCAGCCCACCACCAGCAGCGCCTCCTCGAAGCTCCAGCCGGCGATGGCCTTGCGCCCCTGGTAGACGACGAAGAGCGGCGCCAGCGCGGTGAACGTCCAGAAGATCGAGATGAGCCCCTCCAGGAGGAAGTCCCCCCGGTACTGCATGGCCAGCAGGCTGGAGGATCGGAGCTGGACGCCGAACAGGCGCAGGTAGCGACGCAGCATCCCCCTACCCTCCGTACGCCGCGAAGCGCCGCAAGCCCCGCCGCCAGAGGCCAACTGCGAGCGCCCCCATCCCCAGCACCCACAGCCACTGGCCGGCGAGCAGCTTGAGCGCCGTGGGCAGCGAGTGAGCGTTCGTCATCACCTCCGCGCCCAGGCCGATCTGGTAGCGGAAGGGCAGCCAGTCCACGAGCGAGCGCATCACGGGGGGCAGCAGCTCCACCGGGTACATGTACCCGGAGAAGACGAAGAACAGCACCAGCCACACGTCCATCAGCTTCTGGCTGCTCTCCATGTAGAGCGCCATGGTGCCGATGGCCACGTTGGCCAGGAAGGTGATGAGCCACCCGCCCAGCAGGGCCAGCGCCAGCAGCGGCCAGCCCCACCACTGCCGCGGCACCGCGTCCGGCCCCACCACGAGCACCGAGATGATCGCCACCGGCACGCCGACCAGGAACCGCATGGGCACCGCCCCGAGGTTCTCCGCCGCGTAGGACCAGATGGGCGAGATGGGCCGCAGCAGGCGCATGGCCAGCGTGCCCTGCCGCACCTCGAAGTTGATCTGCCAGGCCGCCCAGGCGCCGGTGAGCTGACGCACCACGAAGGTGGCCAGGAAGTAGCCGACGAAGCCCTCCTGCCCGTAGCGCCCCACGGGCGCATCCCGGGCCACCGCCGTCCACAGCGCCATCATGATGAACGGCATCGTGGTGGACAGCACCCAGATGAGCAGCTCGGCCCGGTAGGCGAGCGCCTCGGAGAAGCCGATGCGCACGAGCGTGGGGAAGGCGCGGGCCGCGGTGCGCAGGCTCATGCGCCCACCTCGGCGGCGGCGGCCCGGCGGGCCTTGTTCTCGGAGAACAGCTCGCTCATCACCTCCTCGAGCGGCGCGTTCTCCACCGTCAGGTCCGTCACCGGCAGGTTCGCCAGCGCGCGGCTGATGGTGGCGCTCACCGCCTCGGGAGGCACCTGGAGCACCGCCGTGGTGGGCTCGTGCGACACCACCCGGCCCAGCGGCGTCAGGCGCTCGGCCTCCACCGGCTGATCCAGCCGGAACACCACCCGCTTCTCGGGCCGCACCCGCTGCACCAGCGCCTCCAGCCCGCCGTCGTAGGACAACAGCCCCTTGTCGATGACGATGACGCGCGGGCACAGCGCCGCCACGTCGTCCATGTAGTGGCTGGTGAGGATGAGCGTGGCGCCGTGCCGCTCGTTGTACGACTTGATGAAGGTGCGCATGGTGGCCTGCATCGACACATCCAGGCCGATGGTGGGCTCGTCCAGGAAGAGCACCTTCGGCCGGTGGATGAGCGCCGCCGCCAGCTCGCACTTCATCCGCTCGCCCAGGGACAGCTGCCGGGTGGGCTTCTGGATGAGCTCCTCCAGCTCCAGCAGCGTCACCAGCTCGTCCAGTGTCTGCTTGTACTGCTCCGGCGGCACGTCATAGATGGCGCGGTTGAGCTCGAACGTCTCCGCCGGGGGCAGATCCCACAGCAGCTGCTGCTTCTGCCCCATCACGAGCATGATCTTCTTGAGGAAGGCGGCCTCGCGGTGGCGGGGCACGTGGCCGTCCACCGTCACCTCCCCCTCCGAGGGGTGGAGCAGCCCGGAGAGCACCTTGAGCGTCGTCGTCTTCCCCGCGCCGTTGGGACCCAGGAACCCCACCCGCTCGCCGGGGTGGATCTCGAAGGAGATGCCGTCCACCGCCTTCACGGTGGTGTAGTCACGGTGGAAGAGCGAACGGAAGGCGGCCTTGAGGCCGGGCGGGCGCTTATGGACTTTGTAGTGCTTGCGCAGGCCTCGGACGGAGATCATGTGGGACAGGGTTTAACCCGGTCGCCTCTCGGAGGCGACCTCTTCATACGGAGACAGGGGCGATGAGCGACGCGTATAGCAGGGATCTGGAGCGGTGGATTCCGCGGCTCATCGCCGTCTGGCGGCAGGCCCGCCGCAAGGCAGAGGGGCCGGAGACACGGCTGACCCCCCAGGAAGTCAAGGAAGTCGGTGCTGGGGTGAAGCAGCTCTCGCTGGGCCTCACCCGGGAGCGGCAGCTCGCGGGCGCGCGGTACATGGACGACCCGAAGCTGCTGGGGGCCTACCTGCTCTTCTACTGGCCGGTGTCCTACGCCCAGGCGCGACAGGCGCTGGGGGAGCTGCCGAACCGCCCGCGGCAGGTGCTGGACCTGGGGAGCGGCCCGGGCCCGCTGGCCTTCGCCGCGTTGGATGCGGGGGCCAAGGAGGTGACGGCGGCGGACCGGAGCAAGCCCGCGCTGGCGCTCGCGCGTTCGCTCGCCGCGGAGGCGGGCGAGGCGCTGGCCACGCGAGAGTGGGACCCGACGCGCAAGGCGCCGCCGCCCGAGGGCCAGTTCGATCTCATCACCCTGGGCCATCTCCTCAATGAGCTGTACGGGACGGGGGACGGCGCCATCGCTCCCCGGGCGGCGCTGCTGGAGCAGCTCCTGGCCCAGGTGAAGAAGGGCGGGAGCCTGCTGGTGCTGGAGCCGGCGCTGCGGGAGACCTCTCGCGCCCTCTTGAAGGTGCGGGACGTGCTGGTAGGCAAGGGCTACGCGGTGCGGGCGCCGTGCATGTTCCGAGGCAACTGCCCGGCGCTGGTGAAGGAGAGCGACTGGTGCCACGCGGAGCGCTCGTGGCCCATGCCGCGCGTGGTGGAGGAGCTGGCGCGGGCGGCGGGGCTGCACAAGGAGTCGCTGAAGATGAGCTACCTGATGCTGGCGCCGAAGGGCGAGGCGTGGCCGGAGCTCCCGCGGGGCCGGCTCTTCCGCATCGTCTCCGAGCCGCTGGAGGGCAAGGGGCGCCAGCGCTACATCGGCTGTGGCCCCGAGGGCCGCGTGGGGCTGGCGCTGCAGGAGAAGCACCGCACGGAGAAGAACGAGCGCTTCTTCAAGCTCCACCGCGGGGATGTCATCTCGGTGACGGAGACGGAGCAGAAGGGCGACGGCTTCGCGCTGGACGACCGCACGGAGGTGAAGGTGGTGGCCTACGCGGGGAAGGGCCTCCCGCCTCCGTCCGCCGACAAGGAGCCCGCCTGAGGCCCGCGCCCTGCCCTTTCGAGCGCCCGGCCCCTCCGCGCCGGGGGTCAGGTTGACGGGGCCCTCTCGTCGATGCATCTTATCCGCCATGAAGTACCTCCTGCTCACCACCACGACCACCACCACCCGCACTGGCGGGCCGGCGGTCGTGCGCACGTGAGCTGAGAGCGCGGACACCGCAGCCCCGCCGGGACACCGGACGGGGCGCTCCGCGCGAACGCTTCAGCACTCCGCTCCGGTCCGGCCTTCCACTCACCGACACGGAGAACGAAGATGTTGAGCGAACACGATCATCGATCCCTGGGCGACCGCCTGGACCTCTTCCACCTGCAGGAGGAGGCGCCCGGCATGGTGTTCTGGCACCCCCGCGGGTTCATCCTGTACCAGCTCCTGGAGGAGCGCGTCCGCCGCGAGCTGGCCGCCGGCGGCTACCGCGAGGTGAGGACGCCGCAGATCCTCGGCCAGCGCATCTGGGAGAGCAGCGGCCACTGGGAGAACTTCCGCGAGGGCATGTTCGTCCTGGACGACGGCGAGCGCCCCTTCGCGGTGAAGCCCGTGAGCTGCCCGGGCCATATCCAGATCTTCCAGCGGATGGCCCCCTCGTTCCGCGCGCTGCCCATCCGGCTGGCGGAGTTCGGGCTGGTGCACCGCAACGAGTCCTCCGGCGCGCTCCACGGGCTGTTCCGCCTGCGGCAGTTCACGCAGGACGACGGCCACATCTTCTGCATGGAGGAGCAGGTGGCCGACGAGGTGGCGGCGTTCTGTCGCTCGCTGCGGGGGTTCTACCGGGACTTCGGCTTCGAGGAGGTCCAGGTTGCCTTCAGCAGTCGCCCCGCGCAGCGCGCCGGGAGCGACGAGGTCTGGGATCGCGCGGAGGCCGCGCTGCTCGAGGCGGCCAGACGCGTGGGGCTCGACTGCCGGATGCAGCCGGGCCAGGGCGCCTTCTACGGGCCCAAGCTGGAGTTCATCCTGAAGGACCGCGGCGGCCGCGAGTGGCAGTGCGGGACGATCCAGCTCGACTTCGTGCTGCCCGAGCGCTTCGATCTCCACTACGTGGACTCGGGCGGCGGGAGGCGGCGGCCGGCCATGCTGCACCGGGCGATCTTCGGCAGCGTGGAGCGCTTCCTCGGCATCCTGCTCGAGCACCACCAGGGCTCGCTCCCCGCCTGGCTCGCGCCGGAGCAGCTCCGCGTGCTCCCGGTGGGGCAGGACTCGCAGGCCTATGCCTCCGAGGTGCGGGCGCGCCTCGAGGCCGCGGGGCTCCGCGTCAGCGAGGACGCGCGGGGCGAGACGCTGTCACGGCGGATCCTGGACTCGCACCATGACGGCGTGCCGTTCGTCATCCTGGTGGGCGCTCGGGAGCAGGCGGGGCGCTCGGTGCAGATCCGCGAGCGCAGCGGCGCTCAGCGGCAGGCCCTCCTGGAGGCGGCGGTAGCGGAGCTCTCGGAGGCGTGCCGCGAGCCCTGAGCCGACCCCGGCGCGGCGGGCCTCCCGGGTCCGCCGCGCCTGTCCTTCGGGCTGCGCCCCCGGGCCCCTCTGCTAGTGTGCCGGGTCCCCTCGCCTACCAGAGAGGCTGCCATGTCCTCCGCCCCGCTCCGCACGTTGTACCCGCCCATCGAGCCCTACAACACCGGTCGCCTCCGCGTGTCCCCCCTCCACGAGCTCTACTTCGAGGAGAGCGGCAACCCGAAGGGCAAGCCGGTGATCTTCGTCCACGGCGGCCCGGGCGCCGGGACGACTGCCCGGCAGCGGTGCTTCTTCGATCCGGAGGCCTACCGCATCATCCTGCTCGACCAGCGCGGCTCCGGGAAGAGCACGCCCCACGCGAGCCTGGAGGACAACACCACCTGGCACCTGGTGGAAGACATGGAGACGCTGCGCCGCCACCTGGGCATCGAGCGGTGGCAGGTGTTCGGCGGCTCGTGGGGCAGCACGCTGGCGCTCGCCTACTCGCAGAAGCACCCGGAGCGCGTCACGGAGCTGGTGCTGCGCGGCATCTTCCTGCTGCGCCAGCAGGAGATTCACTGGTTCTACCAGCACGGCGCGCACATCCTCTTCCCGGACGCGTGGGAGGACTACCTGGCGCCGATCCCCCCGGAGGAGCGCGGGGATCTGGTCCACGCCTACCACCGGAGGCTCACGAGCGAGGACGCGCGGGTGCGCCTGGAGGCGGCGAAGGCCTGGAGCATCTGGGAGGCTCGCACGAGCACGCTGCTGCCCAACCCGGGGCTCGTGGCGCACTACGGCGAGGACACGTTCGCGCTCGCCTTCGCGCGCATCGAGTGCCACTACTTCGTCAACCGCGCCTTCCTGCGCACCGACACCCAGCTGCTGGATGACGTGCCGCGCATCCGCCACATCCCGGGCGTCATCGTCCAGGGCCGCTACGACATGCCCTGCCCCATGGACAGCGCCTGGGCCCTGCACAAGGCCTGGCCGGAGGCGGAGCTGAAGATCATCTCGGACGCGGGGCACTCGGGCTACGAGCCGGGCATCGCCTCCGCGCTCGTGGAGGCCACCGACAAGTTCCGCCGGTAGGCCTCCCTTGCGGGGCTCAGCCCTGGCCGAGCGTCCGGGCCAGCTCCTCGTACATGTGGATGGCGGAGCGGATGGCCTTCTCCCAGTCCCCCATGTGGAGGCTCTCGTTCTCCGAGTGCGCGTAGGTGTACGGATCCTCCACGCCGATCAGCAGCGCGGGCACGCCGCCCAGCTCCCGCGCGAACGGCTCCACGAAGGGGATGGAGCCCCCGCAGCCGATCGTCACCGCCTCCCGCCCGTAGCCCTTTTGCAGCGCGCGCGCCGCCGCCTGGAAGGCCGGGTGGGACGAGTCCGTGTACCACCAGCCCGAGGGCTCATCCGCGCGGAGGTGCAGCTCCAGCCCCCAGGGCGTCACCTTGCGCAGGTGCTCCACCAGCCGCCGCTGCACGTCCTGCGCATCCATGTCCGGCACCACGCGGATGCCCACCCGCGCCCAGGCCGCCTCGCAGATGATGTTGCGCGCGTCCTTGCGGCTGCTGGCCTGGATCGCGGTGATGGCCAGCGACGGCTGCCGCCAGTTCAGCTCCCACGGGTGCCGCCCCCCACCCAGCAGCTGCACCCCGGGCAGCAGGCCCGCCTGCTCGCGGAAGTACGCGTCGTCCCCCGGCAGTGACTGGATGCTCTTCTTCTCCCCCTCCGTCAGCGGCCGCACCTTGTCCAGCACACCCGGGATCGCGATGGAGCCGTCCGGGTTCGTCAGCGTCGCCAGCATCCGGCACAGCCCCATCGCCGGATCCGGAACGGGCCCACCCCACATCCCCGAGTGCACCGCCTGCTTCAGCGCTCGCACCTCCACCTCCACGGTCACCAGCCCGCGCAGCGCCGTGGTGATGGAGGGCAGCCCCACGTCGAAGTTGGAGGTGTCCGTCAGCACGATGGCGTCCGCCTTCACCAGCGCCTTGTGCTTCTGCAGGAACGGCGCGAGGTGATCGCTGCCCACCTCCTCCTCGCCCTCGATGATCACCTTCACGTTGAGCGGCAGCGAGCCCGCCCCCTTCAGCCACGCGTCCACCGCGGACGTATGCACCACGATGCCCGCCTTGTCGTCCGCCGCGCCGCGCCCGTAGAGCCGCCCGTCCCGGATCTCCGGCTCGAACGGGTTGCTCTTCCACGCGCTCATATCCCCCGCCGGCTGCACGTCGTGATGCGCGTACAGCAGCAGCGTGGGCTTGCCCGGCGCCTTGAGCACCTCTCCATAGACATACGGGTGTGCCCCCTCGATTTCGAGAAGCTGCACATTTTCAAAGCCACGGTCCTTGAGGAGCTTCGCGGTGGCCTCGGCGCTGCGGCGCACCTGGGTCGCATCGAAGCCGGGGAAGGAGACGCTGGGGATGCGTACCAGGGTCTTCAGATCCTCCAAGTACGCGTTCTTCTGGGACTCGAAACGGGCGAGGGCCTGGTCGATGGGCATGGAACGTCTCATACCGCAAAAGCCCTGCCTGCCGCGCTTGCTCTCTCAGGCACACCCGGGGCCGGGCCGGTTATCATGGGGCCATGTCCGACGCCCCGACCCTGCTGCTGGTGGATGATGACAACTTCGTCCGACGCATCCTCAAAGACACCCTGGCGGAAACCGGCATCGAGCTGAGGCTGCTCGAGGCCTCGGATGGCGAGGAGGGCCTGGCCATCGCCGCGCGAGAGAAGCCCGCGCTGATGTTCCTGGACCTGTTCATGCCCCGGCGCAGCGGGCTGGAGGTGCTCGCCGCGATGAGGCAGACGTCCCCGGGCACCCGCGTCCTCGTCATCAGCAGCATGGATGCCGAGCCCGTGGTGGAGCAGGCCCTGGCCGCGGGCGCGGTGGGCTTCGTCGGCAAGCCCTTCCATCCACTGGAGATCGCCTCGGCCGTGCGCCAGGCCCTCGCTCGGTAGGGGGGTGCACCATGGCGAACTCCTACTGGATAGGTGACACCGCCGGGCGCGTCCTGGGCCCCCTCTCCCTCCAGGCGCTCCGGGATCTGATCGGCTCGGGGCGCCTGAAGGCCGTCAACCGCGCCTCGCGGGATGGCAGCACCTGGTTCCCCCTCCAGGACTTCGATGAGGTGAAGGATCTCGTCAGCGCGGCGAGGCCCTCGCCCAGCGCCGACAAGCAGCAGGCCGAGCAGCTGCGGGCCCAGCTCCGCCAGCTCCAGGCGCTGAAGACGCCGCACGAGCTCTTCGGCGCCAGGCCCGGCGCCAACCTGGATGAGCTGCGCCTGGCCTTCTTCCGGATGGCCAGGCGCCTCTCGCCGGAGCACCTGGCGCCGGAGGCCTCGCAGGAGCTGCGCAAGGCCTCCCAGGAGCTCTTCGACTTCCTCTCGCAGAAGATGCGCGAGGCCGAGGCCGCGCCCGCGCAAGGCACCCCGGCCCGCGGCGTCACCCCGGTGAGGGGCTCGGCGCAGGTGGCGCCTGGGGCTCCAGTGGCCCGCGCCGCCCCGGGTGCCCCGCCAGGCTCGACGGCGCCCTTCCACCCGGCCGCCGCCGTGGCGACGCCCATGCGCAAGCACGTGGCCGCGCCCATCTACTCGAGCGACGAGTTCGTCGGCCTCAAGCTGCGCACCCAGGGCGAGCAGGTCCACGCCGACATCCACGTCACCGCGCGCAACGTGGGCATGTTCACCGAGCACCGGCTGATCAACCTGACCTCCGGCGGGCTCTTCATCTCCACCCGGCGGCCGCTGCGGCTGGGGACGAAGGTGAACCTCGCGCTGCACTTCGAGCAGCCAGCGCGCACCATCGAGCTGCGCAGCACCGTCATCTGGGAGCACGCCCTGGAGGACGGCAGGCAGCCGCAGGGCTACGGGCTCGGCCTGTCGGGCCTGAGGACGGAGGAGAAGACGTTCCTCCAGGAGTTCGTCCGCGGCCACCCCAAGCCCTGAGCGCCCTGGGCAGGGAGGCGCGGGCACCTCGCCCCCCCCGGTCGCCTGCCTCCCAGGCATGCCCTGGAGTGCGCTTGCGCCCCGAGCGGACGCACTCCAGGATGTGGCCGTGCCTGACGCCTCCGAGTACCGGCCGCTCGAAGGTCTCCCCGTTCCCGTCGCCATCCTGCGCGCCGAGCGGATGGTGTACGTCAACCCCGCCCTGGCGACGTTCCTCGGCGCCACCGCGGAGGAGCTGTCCCGGCTCTCCATCGCGGAGCTCATCGCTCGCTTCTCGCCCCAGGAGCGGACCTGGGCAGAGCCCCTGTACGAGGCCCGTGCCCGCGGCGAGCGTCCTGATCAGGGCGACATCTGGGTGCGCTTGCTGGGGGCGGACGGTCGGGAGCGGACGTGCCGCCTGCGCTCCAGCACGGGGGCCCGGCCCGACGAGCGGGTGGTGGTGGTGCTCGACATGGAGCAGGAGGACACCGCGCGCCGGCTCACCGAGGCGCTGGTGGCCGCGGCGGTGGAGATGATGCACTGCCGGGAGGAGCGCGCGGTGCTGGAGCTGGCGGTGGACGCCATCCACCGGCAGGGCTTCTACGTCTCGGTGCTGCGCCTGGAGGGGGACGCGCTCTTCCACGACCCGGTGCGGCAGGACGCCAGGGTCCTCGCTGTCAGCGAGCAGCTCTACGGCCGCCCCATCGAGGAGGTGCGCTTCCCGCTCGACAGCACTCCGGAGCTGCAGGCCGTGCTCACCGAGCGCAGGGCCGCCTTCTACCAGGACGTCCACCTCCTGGCGGAGCGCTTCCACACCCCGGAGCTGGCCGCGTTCCTCAAGAGCACCTTCCCGAACACACGCGCCCTGAACGCGCCCATCATCGTCGGCAACACCCCCTTCGGCATCCTCGCGGTGCAAGGGCATGCGCTCACCCCGGCGAGCGCGGGCACGCTGGAGCTCTTCGCCAACATGGTGGGCAGCGCGCTGGAGAACGTGCGCCATCACCGGGAGGCGGAGGTCCGCCTGGTGCAGCTGTCACGGCTGCGGGGCGAGCTGATGGAGCAGGAGCGGCTCACGGTGCTGGGCGAGGCCGCCGGCGTGGTGGCCCACGAGGTGCGAAACCCGCTGGGCGCGATCCTCAACGTGGCCACCGTGCTCAAGCGCGAGCCACGGCTGAGCCCCCTGGGGGCCAGCGCGGTGGGCATGCTGGAGGAGGAGGTCGCCCGGCTCGAGGACATCGTGAGGGATCTGCTGGACGTGGTCCGCCCCCTCGAGCTGCGCCCTCGGCCGCTGCACCTGGGTGAGCTGGCGCGCCGCACGGTGGAGTTGCTGCAGCCCGTCTCCGAGGCCACCCGGGCGCAGATCCAGCTCGAGGAGGAGGCGGAGCTGCCCCTGCTGGAGGCCGACGAGACGCTCCTGCAGCTCGCGCTGTCCAACCTCCTGCGCTACGCGCTGCGCTCCTCGCCCGCTGGCGGCACGGTGAGGCTGGTGCTGGCACGAGCCCCTGGCGGCCTCTCGCTCCTCGTGGAGGACCAGGGCTCGAGCCTCTCCCACACGGACTTCCAGCGCGTCTTCGAGCCCTTCTTCACCGGCCGCAACACCGGCGCGGGGCTGGGGCTGGCCATGGTGCGCCGGGTGGTGCTCGCCCACGGCGGCAGCATCAGCGTGCGGGAGCGGCCCGGCGGCGGCGCGCGGTTCGAGCTCCTGCTCCCACTCCCAGGGCGCGGCTGAGCAGAGGGGCTCAGGGCGCGGCCAGCAGGAGGCGGCAGCGCAGGCCGCCGTTGCGCACCGCCAGGCTCCGGGCCTCGGGCAGGCCGAGCGCCCGGATCAGCCCCGCCTCGTCCGGGACGAGCAGCGCCGCGCGCCAGCCACCGAAGGCCCGCCGGAGCGTGGCCCCCAGCGCGCGGTAGAGGTCCGGCAGCTCCCCGCCCTCCCCCACCCGCTTCCCGTAGGGAGGGTTGGCCACCACCAGCCCCGGCCCCGCCACGGGCGCCTGGAGCGTCCGCGCGTCCCGCCGCTCCAGCGCCAGCGTCACCCCGGCCCGCCGCGCGTTGCGCCGCGCCGTGCCGAGCGCCCCCGCGTTGATGTCGTAGCCGTGCAAGGGCGCGCGTGGAGCCGGCAGCGACTCTGCCCGAGCCCGCGCCCGGCGCGCCTCCCACGCCGCCACGTCGAAGCCCGGGAAGCGCTCGAACGCGAAGCCCCGCTCCAGGCCCGGCGCCCGGCGCATGGACAGCCACGCCCCTTCGATGAGGAACGTGCCCGAGCCGCACATCGGATCCACCAGCGGCTCCGCGCCGTCATAGCCCGCGAGCGCCAGGATGCCCGCCGCCAGCGTCTCGCGCAGGGGCGCGCGCCCCACCTCCTGGCGGTAGCCGCGCCGGTGGAGCGGCTCGTCGCTGGTGTCCGCGCTCACGGTGCACTCCTGCCCCTCCAGCCTCACCAGGAGCGTGAGCCCCTCGGTCCCCTCCTCCTCCAGCGCCCCGGCGCGCCCCACGCTGGAGAGCCCCCAGGCCCGCGCCGCGGCGGCGGGCACGGCGCTCCCCGGCACCCGCGAGCCATGCGCCGCCACGGACAGCCTCGGCACCTCCCTCCCATCCCACACGCGCGACAGCTCCAACGCCGCGAGCCCGCGCGTCAGGGCGCCCACGTCCGGCGCGCGGAAGCTCCCCAGGCGCAGCAGCACCCGGCTGGCGGTGCGCAGGCGGAGGTTGGCCTCCTGGTGCAGCCCGGCCGGCCCCTCCAGCTCCACCCCGCCCTCCACGCGCCGGGGCGAAAGGCCCAGCGCCGCCGCCTCCGCCTCCAGCGCGGGCTCCAGCCCCGGCGGGGCCACGGCGAAGACTCGTTCCTTCTGTGGGATGCTCGTCACGGGCAGGGCCATTGTCCGCACCCGAGCGTCGGCCGCAATCCTTATCGGCGAGGGCCCCGCGATTGCGTTAAAGGGAGGGCCCATGAGCGCCGCCGAAACCACTCTCCGAAAGAAGCCCGTCGAGTACGAGGCCACCGTCACCGAAGTGCGGATGGAGACCCACGACACGGCCACCCTCTTCCTGGACCTCGGGGGAGCGCCGGTCGAGTACAAGGCCGGTCAGTTCCTCAACATCGATCCGCACCAGTTCCCCGCCCTGCGCGCGTTCGCCGCGTACCTGCAGGAGCAGAAGGGCCGCCGGGAGCTGTTCCGCTCCTACTCGATGTCCTCCGCGCCCCACGAGCCCCAGGTGGCCATCACCGTGAAGGACGAGGAGTTCATCCCCGGCCTCACGAAGTACCCGGGGCTGCTGGCGCCCTACCTCGTCCATGGCCGGCTCACCGGAGCTCGCGTCCGGGTGACGGGCTTCATGGGCCCCTACGTCCTGCCGGACGACGTGGAGGAGCGCACGGACCACCTGGTCCACGTGGTGGCCGGCTCCGGCGCGGTGCCCAACTTCTCCATCCTCAAGGACGCGCTGCACCGCGACCTGCGGCTGCGCCACACCTTCCTCTGCTCCAACAAGACGTGGGCGGACATGCTGTTCCGCGAGGAGCTGGAGAAGCTCGAGGCCGCGCACCCGGGCACGCTGCGCGTGGTGCACACCCTCACCCGGGAGACGGACGAGCCGCGCTTCGGCCCCCACGTGCGCAAGGGCCGGATCAACCAGGCCCTCCTGGAGGAGCTCATCCCGGACCGGGACAGGTGCCTGGTCTACGTGTGCGGCCCGGCCATCACGCCGTGGGATCGGCGCAAGGCCCTGGACACGCGCACGCCCGCCACGCCCCGCTTCATGGAGACGGTGCTCGGCCACCTCCACGAGCTGGGCGTCGAGGACAAGCGCATCAAGCGGGAGGCGTACGGGTGAGGGCCGCGGGCGCCACGCCCAGCGCCCGCGTCAGCTTCGGCTGCACCCCGAAGGAGCCCAGCAGCCCCTCCAGCTTCGCCCGCGCCGGGCGGTTCTCCTTGTGCACCCGCCGCCCGAGGATGAGCTCGTTCTTCAGCGAGTGCTCCCACCCTGTCAGCTCCGTCACCGTCACCTGGTAGCCGAAGGCCTCCAGCGTCAGCGCGCGGATGACGTTGGTGAGGTGCGAGCCGAACTCGCGCCGGTGCCACGGGTGCTGGAAGAGCAGCCCCAGCGAGGCCTCCACCTCCGGCTGCTTCCCCTTGAGCTGCGAGGCCACCTCCGCCTGGCAGCACGGCACCACCGCCACGTGGTCCGCCCCATGCTGGATGGCGGCCACCAGCGCGTCATCCGTCGCCGTGTCGCACGCGTGCAGCGCGGTGAGCAGGTGGATGCGCTCCGGCCACTGCGCCTGCTCCAGGTGCGCCGTCTGGAACTCCATCCG
>JAFGNZ010000157.1 GCA_016926755.1 Myxococcaceae bacterium | reverse complement strand
CCGGGCTGGTACTGGCGCACCTCGGAGAACGCCATGCCGCGGCCCTTGAAGACCGAGTGGTACTGACCCGCGAGCATGTCCGAGACGACCTTGCGGGTCCGGATCTCCAGCTTGCGGATGCGGCGGATGAGGTCCTTCGGGAGCACGGGGCGCTCGGGGGGCTCAAGGCACTTCGACGCGATCGAAGACGCGCTGGATGATCTTCTCCGGGGTCAGCTCCTCGGCCTCTGCCTCATAGGTGACGGAGACGCGGTGGCGCAGCACGTCAAAGGCCACGGCCTTCACGTCCTCGGGGGTGACGAAGCCGCGGTGGCGCAGGAAGGCGTGGGCGCGGGCGGCCTGGGCCAGGGCGATGGTGGCGCGCGGGCTGGCGCCGAACTGGATGTAGTCCGCCAGATCCTTGAGGCCGTACTTGTTGGGCTCGCGCGTGGCGAACACCACGTTGAGGATGTACTCCTTCACCTTCTCGTCCATGTAGATGGAGTGGACGAGCTCCCGGGCGCGGGAGATGTGCTCCAGGCCGATGACCTTGGAGGCGCGCGGGGCGCTGCCGCCGGACATCCGGTCCATGATGACCTTCTCTTCGTCGCGCGTGGGGTAGCCCACCTTCACCTTGAGCATGAAGCGGTCCACCTGCGCCTCGGGCAGCGGGTAGGTGCCCTCCTGCTCGATGGGGTTCTGCGTGGCCAACACCAGGAAGGGGGCCGGCAGCGTGAAGGTCTGGTCGCCGATCGTCACCTGCCGCTCGGCCATGGCCTCCAGCAGCGCGGACTGCACCTTGGCCGGGGCGCGGTTGATCTCGTCGGCCAGGACGATGTTGGCGAAGATGGGGCCTTTACGGACGGTGAAGTTGGCCGCCTGCTGGTTGTAGATCATCGTGCCCACCAGGTCCGCCGGGAGCAGATCCGGGGTGAACTGGATGCGCATGAAGGAGGCGCTGAGGGCGTCGGAGATGGTGCGCACCGTGAGCGTCTTGGCCAGGCCCGGCACGCCCTCCAGGAGGACGTGGCCATTGCAGAGCAGGCCAATGAGGATGCGCTCGAGCATGTAGCGCTGCCCGACGATGACCTTGCCTGTCTCCTGGTTGAGGAGCTCGACGAAGCTGCTTTCCTGCTGCACCCTCTCGGTGAGAGCGCGGATGTCCGTGTTCATGTCCCCTCGATGGACGGAGCCGGGCGGAAACGGCCGGCCAGCCTAGGGTTTACAGGTACCGGGCTCAACACCGCAGAAGGCCGGACATTCCGGTAAGGTGCGCTCCCCCTATTCCACGGAGACACCCATGCCCGGGCGCCCCCGGAAGTCCCCTCAGCCACGTCCCAGCTCCCGGAACCTCGCCGGGGGGGTGGTCCAGGCGTGAGCCCGCCGGTCCCCGGGCCGGTCGAGGCCTACATCGTGGCGCAGCTCGCCCCGCAGGTGGAGGCGCGCGCCCACCGGCTCCCGCGCGGAGGGACGATCCGGACGTTGGAGGGAGGCGAGGGCCCCACGGTGGTGCTCCTGCACGGGCGCGGCCACGCGGCGCCCATGTGGTTCTCCTACCTGACGGTGCTGGCGCGGGGGCGGCGGGTGCTGGCGCTGGATCTGCCGGGCTTCGGCCTCTCCTCCCCGCCCGAGGGCCGGCTGCGCACGGCGGAGGACGGGGTGCGCTTCTTCACCGAGCCGGTGGAGGAGCTGCTCCAGGGCCTCAAGCCAGGGCCGGTGGTGGTGGTGGGCCACTCGCTGGGGGGGCTGGTGGCGGTGGAGCTGGCGCTGCGGGGCAAGGTGCAGGTGGAGCGGCTGGTGCTCATCGACGCCATGGGGCTGGGGCCGGAGATGACGCCCCTGGCCCGCGGCTTCTTCCGGGCCGGGCCGGAGCGGGTGGCGCGGACGCTGGGGCGCCAGCTCTTCGATCGGCTGCTCCCGCCTCCGGAGACGCCGCTGGGCCGCCGGCTGGGGGCGCTCGGGTACGAGCTGCTGGCCATTCCGGACGGGCGCCCGCGCGCCGCGCAGGCCTTCAATACGCTGGTGCCGCTGCTGGGCGGGGTGTTCCACCGCCGCGAGCAGCTCGCGTCGCTGCGCCAGCCGGTGCTCCTGGTCTGGGGCGAGAAGGAGGACACCCTGCCCGTCTCGCTGGCGGTGGAGGCGGCGAAGCGGCTGCCCGAGGTGCGCCTGCTGCGCGTGGTGGCCGGCCACAGCCCCCACCTGGAGCGCCCGGAGGTGGTGCTCCCCGCGCTCAGGGCCTTCCTCGAGGACGCCCCGGAGCAGCCGGCGCCTCCCTGAGCCTCAACCCTCCTCGTCCTCCTCGTCCTCTTCCTCGCCCAGGACCTGGCTGAGGCTCACGTCGAAGCGGCTCTCGATGTCGGCCAGCATGCTCTCGAAGTCATGCGAAGACAGGCCCAGGCGCTCCTTGAGGAGGCGCTTCGTCTCCTCGTAGACCGCCTGCCGCGCGCTCTTGAGCCAGCGAGAGACCGTGGACTGGTCCACCCCGAACAAGGGCCCCAGGCGGGTCGTCGGCAGCCGCTCGATGAAGTGGAGCCGGAGCAGGTGGCGCTGCTCGCTCGGCAGTGAGGCGAAGGCCTCGCGCGTGGCCTGGCGGAACTCGCGGTGGTAGCGCCGCTTGATGAGATCGAACTCCGCGTCGGGCCCCGGCGCGGGCAGGGCCTCGAGCGCCGCGAGGCGGTTCTCCTCGGGCGTCTCCCGGTCCGACGCGCGCTGCCGGAGGGCCATGCGCACGGCGACGACCCGAATCCAGCTCATCAGCGCGCCCCGGCCCGTGTACTCGGCAATCCGCGGCACGGCCTTGTCCGTGGGGAGCAGCAGGTGCGTGCGGACCATCTGGCAGACATCGTCGAGCGTCGTCGCCGACGGCAGCTTGATGTGCCCGAGCAGGCCCGGCAGCTTCGCCAGGTATTCGCGCTCCAGCGTCTCGATGGCGGAGGGGACGCCGTGGACGCAGGCGCAGGCGAGGTAGAGATCCTCGAGCGCCAGCTGCTCGATGAGCGGCGCCAGCGGGCTCTCCGCGCTGGCCTCGGGGAGCAACCGGCTCAGGTGGCGCGCGAAGACGTCCGAAGGCAGCTCCACATGAGGCCACCTCCCATGTCCGATCTCCCAGGCGCGACGGAGCAGGACCTCGATTTCGGCATCCATGGGGGGGCTCGCCATCCTCTCCAGCCTACCTCCGTTGTCTCCAGCCTACCGCCCGCCTTGACGCGTGGGCACGAGATAGTGTCGGCTGAACTGCTCATGCCTCCCGCCGAGCTGGCTGGACCCCCATGTCTGAATGTCTGACGGATGAGCTCCTCGCGGGGCTGATCGACGGCCGGCTGGCAGCGGAGGCTTTGACCCGCCTCCATCGCCACGCCGCCGAGTGCCAGGACTGCCAGGAATTGCTCGTCTCGGTCCTTCGCGAAGACATACGCCCGGAAGACCCGCCAGCGCCTCCGCCCGAGCCGCCCTCCGCTGGCTGGACACCGCCCAAGGAGTTCGATGAGTTCCAGCTGGTGCGCACGCTCGGCCGCGGCGCCATGGGGGTCGTCTACCTGGCGCACGACCGCTCCCTGGACAGACAGGTGGCGGTGAAGTTCATCGCCGCGCCGCAGCCCAATGCCCGGGTCCGCGAGCGCTTCCAGACCGAGGCCCGCGCGATCGCGCGCCTGAAACACGCCAATGTCGTCACCGTGTTCCGCGTCGGCGAGGTCACGGATCACCCATACATCGTCTCGGAGTACCTCGTGGGGCAGAGCCTGGGCCAGCTGGCCCTGCCGCTGCCCTGGCGGCGTGCCCTGGGCCTGGGCCTGGGCCTGGCCCGAGGGCTCGCGGCGGCCCATCGCCAGGGCGTGCTGCACCGGGACCTCAAACCAGACAACGCCCTGCTCACCACGGAAGGCGAGGTGAAGCTGCTCGACTTTGGCCTGGCCGAGCTCGTCGATCCGAGCGCGGCCATGGGACCAGCCGGTGCGCGCGCCGCCGCGGGGACGCCCCGCTACATGGCGCCCGAGCTCTTCCACGGTGAGTCGGCGACGCCGCGCAGCGATCTCTACTCCCTGGGCCTGGTCCTCTATGAGCTGTGCACCGGGACACTGCCGCCCCGGCCTCGACCCGCCCAGCCCCTGCCCAAGGGTGGAAAACCCGCCCCCGGGTACGCGGAGCCCCCGGGTCAGGACAGCCTCCCTCCCCTCACCGCCCAGGTGCCGGGGATCGCCCCCGACTTCGCCTCGCTCATCGAGCGCTGCCTCCGCTTCAATCCGGAGGAGCGCTTCGCCTCGGCCGAGGCGCTCCGCGCCGAGCTCGAGCGGCTCGAGCCGCTCCACGAGCCGGAGGTGCTCCCCGCCGGCAATCCCTACCGGGGGCTGGCCCCCTTCGAGGCCGAGCACCGGGCGCTCTTCTTCGGGCGCGACGCGGACATCCGCGCCGTGATCGAACGCCTGCGCCACCAGCCCCTGATCCTCGTCGCTGGCGACTCGGGCGTCGGCAAGTCCTCGCTGTGCCGCGCCGGCATCCTGCCCCGCATCGCGCGGGGGGCGCTCGACGAGCACCGAGACTTCACCACCCTCACCCTGGAGCCCGGCCGCCGTCCCCTCGCGGCCCTCGCCGCCGCGCTCGCGCCCGTCCTCGGGCAGACGGAGGCCGAGCTCGGGGCCCGGCTCGCCGAGGCGCCGGAGCAGCTGGGCCTGGCGCTGCGGGCAGCCCACCGGGAGGGGCGTGGCCTGCTCCTCTTCGTGGACCAGCTCGAGGAGCTCGTCACCGTCAGCGAGCCTGAACAAGCGGCGCGCTTCGCCAGCCTCCTGGGGGAGCTCGCCTTGCCGGCGGTGGGCGTGCGCGTGCTCCTCGCGGTGCGCGGCGACTTCCTGACGCGCGTGGGCGCGCTGCCTGGCCTGGGCCAGGAGGTGGAGCGCTCGCTCTTCCTGCTCCGGCCCCTCACCCCCAAGGGAGTGCGCGAAGCCATCGTCGGCCCCGTGCACCACCGCGGCGTGGTCTTCGAGTCCGAAGCGCTCCTCCAGACGCTCATCGAGGCCATGGCGCG
Organism: Myxococcaceae bacterium; assembly: GCA_016926755.1. Taxonomy (GTDB): domain Bacteria; phylum Myxococcota; class Myxococcia; order Myxococcales; family Myxococcaceae; genus Hyalangium. Next base: position 6,036 of record JAFGNZ010000157.1, on the reverse strand, counting down.
TGGAGCGGGCAGCCTGCCGCTGCTCCAGTTCGCGTTGGCCGAGTTGTGGGAGCGCCGCGATCCGGCCAGGGGCTGCATCACCCAGGCGGCGCTCGACGAGATGGGCGGGGTGGCCGGCGCGCTGTCGCGACACGCCGACGGGGTGCTCGCGCGCCTCGATCGGGCCGGGCAGCAGGCCGCCCGCCGCATCCTGGGCCGCCTCATCACCGCGGACGGCACCCGTCACGAGCGGAATGAGGAGGAGCTCACCGAGGCTTCGGCTGAGGCCCGCACCGCCCTGCGAGCGCTCGTCGAGGGCCGCCTCCTGCACGCGCGGACCGCGGACGGAAGGGCCAGCTACGAGATCGCTCACGAGGCGCTCATCGCGAGCTGGGGCACGCTGCGGCACTGGCTCGACGAGGACGCGGGGCAGCGCGCGCTCCGGCAGCGCCTCGAGGAGGCGGGCGCCGAGTGGGAGCGCCTGGGGCGCGTGGAGGACCTCCTCTGGAGGGGGCGGCAGCTCGACGAGGCGCGCGGGTTGGAGCTCTCCGCGCTGGGGGCGCGCGAGCGGGACTTCTTGAACGCCTCCCGGCGCGCCGTGCGCCGCCGGAGCCTGCGCCGCTGGCTCGTCGCGCTCGTCCTCGTGCTCTCGGCGGGTGGCATCTATGGCGGGCCGCGCCTGCGGGCCTACCTGGAGACGCAGCGCTTCGTCAACGCGCGGCTGGCAGAGGCTCAGGCCGCGCTCATCACGGGGCGGGAGTGGAGCGCGCGTGCCATCGCAAGCCGCGAGAAGGCGCTCGGGCTCTTCGATGGCCGCGACCCCGCAGGGACTCAGGCCCCGAAGAACCTCTGGCCCGTCGCGGAGGAGACCTGGCTCCAGGCGCTCGATGAGCTCAAGCAGGTAGACGACGCCTTCAGCGAGGCCGAGCAGGCGCTCGAGAGCGCTCTCGATCGCACCCACGAGCACCCGGAGGTGCGCCAGCTCCTCATCCAGATCACCTATGAGCGCATCGAGCTGGCCGAGCGGTTCCATCGGATGGAAGAGCGCGCCCGGCTCGTACCGCGCTTCGAGCGGCTGGCGGCCAGGGAGCCGGCATGGCAGCAACGGCTCCAGACCCCGGCCACGCTCGAGCTCATCACCGAGCCACCGGGCGCGGCTGTCGAGCTCCTGCGCTACGTGGACGACAAGGGGGTGCGGCGCCGAGAGCCCGTGCCCGGTCATGCCTCGCTCGGCCCGACCCCTCTCACCGGGCTGCCCCTCCCCGCGGGCTCCTACCACCTGCGCATCACGCTGGAGGGGCGTGCGCCGGTGGACCTTCCCGTGCTGCTCGAGCGGGGGAAGCAGGAGCGCGTCAGCCTCGTGCTCCCCACCACGGTGCCCAGGGGCTACGTCTACATCCCGCCCGGCTGCTTCTTCATGGGCAGCGCGGACACGGAGGAGGTTCGGGAGTTCCTGCACAGCGCGCCGCTGCACCGGAGCTGTCTCCAGGAGGGCTATCTCATCGGGCAGACCGAGGTGACCGTGGGAGACTGGCTGGAATATCTCGACACGCTGCCCGAAAAGGCGCCGGAGCGGCGCCTCCTGGAGACCCCACGCCCTGGCTTCGTCGGTGCGCTCACGCTGCGGCAGTTGTCCGACCGTACCTGGAGCTTCTCCCTCCAGCTCGCGAGCGGGCGCGTGCTCGAAGCGCGTGACGGTGAGCCGATTCGCTATCCTGAGCGGAGCCATCGTCAGGAACAGAACTGGCGCCGCTTTCCCCTGGCGGGCGTCTCCGTCGAGGACCTCAAGGGCTATCTCGCCTGGCTCGATCGCTCCGGGCGGCTGCCGGGAGCGCGCCTCTGCAGTGAGCGCGAGTGGATGCGCGCGGCCGGCGGGGCCGACGATCGCAGGTACCCGCACGGAGATAGGGTCCACCCAGACGACGCCAACATCGACGCGACCTACGAGCGCCGTCTCGATGCCTTCGGCCCTGACGAGGTGGGCTCCCATCCGGCATCGGCGAGCCCCTTCGGGCTCCATGACATGGCCGGCAACGCCTACGAGATCGCACTGCCCACGACGCCGGACCTCGGCGACGTCGTCCTGCTAGGTGGCGGCTGGTACTTCGAGCGCGTGGGTACCTTGATTGCCAACCGCCAGGCCGGCACGTTCACGCTCCGCGATGCCAGAATCGGCGTGCGCGTCTGCGCTCCCTCCTCTTCGCGGTAGGGGGCGTATGCCGCGCCCCGCGCCAAAAAACTCTGCATAGCTTGCCCCCACCCTGCCTCACTTGGGTGAACCCACCCGGCGTGAGCGATGACAGGCCTGGTGGCTTCGAACAAACCCTTGTGAATACCACCTCGAACGCGAGAACCCAGATGAACAGACATCTCCTGATTTCCGCCTCTCTCCTGCTCACTGCGCCCATGCTGGCCAGCGCCTCCCAGCCTGAGGCCACGCAGCCGCGGGTGGCGGCGCCGACGAGCGTCGGCAAGGCCCCCTCCGCCCCCCAGACCCAGGCCCAAAGCCGGCGTCGCCCGTGCCAGGGCTCGCAGCTCGATCGCACGATCTGGCCCCAGGGCACGCTGCTGTGGGGGGCCTCGCCGAAGAGCGAGAACGTGCCGACGAACAGCGCCGTGCTGGCCTCGGTCAATCTCAGCGGCGTGCAGCTCAACGGCGCCGCGATCCAGGGTGTGCGCCTCCAGGGCGGGCGGCTGGTGGCGCCCTCGGGCAGCTCCGAGAAGCTGCTGGGCGCCATCTTCCAGGGGGCCGACAGCGACGGCCAGCCCGTGGAGGTCGCCCTCTGCGACGTGGAGCCCTCTCCCGAGGACCCCACCATGGAGTGGTACCGCATCGAGATCTGGAAGGAGCACGCCGGGGCGTGGGAGACCCCGTGCCTCCCCACCGAGCAGGTCCCGGCGCCGCGGGTGCTGGCCATGCAGAGCGTGTGGGACGACAAGGGCACCAGCCACAAGCGCAAGGGCCAGTTCACCTTCGCCTGCGAGAACGGCGCCATCGCCAAGTGCGTCAAGTGGGGCTACAAGCCCTGGATCAAGAAGGAGGGGCGCTCGCTCGAGCCGGTGCACCAGGCGTGCACCCGCATGGCGCGCGCCGACTACTGCGGTGACGGGCGCAGCCACACCGTCCCTGGCACCCTGATCGACATGTACGACGCGCTGGGGCTGCAGGCACGCACCACCGAGGCCTCCGACTACTGGGAGCCGGAGAAGGCCTCCTTCGAGGCGGCGTGGGCGACCGACGGGGCCTGGTGCGTGTCTCGCACGCGCCAGGGGGAGGCGCTGGAGACGATTGTCCAGCAGTGCCCCGAGCGCTTCCTGCCGGACACGCGGGAGCTCGGCCAGGGCGACCGCTGCGCGGTGCGCCGCAAGGGCGCGCGGGTCCAGAGCGCGCTGCTGCGCAACCACTCGTACGGCCCGTGACGCGCGGGCTGTCTTTGAGCAGCCAGGCCCCCGGCTCACACCGAGCCGGGGTTGCCCCCGTGCGGGGCGGCAGGCCCCCTCAGCACAACAGAGGAGACACCCATGGGCTCACGACAGGTTGAGACGCAGCAGGCACTTGAAGAGGAGCAGAGGCTCCAGGCGGCAACGCAGGCGCTCCGGGATGAGGCTGGGAAATCCGACGCGCCGGCCGAGACGCTTCTCGATCGCGCGCTCGCCATGCCAGTCCATGACGCACTCGCGCTGTTGGAAGAAACCCTCCGCGGAAAGCACTCCGAGCTCATCGACTCGCTCAACACCCTCGTGCTCGGCCACAGCCGCCTGGGGTCCTACGCGAAGGCGGTCCCGCTGCTCGAGCGCGTGCTCGAGCTTCAGGAAGCATCCTTCGATAGCCGCCATCCCCAAGTCGCCCACTCTCTCTTCAACCTCGCTGGCTTCTACGTGTACCAGGGGCTCTACACGCAGGCCGAGCCCCTGTATGTGCGTGCCCTCGCGATCTGGGAGGAGACCCTCGGAGCGAATCATCCCCAGGTCGCCACCACGCTCAACGATCTCGCTGCCCTGTACACGCACCAGGGGCTCTACACCAAGGCGGAGCCGCTGTGTCAGCGCGCACTGAAGATCCGGGAGGAGTCCCTCGGCCTCCACCATCCACACGTCGCCGACTCGATCAACACCCTCGCTGCCCTGTACATGCATCAGGGCCTCTATACGAAAGCGGAGCCGCTGTACCTGCGCGCGCTCGCGATCGTGAAGGCCCACGGAGACGATCATCCCCAGGTGCTCCCCTCGCGCCACAACCTCGCCAGCCTCTACATGCACCAGGGGCGCTACATGGAGGCGAAGCCTCTGCTCGAGGAGACGCTCACGCGGGCCAAGGCGTCCTTCGGAGCCACCCACCCAGTCGTCGCCACCGCGTGCAACAGCCTCGCCGGCCTCTACATGCGCCAGGGGCTTTACAAGGAGGCGGAGCCACTGTTCGCGCAGGCGCTCGCGATCATGGAGGAGTCCCTCGGAACCTGTCATCCCCAAGTGGCCCACGCGCTCAACAACCTCGCTGTCCTCCACCTGGAGCAGGGGCTCTACGAGGACGCGGAGCGGCTGCATCAGCGCGCGCTCGCGATCATGGAGGAGTTGTTCGGGGCCCATCATCCCCAGGTGGCCACTTCACTCACCAACCTCGCGCTCCTCTACGAGAGCCAGGGGCGCTACAAGGAGGCGGAGTCGCTGTATCTGCGCGCGCTCTCGATGGCGGAGGAGACGCTCGGAGCCGACCATCCTCAAGTGGCCGTCTCACTCAGCAACCTCGCGGCCCTCTACAAGAGCCAGGGGCGCTACAAGGAGGCGAAGCCCATGCTCGAGCAGGCGCTCTCGATCGAGAAGAAGGCCCTCGGCGAGGCTCATCCAGACATCGCCACCTCGCTCAACAACCTCGCAAGCCTCTACATGAGCCAGGGGCTCTACAAGGATGCGGAGCGGCTCTATGAGCATGCACTCGAGCTTCGGGAAGAAGCCCTCGACAGCCACCATCCAGACATCGCCACCTCGCTCAACAACCTCGCCGTCCTCTACTGGAGCCAAGGGCTGTACGCGAAGGCGGAACCCCTGCTCGAACGTGCACTCGCGCTTCGGAAAGAAGCCCTCGGAGTCCAGCATTCTGATGTCGCCACCTCGCTCCTCAACCTCGCCAGCCTCTACATGGACCAGGGGCTCTACACGAAAGCGGAGCCCCTGCTTGAACGTGCATGCAAGGTTCAGGAGGCGTCCCTCGGAGCCCATCACCCCTCGGTCGCCACGTCGCTCAACAACCTCGCCAACCTCTACATGCTCCAGGGGCGCCACGAGGAAGCAGAGCCGCGGCATGTGCGCGCGCTCGCGATCACGGAGGAGTCGCTCGGTGCCAACCACCCGCAGGTGGCCACCCTGCTCAACAACCTGGCTGTGCTCTACAAGAGGCAGGGGCTCTACGCGAAGGCGGAGCCTCTGTGTCAGCGTGCGCTCGGAATTCGGGAAACATCCCTCGACGAGAACCATCCGGACACCGCCACCTCGCTCCACAACCTCGCTGTCATCTTCCATGAGCAGGGGCACTACGCGCGGGCCGAGCCGCTGTTTCACCGCGCGATCCGGATTCAAGAGGCGGCCCTCGGCAGGAATCATCCCGACCTCGCCGCCTCGCTCACGCGCCTGGCCCAGAACCACCTCGCCCAGCAGAATCTCGACGAGGCCCTGTCTCTCTTCGAGCGAGCCTTCGCCAGCTCCGAGCTGCACCTGCGCCAGGAGGTCTTCGGTCTCTCCGAGGCCCGCCTGGCCAGTGTCCTGAGCCTCCTGCGCGAAGAGGAGGAGCGCCTCTACTGCCTCGTCCGTGCTCACCCGGACAATGCCCGCGCCCGCCGCCTCGCCCTCTGCGCCGCGCTGCTGCGCAAGGGCCGCTCCGTCCAGGAGCTCTCCAACACCTCTCGCATCATCCTCCGCAGCCTCGACCCGGAAGATCGTGAGCGCTTCGAGCAACTGCGCGTCTTGCGCACCCAGCTGGCCGCGCTGAAGCCCATCGGCTCCGGCGCCCTGCCACCCGCCGACTCCCAGCGCCTCAAGAGCCTCTCTGCACAAGGAGACCTT
>JAFGNZ010000156.1 GCA_016926755.1 Myxococcaceae bacterium | reverse complement strand
CGGAGGCTCCCATGACGCCCACGCCGTTGCTCCTGCTGCTGGCCTGCTCCTTGCTGACGAGCTGCGCGTCGATGACACCACCGCCCAGCCAGTGGACGAGCTCCAGCGATACACCACCTGTGGCCATGCGCCCGCGGTGGCGCAGCGGCTGAGCGATCAGTGTGGCTCGACAGCGTGGCGGAGCTGGAGTCGTTCATGGTCACCATCGCGCCGCCGGGCTCGCAGAGCGATCTGCCTCGGCTGTTCGCCTACCTCGCTTCCGAGTCGGCCACGAACACCACGGAACTCCGTCTGCAGGTGGACGACGAGATGCAGAGCTGGCGCACCGAGGCAGGCGAGTACCAGATGGTGGAAGGCGCCCTGCCCCCGGACAACGTATCTCTTCCCGGCGGCACGGCTTCGCGCGCAGCAGCCCCCAGCCACGCCCCTCGAGCCGCCCCTATGGCAGCTGCGGACTTCGAGCTCACCACGTGAAGCTGCCGCTGCTCCGGCTCAGATCACCGGGGTTGACCACCGTGGCGTAGCGGATCATCCGGCCCCAGTAGACATCCTCGGCGTAGACGTAGTGGGTATTGGTGCCGGGCTCCTTCCTGGCCGTCATCGACGAGGTGTGATCCATCCACCCGGCGCCCCAGTTGCTCGGCGCTCCAGGCCGCATTGTCGCGATCAGCAGCCCGTTCTCATCGTACATGTTGACCCAATGCTGATCGTCGCGGGAGTGGCCGGTGTACCAGTACTCGCCGTCGGCGGCGATGGTGAAGGCCTTCCACTCTTCATGGAGGTTGACGCGCACCTTCTCCGAGCCATCGGCATGGTGGAGCGTGGCGACATGGCCCCTGCCAAAGCCCAGGGTGCCACGCGCCGCATCGCTCTGTGCGGTCGCGCCGAGCGTGAGGAACTCCTGGCCGCGGGGAATCGAGCGGATGACCATCGCGCGGTAATTCGTGGGTGACTCGTCGACCGGCAGCACGGAGAACCGGTTGGCAAAGTCATAGATCGGGTTGTAGTTCGCGTCGAAACCCCGGAGCGGGATGACCACCGCGCCTTCCGCGGGCGAGGTCCCCGCCAGCCAAAGATGACCTTCTTCGTTGACCCAGACGTGCATGTCGCCCGCGACGCAGTCGGCCGGGAAGGTGACCTCGGACTCCAGATCAACCACGCCATCCGCCGAAGAGTCGATCCACGTGAAGCAGCGGCTGCCGGGGAGCGTGTTGTCGTCGGTGCTGGTCCACCCTGAGCCAATGGCCGCGGCCCGGCGCATCCCCGTGTCGCCGGGTTCGAGCAGGTAGACGGCCACGCCACCCCGGAATCCGTCGGCGGTGTAGAACAGGAAGTCGCGGTAGATCGGGGTGCCCTGAGAGGCGCCCACCCGCAGCCGGCGCCGCTGGGAGACCTCACCGAAGAACGCGTTGTCGGTGGGCGTCCAGTTGTGGGTGTACTGCCACGTGCCGGTGGCGTGGCTGACGCTGTATTGGCGCGGGCCGCTGAGGACGGTGGTGGGCTCCGTGCCGGTCTCGTCGACGAACGGAGCGGAGATGAACTCGCTGCTCATCGACTGGCGCAGGGTGCCGTCGGCATTGAACCACTGCAGGCGGTGATTGCCGCTGTCCGCGACGACGTACCGGCCTCGAGCATCCGCGGCGACGCCGGAGCGGTAGCTCAGACGGAAATGATCCGCCTGCAGCGGCCCCGGCCTGGCCTGTCTTCCGCGAGTGGCGATCCTCTCGCCCGTGGTGGCGTTGTACTCCAGCACGCTCCCGGTGCCATGCTCGGTCAGGAACAGCCGCCTACCGCCAGCCGCCAGGGAGACGGCATAGGGGTCCGCCAGGCCGGAGATGCTGGCGACGGGCGTGCCCCAGTCCTGGGCTCCCGGGGCCCGCGCGCTGTACTTCGTGACACGGGTGCCCGCGTTGGCCACCCACACCGCACCGCTGGCATCAGCGGCGATCCCCAGCGGCTGCGTCACGGCGAAGGAGCCGATGAACGCGCCCGAGGCCTTGTCGTAGCACTCGACTCGGTTCATGCGGTAGTTGCCCACCCACACGCGCGCCGCGTCCACGGCGACACCGTTCACTCCCACGAACCAACGCTCCTGGTCTGCCGTCGCCCGGCGCTGGCTCGTGGGCTTGGGGTTGGCCGCGTACGGGTTGATGGAGATCGTGCCGTCTCCCGCGCCGGGAAATCCCTTGGCGGTGCCGTCGCTGGCGCGGTGGCGCCGGATCACATTGGCCGTCCGGCCGGCCTCCTCCTTCCACTGCGCCACATAGACGTATTGTCCGTCCGTGGCGACGGCGGTGCTGAGCCTGCCCCCCACGGCCCAATCCGGCGTGCCGTCGGGCTTGTAGCGGATCAGCTCCAGCTCCGGCTCTTCCCATGAGCTGGCGCTGTAGAGGTAGCCAGCGGAGTCGTAGGCCAGGGGTACCGCGAAGTACGGCGCACGGGTGAGGCCATGAGAGGGGTTGCCCGTGTTCCCCACGCTCCCATCGTCGCGCGAGGACACCCTGCTGATGACAGCCTTCCACGTGTACGTGCCGGCGGGCTGCGCGCCGCCGAAGTCGTCCTGGCTATTCCAGTAGAGCGACCGGCCCTTGCCCGCGGCAACGGGCTCCCGGCTCTTCAGCGTACGGACGAGCCTGCCGCTGGAGCTGTAGATCGCGGCGCTGAGGTAGCCGTCGAAGGGGACGTCGAGGGTCCCCACCTGCGTGTAACCCGCCGGCACTTCATCGGGGATGATCGTCGGCGAGGTGCTGGGCAGGCCGAACAGCTCCACGCGCGACAGCACCTTCAGATGGTTGGGAGGCGCTGTCCTGGGCAGCGTGACACGAACATACCGCGCGTCACCCCAACCCTCGGCCGTGGACCACGTCAGCACTGGCGCATGGCCCGAGGGGATGCTGCCGTTGAAGACCCGGTGGTAGTGGATGTCATCGACCGACAGCTCGACCTTGATCTCCGTCGGCGCGGAGACGGCGCGGCCGAAGCTCAAGCGCATCTCCTCCAGCGCATACACGCCATCCAGCTGGATGCGGAACGCCGCGCCTTCATAGGCCAGGTCAAGCCAGGTGTTGCTGTCATCGCGATCGCTGGGGGCGACGGTCACCGGATCCTCGGAGAGCAGATTGCTCGCCTTGCGGGTGGAGTGATACCAGCCCCACCCCTTGAGCGGCTCGATCTTCGCCCCGCCAGAGCCCTCTTCACTGATGGGGTAGTGCCGCGTCACCTGCTTCTCGTCGTTCGAGTAGACCGATAACCCATCGACCCGCACCGGCTGCGCGCCCGAGGGCGCACGGAACACCTGTACGCGCACGAAGCGCCCTGGGGTTGCCGTGAACGTCTGGGTGACAATCTGTCGGGTGTTGTTGCTCACGTGGGCGACCAACGTGTTGGCCTCATTGTCTGGATCATCGCCGACCCAGATCCGATAGGCCGTGGCGATCATGCTGGCGGAGCCGAAGCGCAGGCGTACCTTGTTGATCCGCTGCACGTTGCCGGGGCCCAGGTCGAGCTGGATCCAGGAGCCGTCAGGGAAGTCGAAGTAGTTGTTCTCGTCGTAGCCGGACTTCTTGTCGAGCTGGCTGGTGCCCGCGTTGAACGGTGTGCTGGCGGTCAGGCGGGTGCCGGGCGAGAAGACCAGGTTGACCTCCGCACTGTGGGCGTAGGCACGCGTGACAGGCTGGACTTCTCCGGCCGCGATCTCAGACAAGCCGTTGAGGTTTCCTGCACCGCCCGTGGCCTCGAACTTCACCCAGGTCACCGTCTTGGGCGCGAAGGTGATGGACTTGAGGGAGCCGTTGGTGGGCATGCCGGTGACGTTGATCGTCGTATCGTCGCTGAACCTCAAGACGCCGGAGTTCATGTTGGGCCACGTATTCACGCGGTCATACAAGTCGATGGAGTTGATGGTACGGGCGGTGGGCCACTCCAGCTTGATCCACGGATTCACCTCCCAGTTGGACACCCACTCGCCGTTGCCGTCGGAGCCGATGATCCCGTCAACCGCTCTGCAGCCTCCATGGGCGGTGCCCTGGCCGTCGGTGTAGACCGACGAGGTGGTGATCAGGGCCTGGGGAGCGATGTTGGTCCAGGTAGGGAGGAGCTGAGGGCATTGCTCCGGCCCGGCCACGCCCGCCGCCACAGCCTTCAGGGGCACAGCGGCACAGACGGCCCAGAGGAGGAGCTTCCTCGAGTGGCGGCGCCAGAGGACCCGGTAAGCCAGGCTCCGCGGGGCAGGGTGCTCTGGGACTGACGCTGTCACTCAATGCTCCTGCGCTCGAGGGCATGGCACCGGCACGCACGGCGAGCACTGCAAGCCATGATCGGAGTAGGAAGGTCTGGCCGGGTGATCGAGCGGTGCGGCCGGGATCACTCTCGCGGCTTGAAATCTGCGCGCTGAGGCGCAGGGTGGTACCTGCGCCTCAGTCCAGGAGAGTTTTGCCTGAAGGACTGCTGCTCACGGCAGCACCTGGAACTCCCCACGCGGCCTGCAAAGGTGGATCCCTTCTCGGATCTGCTCGGCCGGGTAGCTGCCGCTGGACTGAGGCGATAGGGGCCGCCTCGCGGGTGGCCGCGGCCCCGGCGGGCGCGGTAGGCTCGCCAGCGCGGATGGACCTCTACGCGCAGATCGCCGCCCTCATCGCCGAGGGCCGCCCCTTCGTCCTCGCCACGGTCATCGAGAGCGCGGGCAGCACGCCGCAGAAGCCCGGCTCGAAGATGGTGGTGCTGGGGGACTGCTCGCTGCGCGGGACGGTGGGGGGCGGCGCCATCGAGCAGCAGATCATCGACGCCGCGCGCGCGCTGCTGGAGGGCCCGGAGCAGACGCGCACCATCGAGACGCACCTGACCCACGAGCTGGGGATGTGCTGCGGCGGGCGGATGAAGGTGTTCCTGGAGAAGCACGGGGCGCCCGCGCGGCTGACCGTGTACGGCGCCGGACACGTGGGCAAGGAGCTGGCCGCCCTGGCGCTCAAGGTGGGCTTCCGCGTCACCGTGGTGGACGCCCGGCCCGAGTGGGCCAGCGCCGAGCGCTTCCCCGGCTGCGAGGTGCGGCGCGAGGATCCGGAGCATCACGCGCGCGAGCAGGAGGGAGGTCCCCAGGACTACTTCTGCGTCACCACGCATGATCACCCGCTGGATCAGGCCGTGGTGGAGGCGCTGCTGAGCAAGCCCGCGGCGTACCTGGGCGTCATCGGCAGCCGGCGCAAGGCCGAGCGCTTCCGCATGCGGCTGAAGGCAGGGGGCGCGGAGGAGGCGGCGCTGGACCGCATCCGCTCGCCCATGGGGGTGGCCATCGGCGCGCTGACGCCGGAGGAGATCGCCGTCTCCATCGTGGCGGAGCTCGTCCAGGTGCGGCGCAGCGGCCAGCCGCGCCGGTAGGGCTTCCTCGGCGGGAATTCGAAAAAGAAAAAGACCCGTTGCCCGGATTTTCCCCTCGCGGGTCTGAAGAGACGTGCTCCCGCTCAGCTCACCCGCTGAGAGGCGGGCACGGCAGCTCCCGGCCTTCACCTTCCCTCCGTGGAGCGGCTCCACCCCTACCGCAAGGAATGTCCGTCATGCGCAATGTCCGCACGTTGTCTGTCGTGTCTCGTCCGATGCTGCTGGGTCTCGCGGCGCTCCTCTGGGGGGCCTGCGGCGTCGCCCCGGAGGAGGAGAACACGGGCTCCGTCTCCGAGCTCCAGGTGCAGCAGGCAGCGCTCCTGCCCGACCAGTGCGCTCCAGTGCCCGCCGCCCAGACCACCTACGGCGGCCTCGTGTACCACCTCTACTCGAGCGGCAAGACGTGGGCGAATGCCAAGGCGGACTGCACGGCCATGGGTGGCCGGCTCGCGGTCCCCGCCAACGCCGGCGCCGACTCCGCCATCTACTCCCTCATCACCGACCTGACGTACATCGGCCTCAAGCAGGCCAGCGGGCAGTCGTCCACGTCCGCGGGCTGGCAGACCCCTGAGGGCTACGCCGCCACCTACTTCAACTGGAGCCCGGGCGAGCCCAACGACATGGACGGCACGGAGAACGGCTACCAGGACTGCGCGCGCATGTGGACCACCGGGTACTGGGACGACGTGAACTGCTCGCAGGTCAGCCCCTACGTGTGTGAGTTCGTCAACCCGCCGCTGCAGTGCGCCGGTGGCTCCTCGTGCGCCCTGGGCACCGACTCCAACTACCACTGCTACTGCCCCGAGGGTCAGCACTACGACGTGCAGAACAACGCCTGCGCCAACGGCCCCTGAGCCGAGCGTCCAGGCCCGCGCCGGGCGGCCCTCCGCCCGGTGTCGGCTCTTGCCCACGGCCTCTCCCTCCTCGTGGACGGGCTCTCCTCCTCCGGCCCCGGCTCCGCTCCCGCTTGAGGCCGCAGCGTCCATGGAGCCGTCTACCAGGCCGTCCCCGTGGAAGCACGCGCAGCAAGGGAGACGCCGCGGTGCAGAGGCCCCTGGTGTCAGAGGCCAGCCTCCAGCCAGGCCATGAGCGGCTCGAGGAATGGCGCGAGCCGCTTGTACTGTCGCGTGTCGGGAGGAACGGTGCGCAGCACGGAGGCGAGGCGACGGCGGCGCTCGGGAGCCTCCACCTGGGTAGCCACCGGTGCGCGGTAGGTGTGGAGGGTGAAGAGGACGGCGCCCGTGCTCGGCAGGAGGGTGAGTGTCTGACGCTCCAGCCGCAGGAAGCAGCGCTCGCCTGCGTTCCGCGCGGTGATGCCGCTGAACAGGTGACGCCACTCGGGCAGCGTCCGGGGCTCGAGGTCCAGCCGGTCTGTGACGGTGATGGCCCAGTTGATGCGGGAGACGGTCCGCTCGGGCTTGAGCCGCTCCATCAGGCGCAAGGTGGAGGCGCCGAGCTGCTCGTTGAAGCGCGGCACGGGTGCGTGGACCTCGGACATCGAACGCCCCAGCTTGTCGTCGAGGCACCAGGCGGAGGGAAAGCAGAGCTGCCCCGCCACCAGCGGCATTCCCTCGCGCGTCCCATCCGTCAGCAGCAGATCCTCCTGGACCTGCCGGCCGAGCCAGTCGAGCGGGGCGTGCGGGAGGCTGCCCGGCTCACCCGGGGTGAAGCGCGTCTCCGTGCCGAGCAGGTGGTTGCGCCAGCGCCAGCGCGCCCCCTCCACCCTCAGCTCGAAGTGCCTGGGGTGCTGCTCCGCCATCTTCGGGAGCACTGTCGTCACCGCCTCCCACTGGAGAGGGGCCGTGCCGGGCTCAGCCTGGAAGCGGGCACGAGGGTCGGCGGTGAGCAGGGACTCCTTGAGCGCGAGCTCGTTCCGGTAGTGCGCCTCATCGATCTCGATGAGGCACTCGCCAGCCCGCAGCGCCTGGACCCCCAGCTTCAGCGCGTACGTGTCTTCATCAAAGGGGAAGTAGGGCAACACGGCTTCGGCTCCTCTTCCGGAGGCTCTATCGCCTCTGCGGGAGGCTGTGTAGGGGCAGGAAGGACAGGGGTCCGGGGCCTTGGAGGGCTGAAATGGCAGCGGGCAGCCTGATCGGCTCATCGGACTGTTCGCGTTGGTGGGGGCGCTGGCGTACGTGGCGCTGCTGCTCCGGAGGCGCTTCGCGGTGGCACTCGCCCTGGCGCTGCTGATGCCCGCGGCCCTCGAGGCGGAGCTCGAGTTCGGTGTTCCTATCGCCGGATGGCTGGTGAGCGCGCAGCAGTCGCATGGGGTCGCGCGCATCCTGGCAAGGGAGGTGTACAGCCAGGGGCTGAGCGGCCTGTCCACAGCCCAGCGCGGGGTTCTCGGGCACGCTCACCACCTGCGTCACATTCTCGATGCGCGCGTACTCGAAGCGCCCGACCGCGCTGGTGCTGAGGTCGATGATGCGCTGGTCCCCCGAATCCGGCGCGGGGAGCAGGCCGGTGGACTGGTGGAGGAGCACCAGCCCTCGTTCCGTCCGACGCCTCTCACTCGCTTCGTGGACGCTCCCCTAGCACTGCTGCGTCACTTTTCATTGACACGCACACGCCGGGTGCAGTCGCCCTGAATCTTCCGAGGAGCCGTGTTTCAGTCGGGGCGCCGTGAAAGGCAGAATCTTCACTCCGTGTGCTGATCTGACGCAGTAGTACTAGCCGCCCACCCTGGTCGGATCGTCCCGCAGGAGGCGGATGTCGGCCTTGGCGTTGTAGATGTCCTGAGCGACCTCGAGGAACTCCGTCGCGTCCAGGCCATCGCCCGTCTCGTCCAGCGGAGAGGGGGAAGTGGCCCCCTGGTTGGAGTCCGCGATGTCGCGCAGCGAGCCCATCCCGGTCCCCACCCCCAGATCCTTGCGCATGAACTCGAGGAACGAGTTGGAGCCCGGGTCGATCTGGTATTCCCTCACCATGGTCCCGTTGACGTAAGTCGGATCCCCCGCGCCGAGGATGTTCCGGATCTGGTCGTTGCTCAAGCCTGCTCCAGATGCTTTCCCTGCGCTATGCAGAGCAGGTGTGGGCCGGGCTGCCGCTGTGGTTCCGCACGCTGCGCAAAGAGGCTG